>DWYJ01000031.1 GCA_019118745.1 Candidatus Desulfovibrio gallistercoris | reverse complement strand
GTTGCAGGCGTACATGCCGTAGGCCTCGCGGTAGTTGACCGTGATCCAGTAGGCATAGAGCTTGGCGCAGGCATAGGGCGAGCGGGGATGGAAGGGGGTCTTTTCCGTTTGCGGGATTTCCTGCACCTTGCCGAACAGTTCGGACGTGGAGGCCTGATAGAAGCGGGTCCTCCCTTCCAGGCCGAGCAGGCGGATGGCCTCCAGCAGGCGCAGCGTCCCCAGCGCGTCCACATTGGCCGTGTACTCGGGGGATTCAAAGGATACCTGCACATGGCTCTGGGCGGCCAGATTGTAGACCTCGTCCGGCTGCACCTCCTGCATGATGCGGACGAGGTTCCCGGCGTCGGAAAGGTCGCCGTAATGCAGCATGAACCGGCGGTCCTTCTGATGCGGCCCCTGATACAGATGATCGATGCGGTCGGTATTGAAGAGCGAGGCACGCCGCTTGATGCCGTGTACCTCGTAGCCCTTGTGCAGGAGGAGTTCGGCCAGATAGGCCCCGTCCTGCCCCGTGACGCCGGTGATGAGCGCTTTTTTCATGACGTTGTCTCAGTCGTCCTGTTCGGTGACGCCGCAAGATCCGCGGCAGGGTTCCCGCCCAAAGGGGCCGTGTTTGTCGCTATGCTGGAACATGTCGGGCGTGTTCTCTTCAGCTCCGCATGCCTTGCATGTCCCCCGCATGATACGTAGCGATACCGGGCAAGGTATGACATGTCAACAGCTCGTCGTTTCAGCAGGTGCGCGAAGAGGGGGAGCAACGCGGCTGGCGCTGGCAGGCTGGCTGGTCGTCGGGGCTCTCGACCTAGGGGGGCAAGCAAGGTAAGATGAGATGGACTGGCCCGCGGTCTTGCCGCACGTCCGTGCAGGGGGGGCGCCCGCTTCGCGCGGCGATACGACAGGGGAGAGCCTCCCGGGGGAGGTCTTCTCGCATTTTTGAGACGGAAAAAGCCGTCAGGGCGGCGAGGCGTCGCCATGTCCCTGCGGAAAAAGGTCCAGGAGGAGAGGAAGATGGAAGCCACGATAACGTCTTGCTGGCAGGATCTGTGCACGCGCTGCCCACAATGGAAAGATGCCGCCGCACCCTTTGCCGCGGCTGTGCGCCTGCTGGCGGAGAGCGTCGCCGCCGGGGGCAAGATCCTGCTGTGCGGCAACGGCGGCAGCGCTGCCGATGCCGAGCATATCGCCGGCGAGCTGATGAAGTCGTTCCTGCTGCCGCGTCCCCTGCCGGAGAGCTTTTGCCGGCGCGCCCGCGACATGTTCCCCCAGCAGGCGGCGGAGCTGTCCCGCCTGCAGGGCGGCATAGCGGCCATACCGCTGGTTTCCGGCGTGGCGCTGCCCACGGCCTTTGCCAATGACGTGGACGGGCAACTCGGTTTCGCCCAGCAGGTCTATGCGTTGGCCCGGCCCGGCGACGTGGTCTGGGGCATGAGCACTTCCGGCAATTCGTACAACGTCAACCAGGCTTTGCGCGTGGCGCGGCTGCTGTCCTGCCGCACGCTGGGCCTGACGGGCCGGGACGGCGGCGAGATGGCCTCCCTGCTGGATGTGGAGCTGCGCGCTCCGGCTTCGGCCACACCGCAGATCCAGGAGCTGCACCTGCCCATGTACCACGCTCTTTGCGCCTGCCTTGAGGCCGTCATCTTCGGCGGGCAGGATCCGGCATAGCCATCCGGCTGCGGACAGACATTTCCGCATCGTCCCAGCCTCTTCCCCTGCCAATACGCGCTGAGAAAACGACAGGAGGCTTAGGGGGAAAGGGAAGCCCCTCCGCCCGTGCGAGAGGGGGCCTTTCCCCGGGCAAGCTGCGAACCGCGCTAGCCGGCTCTAGAGCGTTTTGCCTTTGAAAAAGGCAGGGAACGAGGAGGCGATGCAGCGCCGTCCGCCCCGCATCTGAGCGGAAAAACTACGCTTTTTCCGCGAAACGACGGGCCGTGCGGTCGGGAAGGCGACGCGTTTCAAACGGAAACGCTCTCGCGAGCAAGCGCCTCCCGCGCCGCCTCGTGTCCCTGCTCGGCAGCCATGCGGAACCAATACGCGGCCTGCGCGTCGTCCTGCGGCAGCACGCCGAGGCCGTTCTTATAGGAAGCGCCGAGAGCGTACTGCGCCGGCGCATGTCCCTGTTCGGCGGCCATGCGGAACCAGTACGCGGCCCGCGAGTCGTCCCGCGGTACGCCGATGCCGTCCTTGCAGCAACAGCCGAGAGCGTACTGCGCCTCACCGTGCCCCTGTACGGCAGCCTTGCGGAACCAGTGCTCGGCCTGCGCATCATACCGCGGTGCGCCTTCCCCTTTGCGGCAGCACTGCGCATAGCGGAACTGGGCTTCGATATGGTCTTGTTCGGCCGCCTTGCGCAGCCAGTACGCAGCCGCTTCCGCATTTTCTCCCACGCCTTGGCCGGAAAGATGACGAAGGCCGAGACGGAATTGCGCACCGGCATCTCCCTGTTCGGCAGCTTTTTGGAACCAGAGGACAGCCTGCACGTCGTCCTGCGGCAGGCCAAGACCCTCCTCGCAGCGAAGAGCGAGATCGTACTGGGCATCGACCTCTCCCTGTTCGGCGGCTTTGGTGAGCCAGAGGACAGTCTGCGCGTCGTCTTGCGGCACGCCAAGACCTTTCTCGAAGCGAAGGGCGAGGCCGTACTGGGCATCGGCATCTCCCTGTTCGGCGGCCTTGTTGAGCCAGAGGAGAGCCTGCGCGTCGTCCTGCGGCAGGCCGACGCCATAAGCATAGCACCGGCTGAGTTTGTATTGGGCAGCGGGATGGCCCTGTTCGGCGGCTTTGCGGTACCAGATGGCCGCCTGCTCGGCGTCTTGCGGCGCGCCGAAGCCATACTCACGGCACAGGCCGAGATTGTACTGCGCTGAGGCATCTCCCTGTTCGCCGCCCCTGCGGAACCATTCCACGGCCTGCTCCTTGTCCTGCGGCACTCCCTGCCCGAGGAGGTAGCGGGTCCCAAGGCTGTTTTGCGCCGCGGCATCTCCCTGTTCGGCGGCTTTGCGGAACCAGACGGCGGCCTGTTCGTAGTCCTGCGGCACGCCTTCTCCCTTGCGGCAGCATTCCGCATAGGCGAACTGCGCCTTTGCGTGCCCCTGCTCGGCGGCCTTGCGCCACCAGAAAGCGGCTTGCGCATCGTCCCTGGGCGCGCCGAGGCCCAGGTCATGGCAACAGCCGAGACCGTATTGCGCCTCAGCGTAGCCCTGTTCGGCAGCCTTGCTGAACCAGAGGGCGGCCTGTGCATGATCCTTCGCCAGGCCCTTCTCGAAGAAGTAGCAGCGGCCAAGAGCGTTTTGCGCAGCAGCGTATCCCTGTTCGGCGGCTTTGCGGAACCAGACGGCCGCCTGCGCATCGTCCTGCGGCACGCCTTCCCCCGTGCGGCAGCACTCCGCATAGCGGTACTGCGCCTCGGCGTTGCCCTCTTCAGCGGCCTTGCGCATGGCGTCGAGCCCCTGTCGCGCCTCTTTCGGCTGATCGCCACCTTCCTCCCGACAGGAACCGAGGGGCTCCTGCGTCTCGGCGTCGTCTTGTTCAGCGGCTTTGCGGTACCAGTAGGCGGCCTGCGCCTTGCTCTGCGACACGCCCTGCCCGTGGCGATAGCAGTCGGCCAGGCGGCGCTGCGCCTCCGCGCATCCCTGTTCAGCGGCCTTGCGGAACCATTGGGCAGCCTTCACGTCGTCCCGCGGCACGCCGGTCCCTTCCTTGCAGCAAAGACCGAGGGCACACTGCGCTTCGGCGTATCCCTGTTCAGCGGCCTTGCGGAACCACTGGACGGCCTGCGCGTCGTCTTCCGGCCTGTAGCTTCCCTTGCGGCAGTGTTCACCATAGCGGAACTGCGCGTCGGCGTCGCCCTTTTCGGCGGCGGCACGCAATGGCCTGATGACGAAAAGGACCATCAGGAAGCTCTTGAGCAAGAGACCCAGAAGCAGCAGGATGGCCAGCGGCAGCAGGATGATGCGCAGGAGCACGCGGAAAAGCGACATGTGGAGGACCTCCTCGTGGAGCGGATGCGGGGCCAGACGCCGGGAAGCGGCAGGCAAACATGCCGGATGTCTTGGGGGGATTCGTCTTCCATGTCAAGGGAAGGGCGGCCGCCGGGCCGCGTCCGGCGTCGGGCGCGGAAAAGGTCTGGCGTTTGCGCAGGCCGTTGGCGAGGACGGGATGTTCGGACAGGCGGGACGGAAGGCCGTGTCCCGCACGCCGCCGCGTCAGACGTTCTTGCCCTCAAGGTGATCGAGCGTTTTCTCTTTGAAAAAGATGCAACGCGAGGCGGCGGCACAGCGCCGCCCGGCCAAAACCAAGCGGAAAACACGTTTTTCCGCGAAACGACGGGCCGTATGGTTGGGAAGGCGAAGCGTTTCAAACGGAAACATTTGCGTGAGCAAGCGCCCCCCGCGCGCCGGCATGCCCCTGTTCGGCGGCCTTGCGGAACCAGTGGACGGCCTTGGCATCATCCTTCTGCACGCCCTCACCGAGATGATAGCACATGCCGAGGCCGGATTGCGCCTCGTCAAATCCCTGTGCGGCGGATCTGCTGACCCAGGTGAAGACCTGCTCCTCGTCCCGCTCGACGCCGGAACCCAGCCGATAGCAGCTTGCCAGAAAGAACTGCGCCTCGGCGTGGCCCTGTTCGGCGGCCTTGCGTCCCCATTCCAGCGGCAGCGCGTCGTCCCGTTCGACGTCCTTGCCGAGGCCGTACAGCATGGCCAGCTCGTACTGCGCGGCAACATCCCCGGCTTCGGCGGCGGCCGTGAGTCTCTGGATATCTTCCTTTGACTTTCCGGCAGGGCGGAATGCCCGCAGCAGCTTCCCCAGCAGTCCCCTACTGTCCTTCTCCGGCAGCGGTGAAAAAAGCCGTCCGGCATGGAAAGGCGGACGGCAGCCCAATATTAAACTATTTTTTTAGATAATCATGGCTATGCCGTCAAGGGAGAGACAGACCACAAAATACGGCGTTTTCCGCAGGACAGGACTGCCGGACGGAAGGGCGCAAAGAGCGCGTATCCCGGAGCGTGCACGAGCGTGTACGGTATGCTGTTCAATATTTGGATAGATTATCCAAATGTTGGATAGTATCCAAATATTGAACATAAACAGCGGGGAGCAAGAAAGCTTTTTTCATCTAACTTGCTGTAATTAAAGGATTATAAAAAGTGGCATCCTTGATGCAAAAGAAAAAGGCAGGAAGAGCCCCAAGCGGCAAAGAGCAACCTGAAAGGAAGAGGAGAAGCATGAACTTTACCAACGTAACCATATTCGGCGCGGGAACAATGGGACACTCCATTGCGTTGCTGTTTGCGACGGGTGGTCACGACGTCATCCTTTCCGATACCCGTGAAGCAGCTCTGGACGAGGCAAAGCGCCGCATCGCCAAGACCGCGCAGGACATCCATGCCTACGCGGGCGGCGAGTCCCCGGAAGGCATCCTTTCCCGCATCACCTGTACGATGGATGGCTTTGCCTCCTGCCCCCGGGCGGACCTCGTCATCGAAGTCATCTCGGAAAACACGACTATCAAGCGGCAGTTCTACGAGACGCTGGCAGGGCACATCACCCCGGCCACGCTCATCACCAGCAACACCTCCGTGCTGAACATCTTCGAACATGCGCCGGAAAAGCTGCACCGGCAGCTCATGATGGCGCATTACTTCATCCCGCCGCACCTGACGCCGCTGGTGGAAGTGGTGCGTCATCCCTCCACGGACGATGCGGTCGTCGAGGCCTTCCTGACCTGTCTGCGCGACATGGGGATGATCCCCATCGTGCTCAAGAAGTTTGCCAGGGGCTTCATCATCAACCGCATCCAGCGGGCGTTCAATCAGGAGATCTTCCAGCTCATCCACGACGGCGTGGCCGACGCGCAGGACATCGACGCGGCGACCTCCATCTGTTTCGGCAGACGCCTTGCCGTGATCCCGTATCTTTCGCGCATCGACTCCAGCGGGCTCGATCTCGTGCTGAACAATTACCGGCAGGCCCCCATGGGCCTGGTGACCGACGAAACGCCCCCCGCTCTCCTGGAAGAGCATGTCAGCCGCAATGAACTGGGCATCAAGACCGGCAAGGGCTTCTACGTCTACGGCGAGGAGAACGAGGAGCTGCTGCGGCGGCGTGACGCCCGTCTGCATGCCGTGAGGAAGTTCGTGGAACAGCTGGACAAGGATATCCCCTATGTCCTGACGCCGGCCAGAGACTAACCCGCAACAAAAGGAAACGACAGTATGAAGATTTCACGCGAGAACCTGCTGGGCGGGCTGATCATCATCGCGCTCGGCATCATCCTGCTGACGCAGGCCTATGCCTTTGAAAGCCTCAACACCGACGATGGGCCCCACCCCATGGACTACCCCAAGGTGCTGATCTGGATATTCATGGCGCTGGGCCTGCTGATCATCGTCAGTCCCGCCCGGAAGTCGTCGGACAACGACCTGCCGCTCTTTTCCCTGCGGACCGCGGCCGTGGCGGGCATCCTCGTGCTCTATGCCCTGCTGCTGGATGTGGTGGGCTTCGGCGTCACCAGCTTCGTGGCCGCCTGCGCCGTGGGCTATACGATGGGCTGGCACAACTGGAAGTCCCTCGTGCTTTCCAATCTGGCGGGCGTGGGGAGCATCTGGCTGCTCTTCAACTACGTCCTGTCCATCGCTCTGCCACGGGGATTCCTCCTGTAAGAGGCGCGGAAAGCCTGTCGTTCTTCCCACGGTAACGCTCCCAGCAGGGAGCACTGGAGAAACAGATGCAAATACTTGATGCTTTTCTGGCCGCCATCGACCCATTGACGCTGGCCATGAATTTTGTCGGGACGCTCGTGGGCATGATCATCGGCGCGCTGCCGGGCCTGGGCTCCGTCGTCGCCATCACCATCTGCCTGCCGTTCACCTTCAGCATGCACAGCGTCGCGGCCATCGCCATGCTGCTCGGCGTTTACTGCGGCTCCATCTGCGGCGGCTCCATTTCCGCCGTGCTCATCAACACGCCCGGCACGCCCCAGTCCGCGGCCACCGCGTTCGACGGCTTCCCCATGGCCCGTGCGGGCAAGGCGGGCAAGGCCATTGGCTGGGCGCTGGCCGCCTCCATCTTCGGCGGGGTGTTCTCCTGCATCGTCCTCGCGCTGGCCGCGCCGCAGATCGCGCGCTTCGCCCTGCAATTCGGCCCGCTGGAGACCTTTGCCCTCATCCTCATGGGGCTGACCTGCATCTCCAGCGTGTCCATGGATAACCAGTTCAAGGGCATCGCCATGGGGGTGCTGGGCCTGCTGCTGGCCTGCGTGGGCATGTCGCCTTTTTCCGCGGAATCCCGCTTCACCTTCGGCATGTTCTCGCTCAACAGCGGCATCGACCTTGTGGCGGTCATCGTCGGCGTGTTCGCGCTGGCCGAGGTGCTGGACCGTGTGGAACGCATGCTGCGTGAACCCGCCGGCGGCGACGTGACCGCCTGCCGGGTCGAGCTGCCGCGCCTGTCGGAATGGCGGGGCCGCATCAAGGGCCTCATCAAGTCGTCCATCATCGGCACCTGCGTGGGCATCCTGCCCGGCACGGGCGCGGCCACCGCGGCTTTCATCAGCTACGGCGAAGCCAAGCGCTCCTCGCCCAACAAGGAACAGATCGGCAAGGGCGAACCGGACGGCATCATCGCCGCCGAATCCTCCAATAACGCCGTTACCGGCGGGGCCATGGTCCCCTCGCTGGCGCTGGGCATCCCCGGCGACCCCGTGACCGCCATCATGCTCGCCACCCTGACCATCCACGGCATCACGCCCGGCGTACGCCTCATGACCGAGAACCAGGGCATGGTCTACGCCATCTTCGTGGTGCTCATGATCGCCAATATCCTCATGTACCCCGCCTGCGTCATCACGACCCGCATGTTCTCGGCGCTGCTGCGCATCCCCGAACAGCTGCTCATGGGCTTCATCACGGTGCTCTGCATCCTGGGCTCCTACGGCTCGCGCGGCAACGTCTTCGACGTCTTCGTGACGGTGCTGGCCGGCATCGGCGCCTACCTGATGCGCCGCCTGGGCTTCCCGGCGCCTCCGCTGGTCATCGGCTTCGTGCTGGGCCAGCAGTTCGAGATCAGCATCGGGCAGATGATCCTCTTCAAGGGTGAGGATTCCTGGGCCTCCTATGTCCTCTCGTCGCCCATAGCGCTGGTGCTGCTGTGCATCGTGCTGCTGCTCATCGTGGTCCCGCAGGTGCAGGCCTGGCGCGGCAGACAGGCCGCACGGGCCGCCGCTGAAGGCAACTAATCGAAACCATCCAACCGTACAGGAGAAAGCTTATGTTCAGAGTCCTACGCAAGATCGTGTTGTCCTCGCTGATGCTTCTGGTGGCGGCAGGCAGCGCCTGGGCGGCCTATCCCGAACGGCCCATCACGCTCATCGTTCCCTTCGGCGCCGGCGGCGGCACCGACATCCCCGCCCGCCTGCTTTCCGGCATGATGGAGAAGAAGCTCGGCAAGTCCATCGTGGTGCAGAACATCTCCGGCGCGGCGGGCACGCTGGGGGCCTTCCAGACGGCCTCGGCCAAGGCGGACGGCTATACCCTCGGCTATATGCCCATCGGCACCATGTGCCTGCAGCCGCATCTCATGAAGCTGCCCTATACCGTCGATGATTTCGACTTCATCGGCATGGCCGTCATGCAGCCTGTGGTCATCATGAGCTCCAAGAACGCTCCCTGGAAGAACTTCGAGGAGTTCAAGGATGTCGTCAGCAAGAATCCCAACAAGTTCGTGGTGGGCATCACCGCCAAGGGCAACATGACCCATGTGCCCATGCTGGCCATGCTCAAGCATTTCAACCTGAAGATGCGCGTCATCCCCTACCGCAACAGCACGGAGATCTTCAAGGACATGATGGCCGGCCGCACCCACCTTTTTGCCGATGCTCCGGCGGCGCTCTCTTCCTACGACATCTTCGGCCTGATGCAGTTTGCTCCGGAGCGGGCCGGCAACCTTACCGATATCCCCACCGCCAAGGAGTGCGGACTGGATATGGAATTTGCCCACTGGATGGGCATCGTCGCTCCCAAGGGCATGCCTGACGAAGCCAAGGCGACCCTGGAGAAGGTCATGAAGGAAGTGGTGGAGAGCGAAGATTTCAAGAAGGAGGCCATCCGCATCAAGACGGCCGCCCACTGGATGTCCGGCAAGGAATTTCGTGAGCGGTACTATGAAGAACTGGCACAGTACAAGAAGATCCTGGAAGAAAACGGTCTGATCGCCAAGTAAAACGATACATCCTCGCAGACGGCATCCCGCTACGCGTAACAAAGAACATCCGCGCATCGCGCTCAACAAGGAGTTTTACCCATGAAAGACGCATCCGGCATGAACAGCGTAGGCCACAGCATCGGCAAGATGCTGCTCCGTCACGGCATCCATGAATTCTTCGGCCAGGGACTGCCGCAGGGCCTGAGCATCCCCTTTGAAGAGCTGGGGCTTCGCCAGATCACCTACCGGACCGAGAATGGCGGCGGCTACATGGCGGACGGGTATGCCCGCGTCAGCAAGCGCCCCGGCGTCATGATCGCCCAGAACGGCCCGGCCGCCACGCTGGTGGTCGCCGCTGCCGCCGAAGCGCTCAAGTCCTCCATCCCGCTGGTCGTGCTGCTGCAGGAGATCCCGCTGAAGAACGAGGACAGGAACGCCTTCCAGGAGTTCGATCACATCCGGCTCTTTTCCGCCTGCACCAAGTGGACGCGCCGCGTGACCACGCCCGAACGCGTGGAAGCCTATGTGGATCAGGCCTTTGCCGCCGCCTGCTCGGGCCGTCCCGGCCCGGCGGTGCTGCTCATCCCCAACGACATGCTCGATCTGCCCGCCGCGCCGACCTCGCGCACGGCCAGCCTGGGCCATTACCCGCTCGACCGGGTCATGCCGGGCCGGGACGCCATCGAGGATGTGGCAAAGGCGCTGCTGGACAGCCGTAATCCGGTGATCATCGCCGGCGGCGGCGTGCACCTCTCCTCCGCCTGCGAGGCCCTGGCCGCCCTGCAGGAAGAGTTCGCCCTGCCGGTGGCGACCACCGTCATGGGCAAGGGCAGCGTGAGCGAGCTGCATCCGCTGTCGCTGGGCGTCATGGCCAATGCCCTCGGCCCCTGCTCCATGAGCCGTCATCAGCGCCCCCTGCTGGAAGAAGCCGACTTCGTGCTGCTGGTGGGGACGCGTACCGACCAGAACGCCACGGACTCCTGGCGGCTGTATCCTGAGAGCGCGCGCTTCGCCCACATCGACATGGACGGTTCCGAAGTGGGGCGCAACTATGAGGCGCAGCGCCTCGTGGGCGATGCCCGCCTGACGCTGGAAGCGCTGGCCGAGATCATGCGCGGCATGGATGCCGGCAAGCGCCGGGCCGCCCGCGCCGCCCTGGAGGCCCGCATCGCCGAGGGCCGCAAGCGCCATGAGGAAGAGATGCGCGAACTGCTCGCCAAGCCCTTCTCGCCCATGCATCCGGCCCAGGTCATGGACAAGTTGCAGCAGGTCGTCACGCCCGACAGCATCGTCGTCGCCGACGCCAGCTTCTCGTCCATCTGGGTGTCCAACAACCTGCGGGCCCTCAAGTGCGGCCAGCGCTTCATCACCCCGCGCGGCATGGCCGGGCTGGGCTGGGGCCTGCCCATGGCCATCGGCGCGGCCGTGGCCCGTCCGGACGCTCCCATCTTCTGCGTCACCGGCGACGGCGGCTTTGCCCATGTCTGGTCGGAGATGGAAGTGGCCGTGCATCAGAAGCTCAAGGTGACGCTCGTGGTCATCAGGAACGGCGTGCTCGGTTACGTGAAGACCTCCGAGCACCAGCACTACGGCAAGAACAGCACCTCCGTCTTCATGTCGCCCATCGACCATGTGGCCATCGCCCGGGCCTGCGGCTTCGAAGCCATGCACGCCGGTACGGTGGACGAGTTGCAGCAGGCGCTGGAAAAGGCGCGTCAGAGCGAAAAGCCCGTGCTCATCGAAGCCGAGTGCAATGACATGTGCCCGCCCATCACCGATTTCGTGGGCAAGTAACAAGAAGGTTGCGGCGGGGAGGGCGACCTCCCCGCCCCGGACTGTCTCAACCGTAAAAGGAGCATCACCATGTCGGACGTTCGTCCTGTCGCCATAGTCACAGGAGCAGCCAGCAATATCGGGCGTGCCTGCGCCCGTCGTCTTGCCGAGAAGTATACCGTCGTCCTCGCGGATATCGGCGATACCACGGCGCTTGCCGGGGAACTGCCCCACGCGCTCCCCGTGCGCATGGATGTGGGCGATTTCGCCTCCTGCACGGCGGCGGTGCAGGCCGCCGAAGCCGCGGGGCCGCTGCAATGCCTCGTCCACTGCGCGGGCATCACCAAACCGGCGTGCAGCATCGAGGACATGTCGGTCGAAGAATGGCAGCAGGTCATCCATGTGGACCTGACCGGTACCTTCCTCATCGCCAAGGCCTGCATCCCGGCCATGCGCCGTCATGCGCCGGCCTCCATGATCCTGTACGCCTCGCGGGCGGGCAAGACGGGCTTTGCGGCGCTGGGCAGCAATGGCGATAAGACCAAGGCGCATTACTGCGCGGCCAAGGCCGGGGTCATCTCTCTCGTCAAATCGCTGGCTCTGGAGCTGGCCGCGGCGAACATCCGGGTGAACGGCGTCGCCCCGGGCCCCGTCCAGGGGACCATGATCCCCCGCGAACAGTGGGAGAGCATCGCCGGCAGGGTGCCGCTGCACCGGCTGGGGACGCCGGAAGAGATGGCGGAGGCCGCCTGGTTCCTGCAGTCTCAGGCCGCCAACTTCATCACCGGACACATCCTTGACGTCAATGGCGGCACGTTGATGGATTAGCGTTTGTTGACGCCGGGCGCTGCTTTTGGGGGGAAGGGAGATCCCATCCCTTCCCCGGCGCGCTCTTGCCGGAGGAAGAAACAGAGGGGCGCGAGGCGGCCGCTCATCCAAAAGCAAGCGGAGCGTGTACGGCAAACCTGCATCATCCGCCGCAACGATTTAGCAAAACGTGTGTCGATACATCCTGGAGCGTTGTGCCTTTGAAAAAGGGAAAACGCGAGGCGGCAAGCCCAGCGCCGCCCGGCCGAAAGTGAGCGGGAAAACCGCGTTTTTTCCGCGAAACGCCAGGCCGCATGGTTTGGGATGCGAAGCGTTCCAAACGGAAAATGCTATAGGAGAGAAGAGAGCATGAATACGTTCAAGATCTGCCAGCGCGTGCTCAGCGGCTTCGGCATCTTTTATGACAAGATCGCCTCCGAAGCGGCGGCTTTCGGGGCAAAGAAGATCTTTCTCGTCTGCGGGCCCAACCTGACCCGCATCGGGGTGGCGCAGAAGACGGTGGACACGCTGCGCGCCGGGGGCTTCGAAGTGGAGATGTTCAACGAGGTGGAGCCGGATCCCAGCGTGCAGACGGCGGTACGCGCCGCCGAGAAGGCGCGTGCCTTCGGCGCGGAATGCGTCATCGGCGTGGGCGGCGGCTCGTCGCTGGACATGGCCAAGGTCTGCGCCGTGCTCATGACCAACCATGAAGATCCCAAGTCCCTCTTTGGCGTGGAAAAGATATGCAAGGCCGGCGTGCCGCTGATCCTCGTGCCCACATCGGCGGGCACGGGGAGCGAAGTGACGGATATCGCCATCCTTTCCGACCTGGAAGCCAAGCTGAAGGTGGGCATCGCCAGCCGCTACCTCATCCCGCAGAGCGTCATCCTCGATACGGAGCTCACCCTGTCGCTGCCCAAGGGCCCGACAGCCGCCAGCGGGCTCGATGCGCTCATCCACGCCATGGAGGCGTATACGTCGGTCAATGCGACGCCGTTGACGGACAACTTCGCTGAGCGGGCCATCCGCCTGATCGCCCCCAACCTGCGCACGGCCTGGGCGCGCGGCGACCGCGTGGAAGCGCGCGAAGCCATGCTGGTGGGCAGCTTCTATGCCGGCATCGCCTTCTGCAACGCCGGCGTGACGGCGGTACATGCCTTCGCCTATCCCATCGGGGCGGAATACCACATCCCGCACGGGGTGGCCAATTCCATCATGCTGATCCCCGTGTTCCGCTTCAACCTCATCGGCAACCTGCCCCGCTTCGCGCGGCTGGCGGAGTTCCTCGGTCTGGATACGCAGGGCCTTTCGCTCAAGGATGCGGCGGAAAAAGCCATGTGCTTCCTGGAGGATCTCATCGACGACGTGCAGGTGTCGCGGCGGCTCCGGGACTACGGCGTCAAGGATGCGGACATCCCCTTGCTGGCCGAGGGCGCGCTCAAGGCGGGACGCCTGCTGGCCAACAATCCGCGTACCATGACGCTCGACGACGCCAAGGCCATTTTCGAACACGCCATGTAACCGGTCTTTCCTCAAAAAGGGAAAACCGTCGGCATACGGACGGGTGGCGCCGGGCAGGTCCTGAAGACCGTGCGGCAGCGGCGCCGCCCCTGACAAGAGGCTGATTCCTTCCTTACGGGGAGCGGGGGTGCCCATGCGGCATTCCTGCTCCCGTTACGCCTCCTGACGCCTCCTGGAGCGTTTTGCCTTTGAAAGGTAAGGCGCGAGGCGGCGGAACAGGGCGGGCGATCGCTCGAAAGTGCGCGGAAGACCGCGTTTTTCGCGGAACGACAGGCCGTATGCTTGGAAAAGCAAAGCGTTCCGGACGGAAGATGTTCTGGAGCGAAAACCGGGATGCTCCGGCATCCCCTGACATGCGGAGAGCCCTATGCAACATCATCTTGACATCGACCCGGCGCGCTGCGTGGGCTGCGGCTGCTGTGCGCGGGAATGCCCGCAGTATCTCCTTCGCATAGAAGAAAAGAAGTGCGTCGTGTCCGACGAGGATATGGCGCGTTGTCATGGGTGCGGGCATTGTCTTGCCGTCTGTCCCGCCGGGGCGCTCGTCCTGGACGGGATACGCGAACCGCTGCCGGATTGCATCCCCTTGCGGATGACGGCGGAAGAACGCGCGCAGCTCTTCCAGGGGCGGCGTTCCATCCGGCATTACCGGCAGGACCCGGTGCCGCGCGAGGTGCTGGAGATCTGTCTGGACATGGCGCGCTATGCGCCCACGGGCGGCAACACGCAGCAGGTGGAGTGGATATGCGCTGATTCGCCTCAGGTGCTGCGCGGCGTGGTCGAGGGCGTCGTCCGCTGGGCACGGGGCCAGGGGGGCTTCTATGCCCGCATGGCGGACCTGTTCGATCAGGGGCACGACAGCATCCTGCGCGGCGCGCCGGGGCTCGTGCTTGCCCATGCGGCGGCGGAGTCCCGCTGGGCCGCTCATGATTGCAGCATCGCCGCAAGCTGGCTGGAGCTGGCCCTCTACAGTTTCGGGGCGGGCTCCTGCTGGGCCGGGCTCGTCATCTCGGCGCTCAGGGCCGGGGAAGATCTGGGCCTGGGCGTCCCCGCGGGACGGCGCGTCGAAGCGGCGCTGATGTACGGCTATCCGGCGGTACGTTATCTCCATCTGCCGCGCAAGGAGCCGTTGCGGCTCGTATATGTTTCCTGAGCGGCGGGCCGCGTCCCCCCGCTTGCGGGCGGAGTTCGTCGTTTTCTTGCTGATGGAGCGTTTTGCCGTGGAAAAAGGCAAAGCGCGAGGCGGCCGGCGCCGCCCGGCCCAGAGTGAGTGGAAAGACCGCGTTTTTCCGCGAAACGTCAGGCCGTAGGTTTTGAAACGCGAAGCGTTTCGATCTGAACATGCTCTAAAGGAGAGTCGGTTTCATGGACAAGATCATTCGCATAGACATGGCCACACGCACGGCCCGGGAGATCGCGCTGACTGGGAAGAACTGCTATCTTGGTGGCCGCGCCCTGACCAGCGGCTGCATTGCCCGTGAAACGCCTCCTTCCTGTGATCCGCTGGGCAGGCACAACACGCTGATCTTTGCCGCGGGCCCCTTTGCCGGGACGCCGCTCTCGTCCGGGAGCCGCCTCTCCATCGGGGCCAAGAGCCCGCTGACCGGCGGCATCAAGGAGAGCAACGCCGGCGGGGTGACGGCGCTGGTCATGGGCCGTCTGGGCATCCGTGCCGTGTTCCTCGAAGGCTTGCCCCTGCCGGAGCAGGGCTGGCAGGTGCTGCATGTCTCGCCTTCCGGCGTGCGCTTCGACCCCGCCGACGATCTGTGCGGCCTTGGCGTGTACGAGAAGGCGGAGCGGCTCGTGCAGCGGTACGGCAGCCATGTGGGCATGAGCCTCATCGGCCCTGCGGGGGAGATGCGCCTTCTGGCCGCGGGCATCGCCAATGCGGACAAGGACGGGGAACCCTCCCGTTTCAGCGGGCGCGGCGGCCTTGGGGCCGTCATGGGCTCCAAGAAGGTGCACGCGCTGGTCTTCGAGGCCGGGGGGAAGATGCCGGAATACGCGGACAAGGACGCCTTTGACGCGCTTTACCGGACGCTCGTCAAACCCATACGCGACAACAGCGCCATTTACCGCAAATACGGCACGGCGGCGGCCGTGGACGTGACGGGCGATTTCGGGGCCCTGCCCACGCGCAACTTCAGCCGCGGCTCGTTCGAGAAGGCGGCGGACATCAACGCCACGGCCCTGTATCGCTGCATCGAGGAGCGCGGCGGCGAGGGGCGGCATTCCCACGCCTGCATGCCGGGCTGCATCGTGCAGTGCTCCAACGTGTTCGCGGACGCGCAGGGCAAGAAGGTCTGTTCTCCCGTGGAATATGAGAATATCGGCATGCTGGGGTCCAATCTCGGCATCGCCTCGCTGGACGACATCGCCCGTCTCAACCGGATGTGCAACGACCTCGGCCTGGATACCATCGAGACAGGCGCCGCGCTCGGCGTGATGATGGAGCAGGGCGTCTGCGCCTTTGGCGATGCCGGGGCGGCCGCGGCCATCCTGGAGCAGGTGCGGGACGGGGGGCCGCTCGGACGCATCGCCGCCTCCGGCGCGGTGGTGGCCGGGCATATCTACGGGTCGAGCCGGGTCCCCGCGGCGCGCGGACAGGCCTTTGCCGCCTACGATCCCCGTTCCATGAAGGGCATGGGGGTCACCTACGCCACGTCCTCGCAGGGGGCGGACCATACCTCCGGCAGCACCCTGCGCGCCAAGACGGCGCAGACCAGCGTGACCGGACAGCTGGAAGAGTCGTGCGCGGCGCAGGAATGGTCCATGATCATGGACATGCTGGGCATCTGCATGTTCATGCCCGGCAACCTGCCCTCACGCGACGTGCTGGCGGAGCTGGCCGTGGCGCGCTGGGGCGTGCCGCTGACTCTTGACGACCTGTACGGCGCCGCCCGGGCCGCCCTGCGCGAGGAGAACCTTTTCAATGACGCCGCCGGCGTGGGGGCCGCCCTGCGGGCGCTGCCCGAATTCGTGCTGGAAGAACGCAACCCCGATTCGGGGCAGGTCTTCGACATCCCGCAGGAGGGCGTGGACGGTCTGGCAAGGAGCCTGCGCGAAGAGGGCAGGAGCGCGGCGGCCCTGTTCGATTTTGCGCCGCTGGCATAACGCCGCGGCAGGAGCTTTTTCGGAGGAGGGGCTTCCGTTGCCTCCGCACTGTGCGCGAACGGCAACGGCAGTCCATACCCGGCCCATAGAGCGATTCCACATGGAAAATGTGGATCGCTCTGGTAGTCGCGAGAGCGACTACCCGCAACCGAACACACGGAAAAACCACGCTTTTTCCGTAGTGTGAGGGCAGCGTCAGCATTGAAATTGAACACGATTTCAATGCGAATCAGCTCTAGTCCGCCTCCATCCCGGCTCTCGCTGAACATACGGCCCTGGCGTTCGCATCACAAGGCGCGGGAGCCTTTCCTCCGAAAAACGGCGTGCGGACGACGTCCGCACCAGACAAGCGCGCGGGGCGCGGCGGAAGCCGCGCCCCGCATGTTTCAGGGCCGGTTCAGATCGTATTTCTTCATCCAGTAGTAGAGCGTGGAGCGCTTGACGTCGAGGATCTGGAGCGCTCCCATCTTGCCCGTGATGCGCCAGTTGGTCTTCTTGAGGACATACTCCAGATAACGGCGCTGGAATTCGAGCAGGGTGGGCAGACCCGCAAAAAATTCCTCGGCCGGGAACTCCTCCTGCCGCACCTCCTGCGGCTGTTCCTCGCGCCGGGAAGGCAGTTCGCGCAGGTCGATGGAGAGCTCGCCGTCCCTCTCGGTGATGACGGCTCGCTCGATGACGCTC
This sequence comes from Candidatus Desulfovibrio gallistercoris, assembly GCA_019118745.1. GTDB lineage: Bacteria > Desulfobacterota > Desulfovibrionia > Desulfovibrionales > Desulfovibrionaceae > Desulfovibrio > Desulfovibrio gallistercoris. The sequence continues at coordinate 37,107 of DWYJ01000031.1, read as the reverse complement.
TTGAGTTCGCGGATATTGCCCGGCCAGCCGTGTTCGCGCAGGAGATGCAGATCCGCTTCCGAGATGGCGGGCAGGGGCTTGTTGTAGCGAATGGCGTAGCGCTTCACGAAATAGGAGACGAGCCGGTCGATGTCTTCGCGCCGTTCGCGCAGCGGGGGGATGGTGACGGGCACGACCGACAGGCGGTAGTAGAGGTCCTCGCGAAAGCGCCCGTTGCGGACTTCCTGCCAGAGATCCTTGTTGGTGGCGCAGACAAGGCGGAAGTCGGAGTGCAGGGGCTTGTCCCCGCCGACGCGGGTGAAACAGTGATCCTGCAGGACCCGCAGGAGCCGGACCTGATGCGCTTCGGGGATGTCGCCCGCCTCGTCGATGAAGAGCGTGCCCTGATGGGCGTGTTCCACAAGGCCGATCTTGAGCTTGGCGGCCCCGGTGAACGCGCCTTTCTCGTAGCCGAAGAATTCGCTTTCGAACAGGGTCTCCGGGATGCTCGCCGGGTGCACGGCGATGAACCTCCCCGTGCGCCCGCTGCATTCATGGATGTAGCGGGCAAGCAGATCCTTGCCGACGCCCGTCTCGCCGAGGAGGAGGATGGCGGCGTCGCTCTTGCCGACCTGCGTGCAGTAGGAGACGAGCCGCTGCATGGCCGGACTGCCGCAGATCATGGCCTCGCCGTCGCTGAGGACGATCTCCGCCGCCGACTGTTGCGCGGGCCGCATGCCGTCCGTGGCGGAAAGGCTGGCGCTGTCGAACTGCTTCAGCGTTTTTTCGAGCAGGGCGGCCACATCCCTGATCTGCTCCTGCGAAAGGCTCAGCAGGATATCGATGGCGTAGCGGCTCTCCAGCCAGAGCAGCCAGTTGTGCCGCTCGGTACGCAGCGGCAGGCTCAGGCAGACGTGTTCGTCGATGTCGACGAGGAGCGGCAGCCCGGCCTGTGCGGTGTGATATTGCAGCACGCGGGACGAGATCTGCCCGATGCGCATCTCCGTGTCGCTGATGTTGACGGTGGCGACCGCCACGGGCTTCCTGTTGGTGGAGATGTTGAAGAGGGCCGCCCGTTCGGCTCCCAGCGCCCGGCTTGCCGCATCCGTGAAACGTTCGAACAGGCCGCCGGACTCGCCTTTTGCGTCCGCCCGCGGGAGGCGGGCCTTCAGGAGCGCCAGCGGGCTTTCCCTGGCCGGGGTAAAGGGCGTGCTTTCCAGGAAGCGGCGCAGGGTGGCGGAGGTGGGGCGTTCGCCTTTTTCCAGCAGCCTGATGCAGTGGGCGGTACAGGCGATCTCGCGCGGATTGCCCACGGAGGCGAAGAGGGCAAGGCTCTCCTGCAGGCAGAGCAGGGCACGGCGGTCCTCCTCGCCATGACGCAGCATGAGCAGGGCCCTGGCGCGCAGGCCGGCCGCCTTGAGATGACTGTTGTAGCCCCGCAGCGAGCGCTGTACTTCCTCTTCCAGGTCGAGCCCGGGAATGCGGGGGAGCCCTTCTTCCTCGTAGCGCAGGAGCACCTCCACAAGCCAGGGATAGGAATAGATGAGCCGCCGGACGCCGTATTTCTGCCCCGTATCCACCAGATGCTTCATCTGCCGGTACGATGCGGCGATATTTCCCCGCTTGTACAGATAGAAACTCAGTCCCCGCATGCCCCAGAGGGCGATCTTTGTCTCCGTCGCCGGGTCGACGAGGGCAAGGACGTGATCGATGAGCTCCAGCGCGTCCTCATCATGATTGGCGTAGAGCAGCACCATGGCGAGCTGGGCTTCCCACCAGAGCGTTTTGAAGGTGTTCTGACAAAGGCTCGCCTCGCGCCGGGCGGCTTCCAGGATGCCGATGGCCGTGTGGAGATCGCCGAGATAGACGGCCGAGGAGCTCGTGTAGAGAGGGAAAAGCTCGCTCTGGAAGCGGCAGTTCCACAGGAGGACGGTCTTTCTGGCGATATCGAAGGTCTCCATGACCTTGCCGAACTGCCCGTGCCAGAACTGGAACATGCCGAGGAAGTATTCGGCATTGCCCTGCAGATGGTTGCGCGCCATCTCGTGCAGGATGTCCTCGCATTTCTTGTGCATGAAATGCATGCGCTCCTCGTCGCATTCCGCCGCCATGTTTTCGAGGGAGAGCTCAAGGAGATAGAGGAGGTTGATGATCTGCCCGTCCTTCTTCTCCGTGTGCAGCAGGGACTTGCGCACAAGGGACAGGGCATCGTTGTGGAACTTGGAAAGATACATGGAGATGTCGCAGACATCTATGGTCACGCGGAAAAACGCGTTCTTGTCATCTCCGTGGGCGTCCAGGTCGTACTCTTTGAGGGTCCTTATCAGAAAGGCATACAGCGAGATGGCCCCGCTCAGGGACGAGTCGAGCATCCTGTTGGTGATCTCGAGCAGGGAGGAGCAGCCGTCCAGCGTCCGGCCATCGTCAAGACACTCCAGCGCGCCGGCGACGTCCGCGCGGCATTCCTTCCAGTCCGTCTGGCGGCTGACGGCAAGAGCGCCTTCCGGGGTGATGCGATAGGCGTTCCTGTCCTCGCAATGCCGGACCCAGCCCCGGTTTTCGAAGGCTTCCAGGGCCGCTCTGACCCGTTCGGCCGGCACGTCCATGATCTCGACAAGGGCGGGCAGCGTCAGCTGCTGCTCCAGCATGGCAAGGATCTTGAGCAGAGGACTGGTCTTGCGGTGCATGGCGGTTCCCACTGTGTTCAGTTATATAGATAAGTATTATCCTATTTAAATGACAGATCCATATGGATGTGGTATCCATATGTTGAACATTTTATCCAATATTTGGACTGTATATCCATATATTGGATAGAGTGCAAGGGGGGAATGATGGAGTTGTGAATTTTTTATTATGAAATCAATGGATTCCGTATACGTTGAACTGGCATGTTCGTTGCTCAAGGAGGAATCAGCGGACACGGGCCGAAAACCATGTAACCGGAACAAGGGGAAGAACATGAAGAAATTTCTTTGCTGTCTGATAGGGATGGCGTTCCTGTGCAGTATGGGGATCGCGCAGGCGGCCACGAGGATCAAGTTTGCCCACGGCGAACCGGATGATCAGACCTACGGCGTCTACGCCACCATGTTCGCCAAGAAGCTGGAAGAGCTGAGCAAGGGCGAGATGAAGTGCACCATCTTTTCCAACGCCACCATGGGCGCGGAGCTCGAACTGGGCCAGAAGGTGCAGCAGGGCACGCTGAACATGGCCATCGTCTCCTCGTCCAATGCCGGTTCCCTGGCTCCCTCGGCCAATGTGTTGAGCCTTCCCTACATCTTCGACAGCGCGGAACATCTCATGGGAGAAAAGGGCCTGCTGCGTTCGGGCTCTCCCTTCTTCAACGACCTGCAGGAAAGGATCCTCAAGGAGAGCGGCCGGCTGCGCCTCATCGGAGTGGGGACCAACGGTTTCCGCCTGCTCTTCACCGCTCCCCGTCCGGTGACCTCTCTGGCGGATCTCAAGGGCCTGAAGCTGCGCCTGCCGCCCAGCCCGGTGCTGCAACGCACCTGGGAAGCCTGGGGCGCCGCCGCCTATCCCATCGCCTGGTCCGAGACCTTCACCGCCATCCAGCAGGGCGTGGCCGATGCCTATGAAAGCCCGCTCGATACGCTGCTCAAGTCCGGCTTTTACCCGTACACGAAGCATGTGACGGAAAATCTGGCCTATTCCGCCCAGACCTTCCTGCTGCTGGTCAACGAACGCTGGTTCTCCCGCCTCAAGCCGGAACAGCAGGATCTGATCCGCCGGGCCGCAGCCGTCAACGATGTCGAACATTTCGCCTGGGTGCAGCAGCAGAGCAGCAAGATCAGGCAGGAACTGGAAAGCAAGGGCGTGACCTTCCACGCGCTGACCGATGCGCCGGAATGGGAACGCAAGGCTGTGGCGCTCTGGCCCGAATTCGCGGAGATCTGCGGCGGGCAGGAATGGGTCGATACGGTTTTGCGCTACCGGGGAGAAGCGGCGAAGTAAACCGCCGGTACGCGCCCCGACCGTACGCATGCTGTTGAGAGCGTTCTGCCCTTGAAAAAAAGGCAAAACGCAAGGCGGCGGCACAGCGCCGCCCGGCCGAAACCAAGCGGAAAAACCGCGTTCCTTCCGCGAAACGTCAGGCCGTATGCCTTGAAGCGCGAAGCGTTTCAAACGGAAAATGCTCGATGAAGCGATGCGCCCGGCAGGGAAGGGGGGCCCCGCGGCATGCGGGCCACCGGACGGAGCGGCAAGGACATGGATGATGCCTGTCCTCCGTCCGGTCCCCACCTTCCGCGCGAGAGCGGGCCGCACGCCGCCTGCGCAGAAAAGGAGGGCAGAATGCGCACCATTGCCCGATATCTCTGGACGAATTTTGAACTTTGCGTCGCCAATACGGCACTGGCGCTGCTCGTCCTGATGCTGTTCATACAGGTCACCGCACGTTATGCCTTCCAGACAGGCCTTGCCTGGACGGAAGAGATCTCCCGGTTCTCCTTCATTTACTTCGTCTATGTTTCGGCAAGCCTCGCCGTGTTCCGCGGCACGCACATCAGGGTCGAGGTGGTGGTCGACCGGCTGCCGGAACGTCTGCGCCGCGCCGTGACCCTGCTGGGGACCGTCGTGCAGATCGCCTTTTTCGTCACGGCGGGGGTCGCCGGCACGCGTCTTGTGCTGGACATGCTTGCCTATCCCACCCTGTCGCCGGCATTGCTCCTTCCCCTGTACTACATCTATTTCATCATCCCTCTTTCCTACTTTCTGATGGCCGTCAGATTGCTCCAGCGCAGCCTGTCCTCCGGCCGGGAAAGCGCATAACAGGGAGGACACATGCTTTTCGCCTGTCTCTTTATCCTGGCCCTGATCATCGGGCTCCCCATCTTCGTCTGCCTCGGCATCCCGCCGCTGGTGGAGCTGCTGCTGGCCGGAGAGCCGCTCGAAGGCTTCGCCCAGACGCTGTATTCCGGCGTCAACCAGTTCACGCTGCTGGCCATCCCCTGTTTCGTGCTGGCCGGTTCCATCATGGGCCGCAGCGGCATCACCGAGGATCTGGTGGAGATCATGAAGGCCCTTGTCGGCCGCCTTCCCGGCGGGCTGGCCATGGTGACGGTGCTCGTGTGCATGTTTTTCGCCGCCATTTCCGGATCCGGGCCGGGGACGGTGGCGGCGGTGGGCGGGCTGCTCATCCCCGCCATGATACGTGACGGCTATGACGATGACTTCGCCGCCGCGGTGAGCGCTTCGGGCGGCGTGCTCGGCGTCCTGATCCCGCCGAGCAATCCCATGATCGTCTACGGCGTCATCGCCTCGGTCTCCATCGGCGATCTCTTCGTTGCCGGCATCCTGCCCGGTATGTTCACGGGCGCCATGCTGCTCATCCCCGCATGGCACATCTCCCGCAAGCAGGGATACGGCAGAAGCGAACGCTTTTCCACGCAGCGCCTTCTGAATGCCGTCTGGAAGGGCAAGTTTTCCCTGCTGATGCCCTTCACCGTACTTGGCGGCATCTATGCCGGCATCGTGACCCCGGTGGAGGCCGCCGTCATGGCCGTGATCTATGCCATCCTCGTCGCCGTTTTCGTCAAGCGCAGTCTGGATCTCAAGGGGATCTGGGCCTGCCTCAGCGAGGCGTCGGGCGTGTGCGGCGGGCTCGTGGTCATCATGGGCACGGCGGTCTTCTTTGGGGAGTTCCTGACGCTCAACCTCGTGCCGCAGGCCATCGCCTCGGCCATCCTCGGCGTGGTCAACAGCAAGTATGTCCTGCTGTTCATCATCACGGTGCTGCTGCTCTTCCTCGGCACGTTCATGGAGACGCTCTCGACCATCATGATCCTTGCCCCCATCCTGCTCCCGATGGTCAAGGAGTTCGGCGTGGACCCCATCCACTTCGGGGTCATCCTGGCCATGACGAGCGCTCTGGGCATGATGACGCCGCCGCTGGGCGTGAACCTCTTCGTGGCCTGCAATCTGACGGGGCTGTCTCTGGAGCAGGTCTCCCGCCGCGCCGTGCCCTTCCTGCTGTTCATGCTCGTGGGCCTGGTCACCGTGGTGCTCCTGCCGGAACTTTCATTGCTGCTGCTGCGCTAGCCGTCCGCGGCGCGTGAGGGAAGATCATGATGGACATCTGTTTTCGTAACGCAAGGGTGGTGGATCCCGGTCGGCAGCTGGATTGCCGGGCGGACGTGGCCGTGGCGAATGGCAAGATCCTTGAGGTGGCCGGCAGCATAGCGGGCCGGGCCGCTCAGGAAGTGGACGCCTCCGATTGCCTGCTGCTGCCGGGACTGGCCGATATTCACGCGCATGTGGGCGGCGAGAGCGTCGCGCCGCTGAGCCTGCCCGTGGACGAGGCAGGGCTGCTGCGCGGGGTCACCCTGCTGGGCGATGCCGGAACGGCGGGCCCCCGCAATCTGGAGCGCCTGCTTGCCGTCCTGGACGGAGCGCGCACGCCGGTGGCCGTCTTCCTGAATGTGCATGAGGACGGCATCGCCGTCCTGCCGCAGGACTGGCAGGGCGGCCTGCGGATCGAGGCGGTGCGGGAGGCGCTGGACCGGCATGCCGGGCGTATCTGCGGCCTCAAGGCCATGCTGTCCGGGGCCTTTGCCGCCCGTGTCGGCCTGGAGGGCCTGAAGGCCCTCAAGCAGCTTGCCGCGCAGCGGGAGCTGCCGCTCATGCTGCATCTGGGCGCGGAGCCGGACGAGCCCCTGCCTGACGGCTGGGAACGCTTCTGCGCCGAGCTTCCCGCCATCCTGGATGCGGGGGATATCCTGAGCCACTGCTACACGGCCAAGCCCGGCGGATTGATCACCCCGGACAGGCGCTTTTACCCGCAGCTGCGGGATGCCGTACGGCGCGGCGTGGCGCTGGATACGGCCGTGGCCCTGCGGCATTTCGATTTTGCCCGTGCCCGTCAGGGGCTGGACGACGGCTTCGTCCCCCGGACCATCAGCACGGACCTTACCCGGAACAATTGGCATCGTTGCGTTTTTGACCTGCCGGAAACCATGTCGCGTTTTCTTGCGCTCGGCATGCCGCTGCCGGAGGTGGCGGCATGCGTGACCGTCGCTCCCCGGCTGCTGCTGCGGCGGCCGGCTGTGGAGATCCGTGCCGGCGAGCGTGCGGAACTGACGCTGTTAAGAGAGCATCACGGCCCCTGCCGCTTCGGCGAAGAGGGGCATTCCCTCTCCGGCGAGTACCGCCTTTCCCCCGAAGGCGTCGTATGGGAGGGGCGCTATGTGCCGGCCGCGGAACGGACGGCGCGACCGCGCTGACGCACGCCGCGGCGCGTGTCTGGTGTGCGATCTGGAGGATGACCCTCCGCCAATTCCAGCCTGTTTCAAGAGAAGGAGATGTATCATGAAAAAACTGGCTATTCTGCTGATGGCGGCCGCCATGCTCGTGGGAGGAATGGGCAATGCGCAGGCCATCGACTTCAATGTCAAGGGTCAATGGATCATGAGCTTCGAATACGGCCAGAACGGCAACTTCACCGGCGGTAACGGCCGTACCGGGTATAACTCCGATCAGGATGAATTCGAGGCCGAACAGCGCGTTCGTCTGCAGTTGGACGCCGTGGCGTCCGAGTCGCTGAGCGGCTCCGTGTTCTTTGAAATCGGCGATCAGCGCTGGGGCAAGAGCGCACATGGCGGCGCGCTGGGGGCGGACGGCAATCAGGTCATCGAACTGCGCCGGGCCTATCTGGACTGGATCGTCCCCGAAACGGATCTCAAGATCCGCATGGGCATCGACAACCGCGCCCTGCCCAGCTTCACCACGCACAGCCAGGTCCTGGCGGATGAGACGGGCGGCATCACGGCCTCCTATGCGTTCAACGAGAATGTGGCCGTGACGGCCTTCTGGGCGCGTCCCATGAACGACAACTACACCGGTTATGCCGGTACGAACACGCGCGCGAACTACATGGACAACGTGGACCTTGTCGCCCTGTCCGTCCCGCTGACCTTCGACGGCGTCAAACTGACGCCCTGGGGCATGTACGCCGCCATCGGTCCCAATGCCTTCCGCAGCGGCGACGGCGTGAACGACGATTACTTCACGTTCAGCAAGGATAACGCCGGCTCCTCGTGGAAGAACTTCCGCACGGGCATGCTGCCGGTGCACGGCGCCAAGCACGGCGAAAAACTGACCGCCTACGGCAATGCCTTCTGGGTCGGCCTGACGGGCGACATCACGGCTTTCGATCCCTTCCGCATCGCCTTTGACGTGAACTACGGCGCCGTCTCCTATGACGACAGCTCCGCCAACCGGGCCGGCTGGCTGGCCTCGCTGCTTGCCGAATACAAGCTGGATTGGGGTATCGTCGGCCTGCAGGGCTGGTATGCCTCCGGTGATGACGACAACACGGGCAACGGCTCGGAACGCATGCCGTACGTGAGCCTGAACAACACCACCAACCGCTTCTCCGAGTACGCCTTCACCGGCGATCCCAACCTGGGCCGCGAGTGCACGGTGGGCAACGGCATGACCGGCACCTGGGGCGTGGGGGCCTATCTGCGGGATGTCAGCTTTATGGAAGACCTCAAGCACACCCTGCACGTGACCCTCTTCGGCGGGACCAACAGCCCCCACATGGCCAAGGAGATCGTGGCCTGGGGCGGCGCCGCCAACAGCAACTTCATGGGCGCCGAGGCCCTGTACCTCACCACGCGTGATACGGCGCTGGAACTCAGCCTCATCAACACCTATCAGATCTACGACAACCTGAATGCCCGCCTGACGGCCAGCTACATCGCCCTGTGGCTGGACAAGTCCAACTCCGTCTGGGGCAACAGCAAAATGAACGGCAGAAGCGACGACGTGCGTGACGCCTGGGACGTCAGCCTGGCGTTCGTGTACGACTTCTAACCAGAAAAAAAACGGCGCGTTCCGCATGACGCCGGCTCGCGTCCCGGCCCGTTCCGGCAGTAAAGCGGGCAGGCGATCATCAGGAACAGCGCCTTTTCGTGAGGAGAACGCGGAAAGCCATGTCGGCCGGGGCAGATCCTGCATGGATCGGTCCCGGCCATTTTCGTGCCGTACCTGTGATGCAACTCCGTGCAGGCATATCTGCCTTCCGCCGTGGAGGGGCCAAAGGAAAGAGCTGCTCGCACGCCGCCTCCCGGCAACATGTTGCGGAAAGCGCGTTCACTGGACAGGTGGGACAAATTTTGTCACCTTTTGAGCTGCGGCGGCACGACCGGCGGATGGTCCGGCAGGTGGCGGGAATCGTGATCCTCCAGCGCAGGCGAACGGGAGGAGACTGCACATACCACAAAACAGAAGCAGCGCGGAGGGCTTGATGAACAGTGTGGTAAGCGATCTTGACGGCATGTACCAGAGGCTGATCGACGCCCTGCAGGAGGGCATCCTCTTCTGCGACAGAAAGGGCATCATCCGCATTCTGAACAAGTGCTACGCCAACCTGCTCGGCGGAGAGGTGTCCTCCTTTCTGGGAAAGCCCATCGAGGACGTCAATCCGGCGACCCGCGCTTATGTGGTCATGGAGAACGGCAGGGAAGAGCTGGCGGATCTCTGCACGCTCCCGCTTTTCGGCAATGAATACAAATTTGTGGTGAACAGGATCCCCGTCAGGAACGGCGACGCCATCATCGGCATGATCTCGCACATCCAGTTCACGGACCCCTCGGATGTGGAACGCCTGAACATGAAGGTGGCCCGCCTGTACAAGAAGTTCCAGGAATACGAGGGCAAGGACGAGGAAAAGAACGCCTTTGACGAGCTGGTCGGCGACTGCGAAAAGATGCGGACGGTCAAGGAGCTCATCCAGCGCTACGCGCAGGAGATGCACCCCGTCCTCATTCAGGGCAAGACGGGGACCGGCAAGGAACTTGTCGCGCACGCGCTGCACAAGCTGGGCGAGCGCCGCGACGAACCGTTCATCAGCATCAACTGTGCCGCCATCCCGGAAAACCTGCTGGAAGCGGAATTGTTCGGCTACGCTTCGGGGGCCTTTTCCGGCGCGTTGCGGCAGGGCAAGCCCGGCCTCATCGAGCTTGCCAACGGCGGCACGCTCTTTCTGGATGAAGTAGGGGACATGCCGCTGCTGGCGCAGGTCAAGCTTTTGCGCGTGCTGGAGGAAAAAAGCCTGACCCGCGTGGGCGCGGTCAAGAAGATCCATGTGGATTTCCGCCTGATCACGGCGACGAACCGCAACCTTGAGCAAATGGTCGCGGAGGGGACCTTCCGCGAGGACCTCTGGTACCGGATCAACGCCCTGACCATCCACCTCCCGCCGCTGGCCGAACGGGGAGACGACATCGAGGCCATCACCCGCCATATCCTCGCCAAGATCAATTTCCACGGCACCATCTCGCAGGCGGCCCTTGAAGCGCTGCGCCGGTATGAATGGCCGGGCAACGTGCGGCAGCTTTCCAACTCTCTGGCCTTTGCCGCCCTGCATTGCGACGGCGACAGCATCGAGCTCAAGGACATGCCCATGCAGATCACTCAGGGACAGCCCGGTCCGGCTTCCCGAGGGGGGGCCGGCCACCCTGCCCAGCCTGAACGAGTTTTTGCAGCGTGAGGAAAAGCAGTTCCTGCAAAATGCCATCCAGCAGCACTCCGGCAACCTGTCCGGCGTGGCCAAGGCGCTGGGCATCAGCCGCATGACCCTCTACAACAAACTGAAGCGCTACGAGATCGTTACGGACTAGCTCGCGAGGGACGAGCCCCGGGCCGGCACGCCTTTCCCCCTGTACACTCTCTGGTGGAAGTGTACAGGGGGTTTTACACAAGAAAAAGACGGCATTTTCATAAAACCCTGTAAAATCATCATGTTATTCATTGGCACGGGCTTTGCCTATCTAAGGGCAACATCATGGCAAAAGCCAAGCACAGGAGGTTATCCATGTTGAAGTGTGCCAATGGCGGCGAAGCCGCTGCCCGCGCCCTGATCGATCTTGGAGTGGACACCGTATTCACCCTTACGGGCGGTCATCTCAATCATATCCACCAGATCCTGGAAAAGAGCCCCGTTCGTCTGGTGTCGACGCGTCATGAGCAGGCCGCGACCTTCATGGGCGACGCCTACGCCCGCATGACCGGCAAGACCGGCGTGGTCATGCTGACGGCCGGTCCCGGCTTCACCAACTGCATCTCCCCGCTGCAGCAGGCCGCGACCAACTGCACGCCGCTGCTGCTCATCGCCGGCGCGTCGGGTACCGACTACCGGGACAAGATGGACCTGCAGGATGCCCGTCAGGTGGACATAGCGCGCCCCATCGTCAAGGAAGCCTACGTCTGCACGCAGGTGGACCGGGTCGCCGAATATGTGGAGATGGCCTACCGGCAGGCCCGTACCGGCCGCCCCGGCCCGGTGTTCCTCGAACTGCCCTGCGATATCCTGGGCAAGCCCATGCCGGACGGCGAATGCCGCTGGTTCAAGACCATCAATGACTCTCACCCCGTGGATATGGCAGGCGTGGAAAAGACCCTCGACCTGCTGGAAAAGGCGGAACGCCCCATCGTCATCGTGGGCAGCGGCGGCGGGTACGCCAGAGCGGGCGAGGCGCTCAAGGACTTTGCGGAAAAGGCGGGCGTGCCCGTGTTCACCTGCAATATGGGCCGCGGGCTGCTTTCCGACCTGCATCCGCTGAGCTTCGGCCTTGCCGGGCCGCACCGTCCCCTCACCGCCGAAAAGGCCTACCGCGAGACGGATCTGGCCATCATCCTCGGCAACCGGATCTCCCTCAATCATTACTTCGGCAGCGCCTACAATCGTGACGCGACCCTCGTGCAGGTGGACATCTGCCCCGAGGAACCGGGCCGCAACCGGGCCATCGCCCTGCCCATCGTGAGCGACGTGCGCGCCTTCCTCGAGCTGGCCGCCCGCCGGCTTGACGAACGCGGCCTTGCGGGCCGCATCGGCAGCCGCTTCACGGCGTGGCTGGACGTGCTGCGCGCCGAAAAGCAGCGCTGCCTTGAGGCCATGCTGCCGAACATGACCAGCAATGACACGCCCATCCACCCGCAGCGCCTTGTGTATGAGGTGGATCAGTTCATGAACCGGGATGACGACGTGGTGCTGGCCGACGGCGGCGATACGCTCACCTGGGTGCATGTGGGCCGCACGGTGCGCACGCCGTACCGCCTGCTGGATCACGGGCAGTTCTGGTGCATCGGCGGCGGGCTGGCCGACGCGCTGGCCGCGCGGGTGGTGTACCCCGAAAGCCGGGTCATGCTGGTGACGGGGGACGGTTCCTTCGGCTTCAACTTCATGGAAGTCACCACGGCCCTGCGCGAGGGGCTCAAGCTCGTCATCGTGGTCGCCAACGACCAGAGCTGGGGCATGATCCGGCACAGCCAGCAGCTGCGCCTCGGCTATGCGCTGGATTCCGTGACCTGGCTTGGCGAAGTGCCGTACCACAAGATGGTGGAAGCCGCGGGCGGCAAGGGCTTTTTCGTGGACAAGCCCGAAGACATCCGCCCCGCGCTGGAAGCGGCCTTTGCCGCCGATACGGTCGCCTGCGTCAACGTGATGGTCAACTCGGAGATCGTGAGCCCCGCGAGCATCGCGCTGGGCCAGCTCGGCGCCTACAAGATCACCGATTAGAGCGTCTTGCTTTTGAAAAAGGAAAAATGCGAGGCGGCGGCACAGCGCCGCCCGGCCGGAATCGAGCGGAAAGAGCGCGTTTTTTCCGCGAGAGGACAGGCCGCATAGTTTGGGACGCAAAGCGTTTCAAAGAAAATGCTTGAGAAAGGCGCAGGAAGGGATGCCGCGCTGGAGTCGCGCGGCATCCCCCTGGACCTGAGTCCCCGGCATGCCTCCCCGTGCCGGCCGCATCGGGTTCCGGCCGAAGGCAGGGCTCTGAAGGGAGTCTTTCGGAGTCCTGCCGGCGGCGGGAATCCACAGAATCGCCAACCAACGACAGGAGTGTTTATGCAAGCTCTACGCACCACGATGCTTTTTCTGGCAGCCCTGCTGACATGTACTGCCGTGCAGGCGGCGGAATACAAGGCCATGACGGTCCGCATGGCCTGTTCGACGCCCCCGGGAACCATCCAGGCACTGCCGCTCGACAAGCTGGCCGAGATCGTCGAGCGCGAATCGGGCGGCAAGATCACCTTTGAAAAGTATTACGGCGGCGTGCTTGGCGACGAACAGAGCACCGTCAAGCAGCTGCGCAGCAACAGCATCCAGATCGGTGTCATGGCGGCCGGCAACCTGACGCCCTTTGCGCCGCGCGCCACGCTGGTGATCATGCCCTATCTGTTCCCCCGCAAGGAGATGGCGCGCACGTTCTTCAGTCACAAGCCCTCCATGGACGAGCTGGCCGAGGCCGTGGTGGAGCAGAGCAGGACGCGTCCGCTGGCCTGGCTCATGAGCGGCTACCGGGTGCTGACCAATTCCAGCCGGCCCATCAAGACCCTTGCCGACATGCAGGGCCTCAAGTGGCGTGTGCCGCCCGTGGAGCTGCAGCTCGACGTGTTCCGCGCCTGGGGCGTCGAACCGCACCCCCTGTCCTGGATCGAGACCTTCAACGGCCTGCAGCAGGGCGTCATCGACGGGCAGGAAAATCCCAACGACCTGAACCGGGACACCAAGTTCTGGGAAGTGCAGAAGTACATCACCAATGTCCATTACATGATCTGGGTGGCCCCCATCCTCGTCAGCGAGAAGTGGTACCGCAGGCTGGATGCCGACACCCAGGCGCTCTTTGCGCGGGCGGCGCAGGAAGCGGCGGTATGGATGTGGGATTACGCCGAAAAGGAAGACGCCAAGGCGCTGCAGGAATGTCTTGATCACGGCATGATCATCAACGACGTTTCCGACGAACAGGTCTGGCTGGAGAAGGCCCGCTCCGTCTGGCCCAAGTATTACGATACCGTGGGCGGCAAGGTCGTTCTGGACAAGGCCCTTGAAGTCATGGGGCAGTAGAGGACGTTTCGCCGGGCCGGCCGGCAGGGCCGGCCCCGGGAACATTTTCTTTCTGCGAGGTGAACGATGTTACGCAATCTCTACAGGAACCTGGAAGAATATCTGTGCGTCGCGTTCTGCGCGCTCATGGTGATCTGCCTGGCGCTCCAGGTCCTGGTGCGCACCCTTACCGGGGACTCGCTGGCCTGGACCGAGGAACTCAGCCGCTACAGCTTCATCTGGACGGTCTACATGGCCATGTGCCTGGCGACGAAGCGGCTCGGGCAGGTGCGGATCACCGCACAGTTCCTCAAGGCCTCTCTGCGTACCCGGCTGTTTTTCCGCATCATGTCGGATGTCGTCTGCATCCTGTTCAATATCTTCATCATCTGGGTGTGCATCCAGTCCATTCGTGAAAATCTTGAATTCCCCGAGATCTCGCCGACGCTCGGCGTGGTCAAGGCCTATATTGAAATGGTCATCCCTCTTTGCTTTGCCCTTGCCAGCTGGCGATGCGTCGAGACTTACCTCGTGTACGGGCGTGAGGGCAGGCTCTATGATATGGTGAGACATTCCGGAGAAGGGGAGGGCATATAATGGACACCCTGACTATCCTCGGCGGGACCATGCTGCTGATGATCCTCATCGGCGTCCCCATCTATATGGTGCTCATCGGTTCGACCATCCTTGCTCTGGTCAGCGCCGCCAATCTTCCGCTCGCCATCGTGCATGAATCGCTTTTCGAAGGGCTGAACTCCTTTGCGCTGCTGGCCATCCCCGTCTTTGTCGTCGCCGGTTCGCTCATGGAGCGAGGGGGCATCACGACCCAGATCGTCGATGTGGTCAAGCAGATCACCGGACACATCCACGGCGGCCTCGGCATCACGACCATCATGGCCTGCACCTTCTTTGCCGCCATTTCCGGCTCCGGGCCGGGGACGGTGGCCGCCGTGGGCACGCTGCTCATCCCCTCCATGATCCGCAACGGCTACAGCCCCCGCTACGCGGCGGCGGCCGCCTCCTCCGGCGGCACCATCGGCATCCTCATCCCGCCGAGCAACCCGCTGATCATCTACGGCATCATGGGCAACGTCTCCATCACGTCGCTCTTTACCGCCGGTTTCGTGCCCGGCTTTATGGTGGCCTTCTGCATGAGCATGACGGCCTGGCTCATCGCCCGGCGTCAGGGCTTCTCCGGCGACAGCGAGCAGCCGCCGTTCAACCTGGCCCTCTTCCTGAAGATCTGCGCCCGCAACAGCATGTCCCTGCTGACGCCGATCATCATCCTGGGCTCCATCTATTCCGGCATCTGCACGCCTGTGGAAGCCTCGGTGGTGGCCGTGATCTGGGCCTTTTTCGTCGGCGGCGTGGTCAATCGTCAGCTCACCTGGCGCAAGATCTACGAATCCTTTCTGGATGGGGCCATGCTCTGCGGCGTCGTGCTGCTCATCGTCGGTTCCTCCACGCTCTTCGGAAAGCTGCTGACCTATGAGCAGGTGCCGCTGCGGCTGGCTCAGATGTTCCTTGCCTTTTCCCAGAGCAAGGTGGTCATCATCCTGCTCATCCTCGTGATGCTGCTCATCCTCGGCATGTTCCTCGAAACGCTGGCCACCCTCATCATCCTGGTGCCGGTGCTCATGCCCGTGGTGACCCAGCTGGGCATCGATCCGGTGCATTTCGGGATCTTCCTCGTGCTGACCAACGAGGTCGCGCTGCTTTCGCCGCCACTGGGGGTGAACCTCTTCGTTTCCTCGAAGATAGCCGACATCCCCGTGGAATCCGTGGTCATCGGCATCCTGCCGTACATCGCCGTGCTGATCGCCTGTACGCTCATCGTGGCCTTCATCCCCGAAGTCTCGCTCTTCCTGCCGCGTCTCTTCGGCTACTAAAGCCTGCGGATCAGCGCCGTGGGGGAGGGGAGCGTGAACGGTTATCCCTTCCCCCAAGCTTCCAACCTTATCGATCGTCCTGCCGGGTCCAAACCGGACAGATGACGCCGTCGTCCAAGACGCCCTCCTTCAGGCGCATGCCCTGCCGATGCGGGACATGCGCCTGAGTTTTTTGGGGGGCTGCCATTCTTGCACGAGGCGGCAGGCTGCCCCTTCCCCGTCCTCGGGGACCGCCTGTCCAATTTGGCACAAGGGACTGTCAAAGCGGATGGACACCCCGCAGGCCCATCGTCTGATGTTGAAATGGAAAAAATCAATGATTTCCAGTTGATACTGAGTGGCACCCTTTTTGAAAAACGAATGGGCAGACGTGGCCCCTGTGGTGCGGAGCCGTGCCGCAAGGCCATCCCCTCAAACCAAGGAGCGTTTGCCATGAAGTCGTTTTTCCTCTTTCTCGGATTGTTGTGCGCCATGCTGGCAGGGACGCCCGAAGCGCAGGCCGCCAAGCGCATAAAGGTCGCCTTCACGAACTTCCCCGAACATCCGCAGGGCGTGGCCTTTGCCATGTTCAAGAAGGAACTTGAAGCCCGTTCCAACGGCGCATTCAAGGTCGATCTCATCGATTCCGGCAAGTACGGCAACCCCGATTCCATCGTCAAGGGGCTGCAGATGAACGTGCTCCAGATCGGCGCGGAGTCCACGTCCAACTTCTCCGTCTTTGATCCGCGCCTCATGCTGTTCGACATTCCCTATCTCTTCCCCAGCTACGAAGCCGCGGACCTTGTGCTGGACGGAGAGGTAGGCAAGGAGCTGGGGCGCGGCCTGGAGAAGAACGGCTGCATCAACCTCGGCTATATGGAGATCGGCTTCCGCCAGATCTTCAGCACGCGGCCGGTGGCGACGCTGGAGGAAGGGCGCGGGCTCAAGATCCGGGTCACGCCTTCCCGCATGCATATCGCCATCATCAAGGCGCTCGGCATGAACCCCACGCCCATGGCCTGGGGCGAGGTCTTCACCGGCCTGCAGCAGCGCACTGTGGAAGGCATCGACGTGGACATCAACCTCGGCTGGTTCTGGCGCTTTTACGAAGTGACCAAGCATGTGACCCTGAGCCGTCATTTCTACACGCCGCATATGGTGCTCATCTCCAAGCGCTTCCTGTCCTCGCTCTCGCCGGAGGAGCAGCAGCTCATCCGCGACGTCATGAGCGAGTGCATCAGGGAGCAGCGCAAGCTCAGCCGCCAGAACGAGAAGCGCTTCCTCGAAAAGTTCCAGACGGAATGGGGCATGACCATCCATGACCTGTCCCCCGCCGAGCGCGAGCGCTGGATCGAAGCCACCAGCAAGGTGCCCGACGAGTTTGGGGATGCCGTGCCGCCCGCGTTGCTGGAGCAGGTGCGCGAGGCGTTCAGACAGGCGGGCATGGACCGGAAGTCCTAGAGCGCGCCGTCTTTGGGATAAGGCAAAACACGAGACGGCGGCACAGCGCCACTCGTTCATAACCAGGTGGAAGAGCGGGATCTTTTCGCGAAGCGACAGGCCGTACGGACGATGCGCCGGGGCGGGATGTGCCGTATCCCGCCGCACGAAAAAAGCGCCTTCCGCTCTGACGGCAGACGGCCGGAGCGCCGGAGAAAATGGAGAAAAAGCCGTATCAGCATACTCGGACCCCTTTTCTCCGGCGCTGTTCCCAGGCTCTTCAGCCTTGCCGCCGGTGGGGCTCCTGATCGATGCCGGACAACCGCAAAAAAGCCCCCTGGCGGATATGGGAGGGAATATGTTGCGTTTTTTGAAGCAGATCGAAAAGTTCGCCAGCATCCTCATGCTGAGCATCATGTGTTTTTGCATCACCTTGCAGGTGTTTTTCCGCAATGTGCTCTCCAATGCGCTCGAATGGCCGGAGGAGGTGTCGCGCTATGCCTTCCTGTGCGCCGTCTTTCTGGGCGCGAGCTTTGCCGCCGCAGAGGGGCGGCATCTTGAGATAAGCGTCCTGAAGAATCTTTTCGGCCGCACCGTCAAGCTGGCCGTCACCCTGATCTCCGCCGCCGCCACGGTCGTTTTTTGCGGCATCATGTGCGTCTGGGGGGTCCGGCTCGTGGAGTTCATCCGGGAATCGGGGCAGACGGCATCCTCCATCCCCCTCGACATGTATCTGCTCTATGTCGTCGTTCCCGTGTCGATGGCGCTCATGGCCGTCAATACGGTACGGTACACGCTGGAATCCGTCCGGAAGATACGCCGGGAAACGGCGTCTGCCGAGGATATCTACAAGGAAATGTCCTCTTCCTGGTAATGCCGCCAGTTCATCGATAGCGGAGGCCTTATGGATATGACCATCATCATGACCATCACCGTCATGGTCATCCTGCTTTTTCTCAGCGCGCCCATTGCCGTGGCCATCGGGCTCGGCGTCGTCACGGGTCTGTATGTCGGGGATATCCCCCCTGAGTTCATGATGGAAAAAATGGTGTCCTCGCTGGACAGCTTCCCCCTGCTGGCCGTGCCATTCTTCATTCTGGCGGGCGAGGTCATGCAGAAGGGCACCATGGCCGACGCGCTCCTGCGGGTGTCCCGCTGCCTTGTGGGGCATGTCCCCGGCGGCATGGCGCACGTCAGCGTCCTGACGAGCATGTTCTACGGCGCGCTCAGCGGTTCGAGCCCTGCCACGGTGGCGGGCGTGGGCGGCATCATGATCCCGGCCATGGAAAAGGACGGCTATCCCAAGGACTATTCCACGGCGGTCAACGTGTCCGCAGGCTGCCTTGGCGTCATGATCCCCCCCAGCGTGCCGCTGATCATCTACGGGGCGGCCGTGGGCGTCTCCGTGAGCGACCTGTTCATCGCCGGCATCCTGCCCGGCGTGCTGGTCGGCATCTTTCTCATGATCACCGCCTACATCATCGTGCGCGTCAAGAAGATCGACATCGCCTTCCCCCGTGCAACGCTGGGCGAGACGCTCAGGGCCGTCTGGGCGGCAAAGCATGCCCTGCTCGTGCCGCTGATCGTCCTTGGCGGCATCTACGGCGGCATCTTCACGCCCACCGAGGCCGGGGCGGTCGCGGCCGTCTACGCGCTGTGCGTGGAGGGCATCCTGCTGCGCGCGCTCACCTGGCGCAAGCTCTACGAGATCTTCAAGAGCGCCGCCATCACCAACGCCACCATCTTCATCATCATGAGCGTGGCCTGCGCGCTCGGACAGCTCCTGCTGCTCTACAACGTCCCGGACAGCATCTCCGGCCTGCTCTCCGGCGTCTCCCACAACAAGTATCTGCTGCTGGCCGTCATCATCCTCGTCATGCTCATCGCCGGGACCTTTATGGAGGCCCTGGCCAACATCATCATCCTTGCGCCGTTGATGTTCCCGGTCATCAAGGCGGCCGGCATCGACCCCATCCACTTCGGGATCATCATGATCGTTTCGGCGGCCATGGGCTTCCTCACGCCGCCGGTGGGCGTCAACCTTTTTGTCGGCTGCGGCATCAGCAAGATGAGCATCGAGGCGCTCAGTCTCGCCGTGCTGCCCTATCTGCTGGCCATGCTGCTGGCGCTGTTCGTGCTCGTCGCGTTTCCGCAGATATCGCTGGTGTTGCTCGGCTGAGGCGCTGCGGACATTCCCCATGCTTTGTCGAAAAGGAGGAGCATATGTATTCGGATCTTGAAGGAAAGGTGGCCCTGATCACCGGCGCCGGCGACAGGGAAGGGATAGGCTTCGGCATTGCGCGGGCCCTTGCCCGTGACGGGATGGAGGTCGTCTTCGCGGACTTGCCGGGGATGGATGCGGCAGGCTGCTGCCGGACGCTGCGGGAGGAGACAGGCTGCGCCTGCAGCGTCCAGCCGCTGGACCTGACGGACGAGGCGAGCATCAGCGAGTGCGCGTCCCGGCTGGCGGAGCGTTACGAGCATATCGACGTGCTGGTCAACAACGCCGGCATCTTTCCCCGGCAGCAGCGGGTGGGCGACATGGAGGACGCCCTCTGGGATACCGTATTCGCCGTCAATCTCTTTGGCCCGTTCAAGCTGTTCAAGCAGCTCCTGCCCTTGCTGCGCCACAAGAGCAGCATCGTCAACATGGCCTCGCGTGCGGGCAAGCGGCATCTCCCGGCTATGCCGCCTATTCGGCCAGCAAGGCCGGGATGGTCATGCTGACCAAAAACATCGCGGTGGAGTACGCCGGCGAGGGCATACGCGCCAATGCCATCTGCCCGGGGCAGATCATGACGCAGCTGGCCAAAAAGCGTTTTGAACGGGAAAGCGCGGCCGGCGGGACCACCCCGGAGGCCTGGCTCGCCGCCGTCGTCGCCGGCATCCCGGCAGGACGCATGGGGACGCCCGACGATATCGGCAGGCTGACGGCCTTCCTGGCGTCCGGCGCATCGGATTACATCACGGGGCAGGCCATCAACATCTGCGGCGGCCAGCTGACGGAGCTGTAGAGCGTCCTGCCCTTGAAAAACGGCAAAACGCGGGGCGGCGGCACAGCGCCGTCCGGCCGGGAATGAGCGGAAAAAACCGCGCTTTCCCGCGAAACGACAGACCGCAGGGGTTGAAACGCTGCGCGTTGCAAAAGGAAAATGCTCGAATGCCGCCCCAAAAGGGTGAAGGGCGGGCGCGGTCTGGAGACGCAAGAAGAACGGGGAAAACGGCGGCGAGCCGCATGTCCGCCGCCCCCGGTGGGAAGCGCGGCGAAAGAAGGGGCTGGCGGGCACAGACGACAAAAAAGGGACTTACGTTTCCGTAAGTCCCTTTTCTCTGGCTTTCTGGTCGGGATGAAAGGATTTGAACCTTCGACCCCTTGAACCCCATTCAAGTGCGCTCCCAGACTGCGCTACATCCCGACGAGAGAAGTAACTACGCAAAATGGCCGGGAAGGTCAACACTTTTTTTCGGGACAGACAAATTTTTTTGTTTTTTTCTGTAATACGCTTATTTTTTAGGTTTTCTTACTTCCGGCCGCTTCCGCCAGGCAGCGGAGATCTGCCGTGCCGTGGCAAAGTCGTAGCATTGTTCGGCCAGACGGGCCGTGTGCAGGATGTGCGCATCCGCGAGCAGGCCGCGCGGCAGGGCCTCCAGCAGGAGGGGATAGAGCTCCAGCTCGATGCCCAGCGCGCCAAAGATCTCAAAAAGGAAGGAGAGCGCCGGTTCGGAGGGGGTGCGTTCCCAGGCCAGCAGGGCCAGTTCGGCAGCCCCTTCCGGCAGGATATAGCCCTTGGGGGTCAGGAAGCCCGCGTAGCCATGATGGCCCAGAGCCTGCGCGCAATAGGCCAGCTGCAACGGCAGGCGTTCCTCTGCGGGAATGTTTTCCGGCACGGGCCGGGCAAGGGCCGCGGCCGCGCGGGCATCCGTCCGGTCGAGCAGGGCGAGGATCTGGCGACAGTCCGCGGTGTGGCGACAGGTTTCATGCAGCTGCGCCAGCCGGAGGAGGGGAGTGCCGCGCAGCGAAACGGCGTCTGAAGGAGAAGGGGCAAGCCGGTGGGCCTGTTCGCAGGCCCGCATGAACGTCCGTTGCGCTTCCACGGCCTTGCCGCGGCGCGCCTGCCGCAGGCCAAGGTGGATCTGCGCCCGGACGGCGACGGCATCCGTTCCCTGCGCCAGGCGGGCAAGCGCCGTCACGTAGGGCCCCACGCTGCCGCCGTAGCGTATGGCCAGGGCATGCCCGGCCAGCGCGACGCCCAATTCGGCCTGCCTGCGTCGGTCGTCGGGGAATTCGGCGGGCGGGATGAGGCTGACGGCGGGCGCGTGGAGCAGGCGAAGCAGTTCGGCGGCCCGCTGCGTATCCGCATGGCGTTCGCGGCAAAGCGCCTGCCCCGCTGCCGCCATGTCGGCGCAGCGCTGCGGATGGGTGCAGGCTGACGCCAGCTGTTCCCGCAGGTCGTGCGGCGCATAGGCAAGATAGTGCTCGCCTTCGCTGAACAGATCGCTCAGACCGGGGGAAAGACGTTCGGTGAAGGGGAGGGCGCCGGCCGCGAGGGACTGGAAGATACGCAGCGTCACGCCCGGAAAGAGGTTCTCATTGAGGCTCAGGGCGGCCGTGGCCAGCCTGTCCTGCGCCTCGGCAAAGGACAGGCCGTCAAGACAGGTCAGTTCCGTCTGCTCCTGTATACGAGCGATGACGTTCGCCCGTTTGCGGCGGATCTGGTTGCGCGTGCCGATGAAGAGCAGCCCCTCCTTCACGGGCTGCGGCGGACGGAACCAGTCATGGCGTGCGCAGAGCGGCAGCCAGTGCGCCGCGTGTCCCAGCGCCTCCAGGCGGGGCAGCACGGTCTGCTGATCGACGCACAGCAGGGAGAACAGCGGCAGGAGCGGCTCCAGCCAATACATGTTGATGGGGGCGTCGATGCACCAGCCCACCAGCGGCACCGGAGCGCAGGAAAGATCCGGCGGCAGGACGAGACGGCTCCAGAGTTCCAGCACGAGGCAGTCGGGCCGCCAGCCGTCAGGCCCGCAGACCTGGGCCATGCTCTCACGCAGGGAAACGCCGGGCCCAAGGGCTATGGGGCGCACATCATGCCCCGCGGCCCGCAGGCCGTGGGCAAGGAAATTTCCGTAGTACAGGATATTCATGGGCAAAGCATAGCGGCAAGCCCGGTGCAAGGGCAAGGATGGGGCGGCATGTGACACATATCTCATAAAATGGACAAAATTCTCTCAGAGAAAATTTCATCTGCCATGCTGGGAGAAAACGCATAGTGCGCGTCTCCATGATTTGTGAAAAAGGGAAAAGCTTCTTTCGCATAATTTTTTTAAGCTATATATTGCATGGAAAAATTTGTTTTTTTTATCTTAAAATCAAACATATGTTCGAATATGTATATGTTGTGTGCGTATTTTTTGCACTCATATCATTCCATTTTCATGTAATAGATTGATGCAGCATCTTTTTGAAAAGCATTATCATCTTTTTTGGAGGAACAAAAAATTTGTGAATAAAATTTTATGAGCAAAAGAAGGTGTTTGCGTAATCAAACTACGTTGACACATATATATGGCGGGCGTAGGTTCGCAATACCCTGGCCAAAGGGCTCGCTCCCCCCGTCAGCGGGGCGGACCGGTGGTGCTGGACCGGCCGGCCGCCAAGTTCAAGAGGATTTTTGAGGAGAAACGTGAATGGCTCTGTTCACCCGTGAAGATGCGTTGGCGTACCACCGGGCCCCGCGCCCCGGTAAGCTTGAGGTCATCCCGACCAAGCCTTGTGAAAATCAGCTGGATCTCTCGCTGGCCTATTCGCCGGGCGTGGCGGAAGCCTGCCTTGCCATCAAGGAAAATCCCGACTGCGCCGCCGAATATACCGGCCGGGCCAATCTGGTGGCCGTGGTCAGCAACGGGACGGCCGTGCTCGGGCTGGGCAACATCGGCCCGCTGGCCGGCAAGCCCGTCATGGAAGGCAAGGGCGTGCTCTTCAAGAACTTTGCCGACGTGGACGTGTACGACATCGACCTGGCCACCACGGACAGCGACGAGCTCATCAACGTGGTGAAGTGCCTGGAGCCCACCTTCGGCGGCATCAACCTTGAGGACATCAAGGCTCCGGAATGCTTCTACATCGAAGAGAAGCTCAAGGCCGCCATGCAGATCCCCGTCTTCCACGACGACCAGCACGGCACGGCCATCATCTCCGGCGCGGCCCTCATCAACGCCTGCGAGATCACCAACCGCAAGGTGGAAGACCTCAAGGTCGTGGTGGTGGGCGCCGGGGCGGCGGGCATCGCCTGCGCCCGTTTTTACGTGCTCATGGGCGTGAAACGGGAAAATATCTGCATGTTCGACTCGCGCGGCCTCATCTACAAGGGCCGTGACGGGCTCAACCAGTACAAGGAAGAGTTCGCCCAGGCGGAGAACCGCGGCGACCTCGCCGCCTGCCTCAAGGGCGCGGACGTCTTCCTCGGCCTGTCCAAGAAGGGGCTGGTGAGCAAGGAGATGGTGCGCTCCATGGCCGATTCGCCCATCATCTTCGCCATGGCCAATCCCGACCCCGAGATCACCTACGAAGACGCCAAGGACGCCTGTCCCACGGCCATCATGGGCACCGGGCGCTCCGACTATCCCAACCAGATCAACAACGTTTCCGGCTTCCCCTACATCTTCCGCGGCGCCCTGGATGTGGGCGCCCGCGTCATCAACGAGGAAATGAAGCTTGCCGCCGCGCGCGCTCTGGCCGCGCTGGCCAAGGAGCCCGTGCTTGCGGAGATCCTTACGGCCTACGGCGTGCAGGAACTTTCCTACGGGCGGGATTACGTGATCCCCAAGCCGCTTGACCCCCGCATCCTGACCACGGTGACGCCGGCGGTGGCCCAGGCCGCCATGGACAGCGGCGTGGCCACCCGTCCCATCGCGGACATGAAGGCCTATGCCGAGCAGCTCAGGAAGCGCATCGACGCGGCGCACGCCCGCATCCGTCCCTTTGTGAAGCAACTGGCGGAGCAGGGCGGCAAGTAGCCGTCCCTGCCGGGCCGTCCCCCTCCGAGGAGGGGGGCGGCATCGCCCCCTCATGGCGCATGAAACCGTGGTCTTCGGGCCACGGCAGGCTGTTTTCAACCTGTTAACCGCGAGGAGCCCCCATGAAACGTCTTTTTGTTCTGGCTGCTGTACTGGTGGGAATCGTGCTGCTTTCCTGTCATGACAGTCTGGCGGCCCCGTCCATGGAAATCAAACTGCCGGAAGATCCCACCAAGGCCTACATCACCCTCGGCATCCTCTTTGTGGCCGCGGTCATGTTCTTCACCGAAGTGGTGCCCCTGCCCATCACGGCCCTGCTCGTGCCGGTGGCGCTCTCCATGTGCAACGTCATCCCGTCCAAGACGGCGTTCGGCTATTTCGGGGACCCCACGGTGGTGCTGTTCATGGCCATGTTTATCGTGGGCGAAGCGACCTTCATCACGGGCTTTGCCGACAAGGTGGGCAACTTTGCCGTGCGCGCCGCCAAGGGCAATCGGGTCAGGCTGCTTGTCTATGTGGCGACGGCCATCGGCCTGCTGTCCACGGTGCTCTCCAACACCGGCACCACGGTGGTGGCCGTTCCCATGGTTCTTGGCATCTGCATGTCCGCCCGAATCGCTCCGGGCAAGCTGCTCATGCCTGTGGCCTTTGCCTCTTCGCTGGGCGGTACGGTGACGCTGGTGGGCACGCCGCCCAACGGCATCATCAATTCCATGCTCGGCCAGATGGGCGTGCAGCCCTTCGGCTTTTTCGAATTCGGCCTCATCGGCATCCCGTTGCTCGTTGCGGGCCTGCTCTATTTCGGCCTCATCGGCCACCGCCTGCTGCCGGACAGCCGCATCCTCGATGACGAATCGCTGGAGCAGACCGTGGAAAAGCGGCGCACGGAAAAGATGTGGCTGTGCATTGGAATCTTTGGCTTTGTCGTTTTCATGATGGCCTCCGAAGTCATGGATCTGACCTCCGCCGCCGTGCTGGGCGCCTGCCTCATGGTCATCACCCGCTGCATGACCATGCGTGAAGCTTTCCGCAGCGTGGACTGGACGACCATCTTCCTCTTTGCCGGCATGCTCTCCATGTCCGCGGCCATGGACAAGTCCGGCGCCGCCGCCATCGTGGCCAATGCCGTGGTGAGCCGCGTCTCCGATCCGTGGGTGCTCATGCTCGTCTGCTGCGCGCTGACCGCCATCGTGACCAACTTCATGTCCAACACCGCCACGGCGGCCCTCATGGCTCCGCTGGCCCTGCCCATTGCCTCGGCCTCCGGCATCTCGCCCCTGCCCATCGTCATGGGCATCGCCATGGCCGCCTCGTCCTGCTTCCTGACGCCCATCGCCACCCCGCCCAACACCATCGTGCTTGGCCCGGGCGGCTACAAGTTCGTGGACTACATCAAGGCCGGCTGGCCGCTGCAGGTCATCGCGCTGCTCATGTGCTGGCTGCTCATCCCCATGATCTGGCCCTTCAATCCCTAGTCTTTGACGGAAAAAACGTATACCTGAAAGGAACGAGGTCAGGATCATGAAGGAAATTCACGTCAAGGACATCAGCGCCGCGGTGGCCAAACTGTGCGTGGACGCCTGCTGCCGTCTGCCTGCCGACGTGCGCGCCGCCTTTGCCGAACGCCGGCAGAGCGAGCCCTCGCCGGTGGGCCGGGACATCCTCGGCCAGCTCATGCAGAATGCGGATATCGCCGCCGACGAGACGGTGCCCATTTGTCAGGATACAGGACTGGCCGTCGTCTTTGCCGATGTGGGGCAGGACGTGCACATCATCGGCGGGGATTTTGCCGAAGCCGTCAATGAAGGCGTGCGCCGCGGCTATGTGGACGGCTATCTGCGCAAGTCCAGCGTGGCGGAACCGCTTTTCGAGCGCAAGAACACCGGAGACAACACCCCGGCCGTGCTCCACGTGCGGCTGGTGCCCGGCGACGGCCTGCGCCTGCGCCTCGCGCCCAAGGGGGCGGGCTCGGAAAACAAGAGCGTGGTGAAGATGCTCGTGCCCGCCGACGGCATCGAGGGCGTGCGCAAGGTGGTGCTGGACGCCGTGCTGGCGGCCGGGCCCAATTCCTGTCCGCCCATGGTGGTGGGCGTGGGCCTGGGCGGCACCATGGAGCTGGCGGCCCTCTGCGCCAAGCGCGCCGCCGCCCGCGATCTGGCCACGCGCAATGCCGACCCGCGCTATGCCGCCTTTGAGGACGAGCTGCTGGAACTCATCAACAAGACCGGCATCGGCCCGCAGGGGCTCGGCGGACGCACCACGGCCCTCAAGGTGCATGTGGAATGGGCGCCGACCCATATCGCCTCCCTGCCGGTGGCGGTCAACATCAACTGTCACGCGGCGCGACACGCCGAAGTGCTGCTTTAGGAGGCCGCGCATGAGTGACGACGTCAAGCGTATCCACGCGCCCTTCGACGAAGCGACGGCCCGCTCCCTGCGGGCCGGGGACAGGGTGCTCATCTCCGGGACCATCCTCGCGGCCCGCGACGCGGCCCACAAGCGCCTCATCGAAGCGCTGGCCCGCGGCGAGGAGCTGCCTGTGGATCTGCGGGGGCAGGTGGTCTACTATGTGGGGCCCAGCCCGGCCAGTCCGGGACATGTCATCGGCTCCGCCGGGCCCACGACCTCCGGCCGCATGGACGCCTACACCCCCACGCTCATCGAGCAGGGGCTGCGCGGCATGATCGGCAAGGGCTACCGCAAGCCGGAAGTGGTGGAAGCCATGAAGGCCCACGGCGTGCCGTACCTGGCGGCCGTGGGCGGGGCCGGGGCGCTCATCGCCCGCAGCATCCGCAAGTACGAGGTGCTGGCCTATGCTGACCTGGGCCCGGAAGCCGTGGCCGCGCTGGAGGTGGAGGACTTTCCGGCCATCGTGGTTATCGACAGCACGGGCAACAACTATTATGAAACAGGACAGGCCCCCTACAGAGAGCTGTAGGGCCTGTGGAGCGCCTCGCCGCTGGGGCGGGGCAAGCATCTTGAACAAGAGGAGTTGACATGACGGATCGTAACGTACCGGATGCCCGGCGCAACCGCCTGGATTTCTGGCAAGCCGCGTCGGGAGCACTGCTGGCGCTCTTCGTCTGCGTGCATTTGCTGCTCGAAGGCACCGTGGTGCTGAGCGCCTCGCTGACCAACGGCATCGCCTGGCTGCTGGAAGCGACCTATGTGGCGCACATCTCTGCCCCCATCATCGTGCTGCTGGTGGTGTTTCACTTTTATATCGCCGCGCGCAAGATGCCCTTCCGCGCCGATGAGCTGGGCATTTTCGTCAAGCACAGCCGCACCCTGCGCGAGCCGGACACCTGTCTCTGGCTGGTGCAGGTCTTCACGGCCATCGTCATCCTGCTGGGCGTGTTCTTCCACGTCTATACGGTGATGATCGACCTGCCCATCTCGGTGAGCCGCAGCGCGGAGCGCATGACCTCCGGCTGGCTGCCCTTCTACGTGATCTTCCTGCCCTGCGTGGTGCTGCATACGGGCATCGGCATCTATCGTCTGGCGGCCAAGTACGGCTACTGCACGCGCGCGACCCGTCAGGTCTGGCGCAAGCGCATCTGGATCGTCATGGCCTGTTATCTCGTGCTGGGCTTTCTGGCCATGACGCGCGTCTGGTTCCACGGATAGGGGGGTATTATGCGGATCTATCAATCTGACGTTCTGTGCATGGGTGCCGGCCTTGCCGGCGAGCGCGTGGCGGTGGAGGCGGCGCAGGCCGGCTTCAGCGTCATCTGCCTCAGCGTCGTGCCTCCCAAGCGTTCCCACTCCTCGGCCGCCATGGGCGGCATGCAGGCCGCTCTGGGCAACTCCATCATGGGCGACGGCGACTGCCCGGAGATCCATTTCAACGATACGGTCAAGGGCTCGGACTGGGGCTGTGACCAGGAAGTGGCGCGCATCTTCGCCAATACCGCGCCCATCGCCATGCGCGAGATGGCCTTCCTCGGCGTGCCGTGGAGCCGCGTCGTGCCCGGCGAGCACACCTACTACAAGGGCGGCAAACCCTTCCAGGCCACGGAAAAGGCCGAGAACGAGGGCCTCATCCACTCCCGCGCCTTCGGCGGCACGGCCAAATGGCGTACCTGCTACACCTCCGACGGCACCGGCCACGCCGTGCTCTTCACCCTGGACAACCGCCTGCTCCAGCTGGGCGTGACCATGCACGACCGCACCCAGGCCGAGGCCCTCATCCATGACGGCCAGACCTGCATGGGCTGCATCGCCCGCGACCTGCGCACCGGCGAGCTGGTGGCCTATCTGGCCAAGGCGACCCTCATCGCCACCGGCGGTTACGGCCGCATCTACCGCGCCACCACCAACGCCGTCATCTGCGACGGCGGCGGCCAGATCACGGCCCTCAACACCGGCGTGGTGCCGCTGGGCAACATGGAGGCCGTGCAGTTCCATCCCACGGGCACCGTGCCCACGGACATCCTGGTGACCGAAGGTTGCCGCGGCGACGGCGGCACCCTGCTGGACGTCAACGAATACCGCTTCATGCCCGACTACGAGCCGGAAAAGGCCGAACTGGCCTCCCGCGACGTGGTGTCCCGCCGCATGACCGAACACATGCGCAAGGGCTTCGGCGTGCCCAGCCCCTACGGCGAACACCTCTGGCTGGATATCCGCCATCTGGGCGAGAAGCACATCAAGACCAACCTGCGCGAAGTGTACGACATCTCCACCCACTTCCTCGGCGTGGACCCCGTGCACCAGCTCATCCCCGTGCGTCCCACCCAGCACTACAGCATGGGCGGCGTGCGCATCAACAAGGACGGCCACGCCTACGGCCTCAAGGGCCTGTTCGCGGCTGGCGAAGCCGCCTGCTGGGACATGCACGGCTTCAACCGTCTGGGCGGCAACTCGCTGGCCGAGACCGTGGTGTCCGGCCGCGTCATCGGTCAGAAGCTGGTGGAGTTCCTGCAGGGCTACGAGACGACCTTCTCCACGCAGGCCACCAACGAGGCGGCCCTGCAGGTGCAGGACCGCATCAACCAGCTCAAGCGCGGCAGCGGCGACAACTGCTACGTGCTGCGTAACGCCATGCAGGACATCATGATGGAGCATGTGGGCATCTTCCGTAACGGCAAGGACCTGGAAGCCGGCGTGGCCAAGCTCCAGGAACTGCTGGAACGCTGCAAGAACATGCGCCTCGAAGGCAACCAGCCCGGCCCCAATGCGGAAATGTCCATGGCCCTGCGCGTGCCCGGCATGATCAAGCTGGCGCTCTGCACGGCCTACGGCGCGCTCATGCGGACGGAGAGCCGCGGCGCGCATGCCCGCGAAGACTACCCCGAACGCAACGACAAGGACTGGCTGGTGCGCACCCTTGCCTACTGGAAGGAAGGGGCGGACCTGCCCACGCTGGAATACGAACGGGCGACCCCGTGGTTCATCCTGCCCCCCGGCGACCGCGGCTACGGCGGCGGCAAGATCATCCAGGGCGACATGACCAACGAAAAGGTCATCGGCTACGACCAACAGGCCTAAGGGAGACGAACAATGGGACGCATTCTGACCTTTGAGATATTCCGCTACAACCCGATGGATCCCCGGTCCATGCCGCACATGCAGACCTTCACCCTGGAGGAGCAGCGCAGCATGACGCTCTTTGTGGCGCTGAACCAGATCCGCGAGCATCAGGACGCCACCTTGCAGTTCGACTTCTGCTGCCGGGCGGGCATCTGCGGTTCCTGCGGCATGGTCATCAACGGCCGGCCCGGTCTGGCCTGCCATACCCAGACCAGCGACCTGCCGGACCGCATCACCCTGCATCCGCTGCCGGTGTTCAAGCTGCTGGGCGACCTCTCCGTGGACACGGGCACCTGGTTCCGCAACGTGGGCAAAAAGATCGAGTCCTGGCTGCACACCAACAAGACCTTCGATCCCACCGCGCAGGAAGAGCGCATGGACAACGAGCTGGCCACCCAGATCTTCGAGCTGGACCGCTGCATCGAGTGCGGCTGCTGTGTGGCCGCCTGCGGCACGGCCCTTATGCGCAAGGACTTCATCGGCGCCACGTCCATCAACCGCATGGCGCGCTTCTACATCGACCCGCGCGACCAGCGCACGCCCAAGGACTTCTATGACCTCATCGGCGACGATAACGGCGTGTTCGGCTGCATGGGCCTGCTGGCCTGTGACGACATCTGCCCCAAGCAGATCCCGCTGCAGGATCAGCTGGGCATCATGCGCCGCATGGTGAGCATCGAGTCCGTGCGGGGCTGGCTGCCGGAAGGCATCCGCAAGCGTCTGGGCGGCGGTTGCGGCTGCGGTCAGCACAAGTAGGCGTTAGAGCATTTTGCCTTTGAAAAAAGGCAAAATGCGAGGCGGCGGCACCGCGCCGCCCGGCCGAAACCAAGCGGAAAAACCGCGTTTTTCCGCGAAACGCCAGGCCGTATGGTTTGAAACGCAAAGCGTTTCAAACTGAAAATGCTCTAGAACGTTCGTACCATCACAGGCCGGGGCAAGGCCCCGGCCAGACGACGGCGCGCCGAGCTGCCGTCAGAAGGAGCCTTGCCATGCTTATCAAACAGTGGATGACGCACGAAGTGGTTTCCGTCCTGCCGGGCACCTCGCTGCTCAAGTGCAAGAGCCTGCTGCGCGACATGAACATCAGCCACCTGCCCGTGGTGGACAAGCAGGGCCATGTGGTCGGCCTGCTCTGCGACGACGACATCAAGGAGTTCTCGCCGCAGCACACCACCGGCCTGGAAGTGCTGGAGCTGCTCGACATCCTGGCGGAAACTCCGGCCAAGCAGATCATGATCGTTGCCCCGCACACCATCCATATCGATGAGACGGTGGAAAACGCCGCCATCCTCATGGACGAGAAGCGGGTGAACTGTCTGCCGGTGGTGGACAGCAACGACAAGCTCGTCGGCATCGTCACGGAGTCGGACATCTTCAAGACCTTCATCAGCATCACCGGCTCCCGCACCGAAAGCGTGCAGATGGCCTTCGTGCTGGAAAACAAGCCCGGCACGCTGCGCGCCATCCTCGACCGGCTCAAGGAAGCGCAGGCCCGCGTGGTGACGGTGCTCTCCAACATCCGGGACGACGGCCGCCGCGGCGTCACCCTGCGTTTCCGCGGCGAAGAGCGCGCCGTGGAAGATGCGCTCATCAAGGAGTTCTGTGCGCAGGGCACGGTGCAGTATTGGGGACGCGGCCACGAGATCCACATCGTGGGCGACAACAATATTTAACCCGTATCAGCTCACATACCGCCTGCAGCGAGCTTGTCCGCAGGCGGCAATGTGGCCGGGAGGCGCAGACGGCGCGCGCGTATCCGTACGCCGCGGTCAGAACGGTCCCCCGCCCTTGCCGCACGAAAAGGCCAGCCGCGAGCAGGCGGTTTTTTTTTTGCAGGCGGCAAACTTGCGCTGCCGCTCAAGCGTCCGGCATGCCGGACGCTTTTTTTTTTGAAGACCTGCCCTTCGGGTGGGGCAGGCAGGGCCCGCGCACAGGCGAAAAAACAGCGTCCATCGCCTCCGCGTGCGGTCCGGGCCATGACCATCCTGGTAGATTTTTTTGTTACAATCCCATAACTTTTTAAAAAGAATGACAATATCCAAGGGGTAATCTTCATAACCGATCAGACGGTCCCGCAAAGGAGTTTGGCGTGTCCATCAAATTGAAATTCTTTCTGGGTTTTCTGGCCTGCATCTTGTTGTCCATCCTCTTCATAAGCGGGATCGCACTGCAAAAAATCCTCAGCGTCAGCGAAAGTTCTTTCGAAGGGGCAGCCGGCAAGCAGCTCGAGCTGGCCGACAAATACGTGCGCAACATGTTTGCGGGCAATGTGAGCAAGATGCGTTTCCTTGCGCAGTCTCCCAAGGTGCTGGAGTGCGCCGCTTCCTTCCCCACGCCCAAGGAAACGAAGGCGGCCGGCAAATACGATGCCGCCTCCCTGCCGCAGGAAGCGCAGGCGCTCATTGCGGAGCTCGCGCGCATGAAGGCGGCTTCGCCGCAGATCAGCAAGATCTTCATCGGTTACAGCGACGGGCGCTTTGCCAGCAGCGCTCCGGAGACCGCCGTCCCCGGTTATGACCCCACCACGCGCGGCTGGTTTGCGGACGTGCTTTCCGGCGGCGACGCAAGCCACGTCGGCGAAGCGTATACCTCGGTCAGCGGGGAGGTCATGGTGTCCGTCAGCGTGCGGGCGGAAGGGAAGACGCACCAGGGGGGAACGGCGGTCGTAGCGGCGGACATCAGCCTCGAAACGCTCAATGATCTTCTGTCCAGCATGTCCTTCGGCCGGACGGGGCGTTATGTCCTTATGGACAGCGCGGGCCGCATCCTGTCTTCGCCGGGAAGCCCCAAAGCCGTGAACAGGAACATCAGCGAGGAAGCGCCCTACATGCTGCCGCTGCACAAGAAGGGCGGCGGCAGCGCCGTGCTGACGCACAAGGGCAGGGAGTCCCTCGTCTCCATGACCACCACGGTCAACGGCTGGCGCATCGCTTCCGTCGTGGATATGGCCGAGGTGCAGGAGTCGGCGGAGGCCGCCGTCAAGCTGATCCTCGTGGTCAGCCTCGTACTGCTGGTCGTGTTGCTGCTCGGCGCGGTGCTGATCTCGCGTTCGGTCTGCAATCCGCTGGAACGGATCATGAAGGCGACGCAGGACATCGCGCAGGGGAAGGTGGACGGCCTGCCGGACGAACGGCAGTTTTCCGGCGAGCTGCTGGCGCTGTATCGCAACCTCATGGATATGGTGCATCAGCTCCTGGACTGGCATGAAAAGGCGCGCGCCGAAACGGCGGAAGCCCAGCGGCTGGCCGCGGAGGCCGGCGAAGCGCGCAAGCGCGCCGTGGAAGCCAGCCGCAAGGCGGAGCTGGCGCGGCGGGACGGCATGCTTGCCGCTGCCGCGCAGCTGGAGGAGGTGGTCTCCATCATCAGTGCCGCTTCGGACGAGCTGGCGCGCAATGTGGAAGCATCCAGCCGCAGCGCGTCGCATTCCGCGGACCGCCTGGCCGAGTCCGCTACGGCCATGAACGAGATGAACGCCACCGTGCAGGAAGTGGCCCGCAACGCCGCCGAGGCTTCCCACATGTCGTCGGATACGCGAAGCGAGGCCCTGCGTGGGGCGGAGATCGTCAATCAGGCCCTGCGGAGCATCAAGCAGATGCGGCAGGGCACGCTCTCCCTCAAGGAGAGCATGTCCCTCCTCAATACCCATACGGAGGCGGTCAGCCAGATCATGGGGGTCATTTCCGACATTGCGGACCAGACCAATCTGCTGGCCCTCAATGCGGCCATCGAAGCAGCCCGTGCCGGTGAGGCCGGCCGGGGCTTTGCCGTGGTCGCTGACGAGGTGCGCAAGCTGGCGGAAAAGACCATGTCCTCCACCGGCGATGTGGCCAAGGCCATCCATGCCATCCAGGGCAGCGTGGAACAAAGCATAGCCGCCGTGGATGAAGCCGTGGTGCAGACGGAGCAGGCCAGCGACTTTGCCAATCAATCCGGCGAGGCCTTGCAGCGCATCGTCAAGGATTGCGAGACCACGGCGGACGAGGTGCGCAGCATCGCCACCGCCAGCGAGGAGCAGTCCGCCGCCAGTGAAGAGATCAACCGCTCCATCAGCGAGGTCAACGCCGATTCGGCCCACACCGCGCAGATCATGGCGGACGCGGCAAAGGTGGTGGCCCGCTTGAACGAGCAGACGGCCACGCTGAGCCGCCTCATCGAGGATTTCAAGCACGCATAGTGTTGCACCGCACCACGCGAACGCCGGCTGTCGAGAAACGACCGCCGGCGTTTTTTTATGGCCCTGGCCTGCGGCGTGACCGCGGCGTGGCGCAGGAAAGCGCCCACAAGCGCATCTTCAGTTTGAAACACTTTGGCCTGTCGCTTGTCTTGACAGGACGGCACAAAGTATTATGCTCATTTGTGCAAAACAAAAAGCCGTCCGACGGAGGAAAAGGATGCCGCGTCCGCGCCAGTGCCGCTATGTCAGCGCTTCGCCCAGCGTTACCTATTTCAAGCCGCGGGGCATCCCCCTGACGGCGCTGGAAGAAGCCTGCCTGAGCGTGGAAGGGCTGGAGGCCCTGCGGCTGGCGGATATGGAAGGCCTGACGGCCATAGAGGCCGCGCGGCACATGCGCATATCCCGCCACAGCTTCGGCCGCACTCTCGCGGCGGCCCGGCGCACGGTGGCGACAGCCCTTTGCCGGGGGCAGGCCCTGCGTATCGAGGGCGGCACCTACGCCGTGGCGGGCCCCGGCACGCCGGAGGCAGACAAGGAGAAAAAGCAGATGCAGAAGATAGCCGTTTCCAGTGAAGGCCCGACCCTCGACGATGCCGTCGATCCGCGCTTCGGCCGGGCCGGGGGATTTGTGGTGATCGATCTGCCGGACATGACCACGTCCTATATCGACAATGGCGCTTCGCAGACCATGAGCATGGGGGCGGGCATCGAAACCGCCGAACGTGTGGCCCGCGCCGGGGTGGAAGTCGTCCTGAGCGGCTACGTGGGCCCCAAGGCCTTTGAGGCGCTGACGGCGGCGGGCATCAAGATCTGCCAGAACGTGGAAGGCATCAGCGTGGGGGAAGCCGTGGAGCGTTTCCGCAAGGGCGAATACCCCTTTGCCGATGCGCCCAACAAGTAGCGGAGGGCGTATGCAGATCGCCATCGCCAGCGGTAAGGGCGGAGCGGGCAAGACCTGTGTGACGGCTTCGCTGGCCGCCGTATGGGACGGGCCCCTGGTGGCTGTGGATGCGGATGTGGAGGCCCCCAACCTCCATCTCTTCCTGCGTCCGCAGCTGACGGAGGAGCGCACGGCCTGGCTGGACGTGCCGCAGCTGTCGCCGGAGAAATGCCTGCATTGCGAGAAATGCCGGGACATCTGCTCATATAAGGCCATCGCGTCTTTTGTGGGCCGCATCAGCATCTTCCCGGACATGTGCCACGGCTGCAACGGCTGCTTTGCCGTCTGTCCGTCCGGGGCGTTGACGCGCGGCAGGCGCGAGCTGGGTCGCATCCTCAGCGGCAGCGCGCTGGATGGCCGGGCCGCCTTCCTCATGGGCCGCACCCGCATCGGCGAGTCCATGACGCCGCCCCTGTTGCGGCAGGAGCAGGCCCGCCTGTCCGAACTGCTGGCCGGGCAGGGCGGCGCGGCGGAGCCGGACGTGCTCGTGGATGCGCCTCCCGGCGTGAGCTGCCCAGCGGTCACGGTGGCGCGGGAGGCGGACATGCTGCTTCTGGTGGCGGATCCCTCGCCTTTCGGCTTCCATGATTTCCGGCAGGCGCATCAGGCCTTCGTGCCTCTGCACAAGCCCGTCTGCGTGGTGACCAACCGGGCCGGCGCGCCGGGCAATGCCGAAGGGGACGCCGCCGTCCGCGCCTATTGCCGGGAACAGGGCCTGCCGCATCTGGGCGAACTGCCCTTTGACCGGGCGGCCGCCGAACAATACGCCCGTGGAGGCCTTGTGGCGGAACTTTCGCCGGTCTGGCGGCAGCGTTTCGAGCAGTTGCGCGACGCGCTGCGCCTTGCCCTTCCTGCCGCAAAGGAGGCCTGCCATGCGTGAGATCGTCATCATCAGCGGCAAGGGCGGCACCGGCAAGACGACCGTCTGCGCGGCCTTTGCCCATCTGGCCGAAAACAAGGTCATCTGCGATCTGGACGTGGACGCGCCGGACCTGCATATCCTGCTGGAGCCGCACAAGCAGCGCACGGAAGCCTTTTTTTCCGGGCTTGCGGCGAGCATAGATCCGCAAAAATGCGCCCGCTGCGGCCGCTGCGCCGAACTGTGCGCCTTCGGAGCCGTGCAGGCGACGGCGGAAGGCGGCTACGCCGTGGATGCCCTGCGCTGCGAAGGCTGCGGCGTCTGCGCGGCCCTGTGCCCGCACAAGGCCATCGACACGGCGGAAAACCACTGCGGGGACTGGTACGTGAGCGACAGCCGCTTCGGCCTCATGGTGCACGCCCAGCTCTTCCCGGGGCAGGAGAATTCCGGCCGCCTCGTCAGCCTGCTCAAGGCCGAGGCCCGGCGTCTGGCCAAGGAGCAGGGGAGGGAGACCATCCTGTGTGATGGCTCGCCGGGCGTCGGCTGTCCGGTCATCGCCTCGTTGTCCGGGGCGCAGCTTGCCGTGGGCGTGGTGGAGCCCACCCCTTCCGGGCGGCACGATTTTGGCCGCATTGCGGATCTCTGCCGTCATTTCCGCATCCCGCTGGCCGTCATCATCAACAAGGCGGATCTCAATGCAGAGGAAAGCGCGGCCATCACCGCGCAATGCGCGGCGGACGGGCATACCCTGCTCGGCACGCTCCCCTTCGATCCGCTGGTGACTGAGGTCATGGTCCGCCGTCAGGCCCTGACCGAAAGCCATAATCCCTTGGGCGATCGCCTGAAGGACATGTGGTCGGCCCTTCAGGACCTGCGCGTGAGCCGCTAGGCCGCGCGTCCACGACCAAAAAATGGAGATCTTGTCATGAGTTATCTGCTTGCCGTTCCTTCCGGGCTGCCGGGCGGGCTCGATGCGCCGATGGGCATGCATTTTGGTCATTGCGACATCTACACCCTGGTGGAAGTGGAGGGCGATGCCACCGTGTCCGTCACCACGCTGGTGAACGTGCCGCATCAGCAGGGCGGTTGCCTCGCTCCGGTGCAGCATCTGGCGTCCCACAACGTGACCAAACTGCTGGCGGGCGGCATGGGCATGCGTCCGCTCATGGCCTTCCAGCAGGTCGGGGTGGAAGTGTATTATGCCGGTCAGCAGCCCACGGTGGGCAGCGCCGTCAAGGCCTTCCTGGAAGGGAAACTGCCCCCGTTCTCCACGGACTTCACCTGCGGTGGCGGCGGCCATCATTAGAGCGGGTTCGCAGCTGATGCTGCCCTCACACTACGGAAAAAGCGTGGTTTTTCCGTGTGTTCGGTTGCGGGTAGTCGCTCTCGCGACTACCAGAGCAATCCACATTTTCCATGTGGAATTGCTCGAGGGCAATTTTAGTTTGTATCGCT
>DWYJ01000030.1 GCA_019118745.1 Candidatus Desulfovibrio gallistercoris | reverse complement strand
CAGACAGAATCCGCCATCCAGTGCCGAAAAGAAGGCTAAATCCCGTACTGCTCCGGCATACGCAACGTCTCCCCGACCCATTGCACGGAATCATCAACGGAAAGCCGCTTTTCCTGCTCCATATCAAGGGGAGATGTGCCATTTACAGCGAAAGAACAACGCCCGCCGCCGCTCGCCGCGCAGGCGACCACGCCTGGATGCCGGGCACCATCCGCCAGCCAGCACAAGACCAGAAAAAGAACATCATCCCCCAGCGCCGGGCAGCATCCATTATCCGGCGGCGCAAAAAACGAGAAAAAGAGAAAGCGGCCTCCCGCCGTACTTCATCCTTGCCGGCACCGTGTTTTTTCGCTCTGCCGTCTGGGGACTGGATGTTTTTTCGCTATTCGGTACTATAAAACAGCCGGAAGAGGATAAAAAGTGAATTGTGAAGGATATTACAAGCGTTGCATCCATGCCCATAAACAATTTTTTACTGTACAAAAAATTTTTCTTTCCGTAGTATGGGCATTGAAAACCCATATACACCATAAAGGAGGATCGCCATGAAGGGATTTGCCATGCTCGGCATCAATAAGGTTGGCTGGATCGAAAAGGAAAAGCCCGCCTGCGGCCCCCTTGACGCGCTGGTGCGGCCCATTGCCCTTTCCCCGTGCACGTCGGATGTGCATACCGTCTGGGAGGGGGCGCTGGGCGAGCGTACGGATATGATCCTCGGCCATGAGGCTGTGGGCGAAGTGGCGGAAGTGGGCGCGCTGGTCAAGGATTTCAAGCCGGGCGACAAGGTCATCGTTCCGGCCATCACGCCGGACTGGAATTCGCTGGAAGCGCAGAAAGGCTTTGCCATGCACTCCGGCGGCATGCTGGCCGGCTGGAAGTTTTCCAATTTCAAGGACGGCGTGTTCGGCGAGTTTTTCCATGTCAATGACGCCGACGGCAATCTGGCGCACCTGCCGGACGGGCTTGACGCGGCCGAGGCCGTCATGCTCTGCGACATGGTGCCCACGGGCTTTCACGGCGCGGAGCTGGCCGACATCCAGTACGGAGACGATGTGCTGGTGGTGGGCATCGGGCCGGTGGGGCTCATGGGGGTGGCCGGGGCCTCTCTGCGCGGTGCGGGCCGCATCTTTGCCGTGGGATCGCGTCAGGTCTGTGCCGATGCCGCCCGCGGCTACGGCGCAACGGAGATCATCAACTACCGTGACGGCGGCATCGTGGAGCAGGTCATGGAACTGACGCACGGCAAGGGCGTGGACAAGGCCATCATTGCCGGCGGCGACGTGACCACCATCGGCGAGGTGATCAAGATGCTCAAGCCCGGCGGCCGCATCGGCAACGTCAACTATCTCGGCTCCGGGGAAAACGTGCTGGTGCCGCGCATCGAATGGGGCTGCGGCATGAGCCACAAGATCATCGCCTGCGGACTCATGCCCGGCGGCCGCCTGCGCATGGAAAAGCTGGCCGCGGTCATCACGGCGGGCAGGCTGGACGTGGCCCCCCTCCTGACGCACCGCTTCCAGGGCTTTGACCATATCGAAGAAGCCCTCCTCCTTATGAAGGACAAGCCACGCAATCTCATCAAGCCTGTGGTGCTGGTGTAATACACCGCCTGAGAGCGGCAGGGCAGGGCAGGGCGGAAACGGTGTTTCCCCCGCGCTTTCAGGCATGCCGCGGCTCCTTTCGGCGCCGCCGGGTCATCACCCGGCGGCGTCGTCGCGTTTGCGGACGGCCGCCGTATTGCGGCGAAGTCCGGCCGCGTCCCCGGCGACATGCGGGGATGCCGGGCGCGCCCGCGAGTGTCAAAATTTGAACGCCAGCTGCAAAGAGGAAATAAATATGAAGAAAAGTTGTTTTATTTCAAATAATTAAAAATATAGGCATGCGAATTGCATATAAAGGGCCGTCTGCGGTCCGCGACCGCCTAACGCAGGAGTAAGGAAGTTCGTTATGCCGATGCCAGCCCCCCTTAACAATGCCGTGAATCGTTTCAAGGACTCGTGGTCCAGCATGAGCACCTCGCAGCGGGTGCTCTCCGCCGGCGGCGCCGTGGTGCTGCTGGCGGCCATCATTGGCCTGTCCATCTACGCCACGCGTCCCGACTACCGCGTCCTGTATTCCAACCTGAGCGGCGAGGACGCCAACCGCGTCCTCAGTATGCTCAAGACGGAAAAGGTTCCGTATAAACTTGCCGACAACGGCACCACCATCATGGTGCCGCAGGAAGTGGTCTACGACCAGCGC
Organism: Candidatus Desulfovibrio gallistercoris; assembly: GCA_019118745.1. Lineage (GTDB taxonomy): Bacteria > Desulfobacterota > Desulfovibrionia > Desulfovibrionales > Desulfovibrionaceae > Desulfovibrio > Desulfovibrio gallistercoris. The sequence goes on along the minus strand of DWYJ01000030.1, from coordinate 30,159 downwards.
ATCAAGATCGCCGGTGAAGGCGGTCTGGTGGGGCAGGGCATCGGCTTTGAGATCTTCGACAAGGTCAAGGTCGGTCAGACCGACTTTGTGCAGAAGATCAACTACACCCGTGCGCTGCAGGGCGAACTGGCCCGCACCATCAGCGAGTTCCCCAGCGTGGAGAGCGCCCGCGTGCACCTGGTCATCCCCAAGCGCAGCCTCTTTGTGGAAGAGCGTGAAGAGCCTTCGGCTTCCGTCGTCCTCAAGCTGAACAATCCCAACGCCAAGCCGGACCAGAAGGAGATCACCGCCATCCTCAACATGATGATCATGTCCGTGGAAGGCCTCGACAAGCAGCACGTGTCCATCACGGACAACGGCGGCAAGGTGCTCTACCAGCCCGAAGAGGACAGCCTCGCCGGCGCGTCCAGCACGCAGATGGAACATCGCCTGCAGGTGCAGCGCAACCTTGAGCGCCGCATCGAAGAGATGTTGCAGCCGCTCTTCGGCCCCGGCCGCGTCATCGCCAAGGTCAACGCGGATATGGACTTCAGCCAGAAGACCATCCGTCGCGAACTCTATGATCCGGAAAAGACGGCCGTCCGCAGCGAACAGCGCAGTGAAGAAGCCCAGCAGGGCCAGGCCAACCTGGAAGCCGGCGCGCCGGACACCAACTTCCGCGGGGACGGCATCACCGGTTCCGTGTCCAACCAGAACGGCAGCCGTGAGACCCGCACCACGAACTACGAGATCAACAAGGAAGAACAGCAGATCGTGTCCAACGTGGGTGACCTGCGCCGCCTGACCGTGGCGGTCATCATCGACGGCACGTATCAGAAGGTGGACGGCGCGTGGTCCTTCATCCCCCGCACAGCGGATGAACTGGCGCAGGTCCGTCAGCTGGTGTCCAATGCCGTCGGCCTGGACAGCGCCCGCGGCGACTCTCTGGAAGTGAGCTCCATTCCCTTCTCCGGCTCCGAGCCGCCGGCGGAACCCAACTTCGGCGACCTGCTGTCCGACTACGCCGAGCGCCTGGGCAAGCCTCTGCTCAATGCCCTGCTGGCCTTCCTCTTCCTCATGCTGGTGGTGCGGCCCGTGGTGCTGGCCCTCATCCGGCCCAAGGTGGAAGCCGGCGAGATGGTCGAAGGTCTGGAAGGCCTGCCCGCCGCCGAAGAACAGCTTGCCCTCTATGAGGCTCTGGAAGAAGCCGCCAAGGGCGAGGAAAAGGCCCTGGAAGCCGGCGAAGAAGACGACGAACTGGTGTTCAAGGATATCGAAGCTCTCAAGGCGCACATCTTCTCCCTGTCTGACCAGCATATGGAACAGGTGGTGACCCTTGTGCGCGGGTGGATGAAGAATGAAGCCAAAGCAGCCTAATGTGCAGCCTGCCGCCGGTGAGGGCCATGTGCCCTCACTGGCGGAATTGCGGGCTTACCGCCACGCGCAGAAGGAAACCAACCGGCGCGTGGAAGAATTGCGGTTACGGTTGTTTCGCATGACGGAACAACATATGGATCAGGCCATCCGAATCATCAAGCGCTGGATGGACGCCGCTGATAGCGATAACGCAAAAAAACGCTAGTCAGCGCAAAATGGACGGAAAACCCCGTCATCCGCTGTACGGGAAGGAGGCCGGGCCTCCATCCGCCGCCCCGGCGGGGTAGACAGCGGCGTATAAGTACATTATCAGATACAGGCTGAATTTGTTCCAAGGAGACGTCCGGGATGGTTCTGACAGGTCAACAGCGCATAGCCGTACTGCTGCTCGCCATGGGCGACAAGTTCACGGCGGATGTTTTCAAGCGGATGGAGCGGCAGGAGATCGCCAACATTTCCAAGGCCATCGTGGAGCTCCCCTCCGTGCCCAAGGAAACCGTGGAGGAAGTGCTGCGCGAATTCCACGAGTCCCTCGTGGAAGGCGTGGACATGATCTCCGGCGGCAGCGACATCTTGAAGCGCCTGCTGGTCAAGAACCTTGACCCCGAGACCGCCAAGTACATCATGGACGCCCTGAATCTGGATACCGGCCCGGCTCCCTTCCGCGAGCTGGAGGCGGTCAGCCCGCGTCTGCTCTCCCAGATCCTGCGCAACGAACACCCGCAGACGCTGGCCCTCATCATGGGCCACCTCAATCCCGATCAGGCCGCCAATCTTTTGACAAGCCTGCCCGCCGGCGTGCGCGCCGAAGTGCTCATGCGTCTGGCCCGCCTGGAATCCGTGCCTGAGGACATGCTCCTCGAAGTGGACAAGGTGCTCACCAGCCAGCTCATCGCCATGGGCGGCAAGGAAGGCAAGAAGGTGGGCGGCGTGCAGTCCGTGGCCGAGATCCTCAACGCCGTGGACCGCGCCACCGAAGAGGAAGTCCTCTCCGAGATCGAAGAAGATTCCGCCCAGATGGCCGAAGATATCCGCAACCTCATGTTCGTCTTCGAGGACTGCAAGAATATCGACGACCGCGGCGTGCGCGAGATGCTCAAGGAGATCTCCAACGAAGACCTCACCCTTGCCCTGCGCGGGGCCAGCGACGAACTCAAGGAAAAGTTCTTCCGCAACATGTCCGAGCGCGCGGGCAACATGATCCGCGAAGAGCTGGAATACATGGGGCCGACCAAGCTGTCGGACGTGGAAGCCGCCCAGCAGAACATCGTCAAGATCGTGCGCCGTCTGGAGGCCGAGAACAAGCTTGTGGTCAGCCGCGGCGGCGGGGACATCTTTGTCTAGCTGAAGACGGCAGGGCGGAGTACGGAACATGTCTATGGATCTGCGAAAAAAATGGGGCACCATCTTCATGGGGGATCGCGAGGCTTCGATGGCGCAACTGGAAGCCATGCAGGAGCCCATCCGCAGGGAACAGGAGCGGCAGCAGAGCCAGGAAGACTACATGGAGCGCGTCAAGACGCGCGCCGTGGAGCGTGCCCGCCAGATTCTCGGCGAAGCCTACGCGGAACGGCAGCGGGTGCTCGAAGAAGCCAAGCGGGAAGCGCAGGATCACTACCAGCGCATCATTTCCGAAGCCGAGAGCATCCGGCAGTCCACGCGTGACGGCTACGAGGCCATGCAGCTCGAACGCGGCAAGACCAGCAAGGAACTCTCCGAAGCCGAACGCATCCGCGCCGCGGCCCACGAAGAGGGCTACAAGGCCGGCATGGACCAGGTGGCCGGAGATCTTCAGCAGATCCGTTTCGAGCTGGCCCAGTACGTGGGCTGGATGATGCAGGCCGTACAGGCGCAAACGCACGACATCTGCCGCCAGTGGCGCGAGTCGCTGGTGGAGCTCACCAAGGCCGCCGTCAGCGCGGGCACGGGCTACGTGCTCAGCACGCAGCACGAAGACGTGTTGCGCTCGCTGCTGCTGGCTGCCGTGCGCCAGCTGGAGGACAGGGCGACCATCACCGTGCGCGTCCACCCCGAAGACGAGGAGGCCGTCACCGACATGTTCGCCACGGCCCGCGAGCGCGTGCCCGAACTCCAGCAGTGGATCGTCAATACGGACGACAAGATGGAGCCCGGCGGCTTTGTGGCCGAAAGCTGCAGCGGCAGCGTGGACTGCCGCCGCGAGCACTTCCGCGAACTGGTGGAAAATATCCTGGTGCACCTCGGTCTGCCGACCACCGATGAGGACCGCGCCAATGACGAGAAGGAAGAGCAGCTTTTGGACATGCTGCTTGAGCGCGCCCGTCAGCTCGGCCCCGAACCGGTGAAGGCGGTGGAGGCCGAACTGCCCCCCGCCGCTGATGCGGCCGCTGCGGAGGAAGCCCCGGCCGCCGAGGCGGAAGCGGAGGAGCAGCAAGCCCCTGCCGCCGCTGAGGTCGAGGCGGACGCGCAGGCCCCCGCCGAAACGGCGGAAATGGCGGACCCCGCGGAGGGAGAGGCTCTGCCTCCCGCGCTGGCGGATGAGGAAGATCTGCCCGTCCCTGTGGACGAGGCGGACGACGACCTCCTGCCCGACGATCTGGAGATCGACAGCCTTCCCGATAATTTCGATGATGACGACCCGGCATCCGCCGCCGCGGACGACGTTCCCGCCGGGGATATCGTTCCTGAAGCCTATTTGCCGCCCCTGGGCGATGATGACGGCAGGCGGCCCACGCCTCCGCCCGTGAAAGCCCGCAGCAAGAAGGCGGACCCCACGCTTGAAGAGCTGGAAGAAGAGCTCTTCCCGCTGGAAGATGACATGGACGAAGCCCTGTTGCAGGGGGGCTTCCTTGCGCCGGAAGGCGAGAAGAAGGGGTAGGCCGCCATGCTGCTTGATCCCCAGGCCTGCTGCCGTCTGCTGCGGGCCAGCAATCCTGTCCGTTCGTACGGCAAGGTGACCAAGGTGGTCGGCCTCGTGGCCGAAGGCAGCGGGCTGCGCGCGCCGCTTGGCGCCGTCTGCCACATGCTGCCCGATGACGACGCCCACGGCATCGCCGCCGAAGTGGTCGGCTTCCGTGAGGGGAACCTGCTGTTCATGCCCTACGGCGACATGCGCGGCATCCGTCCCGGCAGCCGCATCCGCAATACCAGCCTGCCGCCTGTTTTTCCTGTGGGCCCGGATTCGCTGGGTCGGGCTTTTGACGCCTTCGGCACGCCGCTGGACTCCGGGCCGCCGGTCAGCACCGAATTGTGCGATTCGCCCCTTGGCAACGCCGACCACGGCAAGGCCGACTTCGACGCCCAGATGGCCGCGCAGGCCTCCTTCAAGCCCGCCTGGCTCAAGGAAGCGCGCACCAAATGGCAGGCCGAGCTCGTGCCCATCTACGCCGATCCGCCAAGCCCCCTCATGCGGCCCCGCATCACCGACATCCTCGATGTGGGCGTGCGGGCCATCAACAGCCTCATCACCCTGGGCAAGGGGCAGCGCGTGGGCATCATGGCTGGTTCCGGCGTGGGCAAGTCCACCCTCATGGGCATGATGGCCCGTTATACGAAAGCGGACGTCAACGTCATCGCCCTTATCGGCGAACGTGGCCGCGAAGTGCTGGAATTCATGGAGCGTGACCTCGGTCCCGAGGGCATGGCCCGTTCCGTGCTGGTCATCGCCACGTCCGACCAGTCGCCGCTGGTGCGCATGCGCGCCGCCTATTCCGCTACCGCCGTGGCCGAATACTTCCGCGACAAGGGCATGGACGTGCTGCTCATGATGGACTCCGTGACGCGCTTTGCCATGGCCGCGCGCGAAGTGGGCCTCGCCGTGGGCGAACCGCCGACCACCAAGGGCTACACGCCCACCGTCTTCGCCCAGCTCCCCAAGCTGCTTGAACGCGCCGGGCGCTCGGCCACCGGCACCATCACCGGCATCTATACCGTGCTGGTGGACGGCGACGACTTCAACGAGCCCATCGCCGACGCCGTGCGCTCCATCCTCGACGGTCACATTGTCCTCACGCGCGAACTGGCCGACCAAGGCCATTTCCCGGCCATCGACGTGCTGCGTTCCATCAGCCGTCTGCGTTCGGACATCTGTACCCGCGAGGATGTGCTCGCCGGGCGCGTGGTCACGCGCCATATGAGCACCTACCGCCGCGTGGAAGACATGATCAATATCGGTGCCTACGCCCGCGGCAGTAATCCCGAGATCGACGAGGCCATCGCCAAGATGCCCGCCATCAATGCCTTCCTGCGGCAGGACGTGGCCGAACCCGAATTCCTCGAGGGCTGCATGCAGAAGCTTCGCGACCTCGCCGCTTCCAGTCAGGCCGTTGCGCAGCCCGGTTTGCCCGGCAAACCACCCATACAGCCGGGGCTGCCCATCAACATGCCCCCCAAAGGCTGATCCGCCATGAAAACGCTCCGCTTGCGGAGCGTTTTTTTCGCGCTGGTTCGCGGCTTCGGCCCGCCACCCAACGACGGAAGAAAAGAAAAGGGGAGGAGAGGCGGCCCCACACCACTGCCGGCAAAAGCCGCCAGCCAGCGAAAGAAGAAAAAAGGGAAACCGCCGCCCACACTTCGCCGCTTGACGAAGGCGCGCGTATACGGTAAGAGAACGCTGTTGCCCGGGGGCAGTTAGCTCAGTTGGTTGAGCACCGCCCTTACAAGGCGGGGGCCACAGGTTCAAGTCCTGTACTGCCCACCATCTGGAGCGGTAGTTAAGACGGTTATAACGCCGGCCTGTCACGCCGGAGGCCGAGGGTTCGAGTCCCTTCCGCTCCGCCAGAATGCAAGGCGCACTATGGAATATCCATAGTGCGCTTTTTTTTGTGGTTGCCGCCAGATTCGGGACAGAGCGCCAAATGAAGGTCACCCGCTCGTGTGGCTGGAGCGGTTTACCTTTGAAAAAGGTAAAATGCCCATAAGGAAAACAATCTGTAGCGTTTTTCCCTGAGAAAGCGCGCAGGGGAAGGGATGGGGCTTGGGAAGAAGGGAGCGACCGAAAGGCGGCCCGGGGGGCCGTGCCCGTTAGGCGACGCAGGAGCCTTACGGGCATCGACAGCAGAGCACCCCGCCCCGCGCGAGACGAGGGGCTTCCCTTCTGAATAGCATTTTAATAGGCTCTTGTCTTGCTGGCGTGGGCTCAGGCGGCATCCCGGAAGCGCAGGAAGACATATTCATAGATCTTGTCGCGGTAGGTCGGTATGCTTTCATCGGGGAAGCTTTTCGGCAGGGTCCGCCACAGCTCGTCCCGGATGAGGTTGCCCAGGGCGTCACGGGTCGCCTGTTTTTGCGTCCAGTGATCCATTTCGGCGATCTTTTCCTTTATCTTCGCCAGCAGATCCCTGGCTACGGCCTTGATGGTCTTGATGTCCTGCGGGGACAGGTTTTCCGAAAAAAGCATGTCATACACGCTCAGTTCTTCCACGCTGCTGAAGCCCTCACGGATGTAGCGGGTACGCTCCTCGTCCATAGCGGCGGCCAGGTTCATCAGTTCCATGAAGGTCTGTTCGATGCCGGCCCTGTCCTGTTCCTTGTTGTAGGCTTCGATGATCTTCTGATAGCGTTCGTAATAGTCGATGCGGCTGGGATCGGCCTGGAGCATGGCGTCGAGCTGCCGCTGCATGAGGTCTTCCAGATCCTTCAGGATGAGATGCTGGCGTTTGGAGCGGGCGAATTCCGTTTGGAGCAGGGCAAAGTCGATCTTGCTGATGTCGAATTGCGAGCTGTCTTGCGGGGATGCCGTCTCCACGGCGACGTACTCGCTGATGATGGCATTGATTTGGGCTTTCAGGGGCTCGTTGTCCGCGGGCTGGCGGCGTGCGTACACGATGCCGAGTATGGCCTCCAGGGCGTCGCGCCTGGCGCGCACGTCGTCCGTCACGTCCTCCCGGTCGACATATTTGCACAGGCGGAGCAGCTCACCGACGCAGGACTGAAAGGACTTTTTCGCCTTCACATCACCGCAGAGCGCGTTTGCCGCCCTTTGGAGCAGGTCGAGCCTGGCAAAGTGGCGGGCGCTGACGATATCCGCCAGCACGATGCCCAGCCCGGAAAGCAGGCGCTCCGCGGCGTCGATGTCCTCCCTCAGGCGATCCAGCAGCTTCGCCTTGTCCACGGCGGGGCAGTTGCCGCCGCCGCTGCCGTCGTGGGCAGTGTAGTCGGCAAGAGCCTTGCGGAGGGCCTTGACGATGCCCACATAGTCGATGATGAGGCCGTTGCTCTTGCCTTCGGCAACGCGGTTCGCGCGGGCGATGGTCTGCATCAGGGTGTGGGCCTTGAGGGGCTTGTCCAGATAGAGGCAGGACAGGCTCGGCACGTCGAAGCCGGTAAGCCACATGGCGCAGACGAAGACTACCCGCAGCGGATGGGCGGCGTCCTTGAATTCCTTGTCCAGCTCGCGTTTTTCCATCTTTTCGCGGTGGGGGGCGATGTCCAGCCCCCAGGCGCGGAACGTCTGCACCTCGTTCTGCTCCTGACTGATGACCACGGCCATCTCGGTCTCTTCCATCCATGCCAGCTTGCGGGCAAGCTCCTGCGCTTCCTGCTGCCCGGCCTGATCCTTCCGCCGGGCGAGCGCTTCCTTCTCCTCCTGCCAGAAGCGGACCGCAAGTTCGTACATACGTACGCAGGTGACCTTGTTCAGACAAACGAACATGGCCTTGCCGCTGGTCCACAGGTCGGAATAATGCCGCACGAAGTCGCGGGCCACGGCTTCCAGGCGGGGTGTCGCGGTCAGCAGATGGATCTCTTTGGCAAATTCCCGTTCCAGCCGTTCCTGCTGTTGCGGGTCGAGGTCGGCCTGTTCGATGGCCTCAAGTATCCTGTCCGTGATGTCGGGGGAGGGGATGTCCTTCAGGCGTTCGCCCCGGTTCTCATAATAGAGCGGCACGGTGGCGTGGTCTTCGACGGCGCGCTGGAAGTCGTAAATGGAGATGTAGCCGCCGAAGGTGCGTTCGGTGATGTTGTCGTCGGCAAGCAGGGGCGTGCCGGTAAAACCGATGCGCGAGGCCGTGGGCAGCAGACGGCACATGTTCTCGGCAAACAGGCCGTATTGCGAGCGGTGCGCCTCGTCCGACATGATGATGATGTCGTGATCCGGCGTGATGGGCGGCACGTCCGGCTGATTGAACTTGTGGATCAGCGTGAAGATGAAGCTGGGGTTCCCCCGCAGCTTGCCCACAAGGTCGCTGCCGCTGGTGGCGATGCACTCTTTGGACTTGAGGCCCTCGCCCAGCGCATCGCAGTTCTCGAAGGTCTCGCTGATCTGGCGGTTGAGTTCCTCTCGGTCTGTCAGGATGACGAAGGTCGGCGAGCCGGGAAACTTGCGGCGGATCTTCCGGGCGAGGAAAAGCATGGAATAGCTCTTGCCGCTGCCCTGCGTATGCCAGAAGACCCCCAGTTTGCCGTTGCGCAGCTTGCGGTCGGCATAGGCTTTGACGGCCTCGTTGACGCCCAGATACTGGTGGTTGCGGGCAAGGATCTTGACCAGCCTGCCGCCGCTGCGGTCGAACAGCAGGAAATTCTCCAGCAGATCGAGGAAATTCTCCTTGCGGCAGATGCCCCGCAGCATGGTTTCCAGCGCCACGCTGCCCGCGTCGCTCTCCGCAAGGCGTTTCCATTCGTGGAAAAAGGCGTACTTGCTGCCCAGCGTCCCTACCTTGGCCTCGATCCCGTTGGAAAGGATGAGGAAGGCATTGAAATGGAAAAGCTGGGGGATGGTGTCCAGATAGTCGGTGTAATTGTCGGTATAGGCGTTCTCCACCGCCACGGAGGGTTTTTTCAGCTCCACAAAAAGCAGGGGTATGCCGTTGACGAAGCCCACGATGTCCGTCCGGCGGCGGTACAGGCTGCCGTGGATCTTCATTTCCCTGATGGCCAGGAAGTGATTGTTCTCCGGCTTGTCAAAGTCGATGACGCGGACGAGCCGCTCCTCGCTCCCGCCGTCCGGCAGCCGGACGCTGACCGGTATGCCGTTGCGGATGAGCCCGTACTTCTCCTTGTTGATCTGGAGCAGGGACGCCGTGACAAGGCAACTCTTCAGCCTGCTCTCCGCCTCGTCGATCTGGGATGCCGCAAGCCAGGGGTTGAGCCGTTGCAGGGCCGCGCGAAAATACCGGCTGAGCAAAACCTCCGAATACGCCGTGCGCCCGAACGTCCCCTCAGGCCCCAGCACCTCGCGGTCGTAGGCAAAGGCCACCTCCCAGCCCAACTCCTGCTGGAGCAGCTCGCCCGCGCTTTCCTGTACCAGTATGTTTTCGGAGTAGTCGTAGCTCATGGGATGGCCTCCTGGGCGGCGTTTTTATTGTGTGAGGCTATTATCAAAAAATTAAATTTTTTTCATAAGTTTCGGAAGAAGCATATTTCGAGTTTCGCTGATAATATTGTTTTGATGTGCTAAAATTTTTATTTTTTTTGTTATGCTAAAGATATTGTTGTTAAATTTTTTCAAAATATTTTTTTCTGGATTTAATACCTTATAGCTTTTCATTATATTCCAATCAGCCCTAGGCATTTTTGATCCTTCTTTGCAGTTTTGGTAAGAATAGTTGACAAAGTCTTTACTAAAAACAGACAGCAATAAAATCGGCCATAAAGAATCTTTTTTTGCTGTCATTACTAGAGTGTCTGTAGATGTTACTCCGTTATTTATAGAAAATCCAACCTTATGAAAATAAGGTCGTATTTTCCCAAATAGTATGTCATTTTCTTTGTATTGATATTTAGTGCTAGAAACATCGGATGAATCTCCCCAAGAAGAAAGACAAAAATCTTTACGAGGTATATGCTCCAGCCCAATATATGGTATTCCGGGAGGGATATTGGGGGCTTTTATGGCTGTTTTTCGCAATGAAGATATATCATCAATAGTACAGACTTCCCACCCCTCAGGCACACCATCCACGATCCGCGTGTTTTCGTGGCCGGGGAAGCGCAGGTCAACAAACCATTCTTTGTACAAACGCTGCGCGGCCTCTTCCAGAAGCTGTATCTGCTTCTGGTTGTTTTCGATGAGGTCGTCATAGGCGGAAAGAATATCTGCTATACGATGCTGCGTCGCACGGGGAGGAAGGGAAATCAAAAACTGAGGAAACGTCGTCAAGGGGATTCTGTCAACTGTTGCACCTAAAATAGTTTTTTCAGCTATGAGAGCACGCCATTCAGGCGAAAAAAAATAATAGTAGAGAAATTTATAATAAATTTTTTGAGGATTTACACGAATCAAAGCCATTCTTCGCCCCAAACATCCTAGAAAATCAGGGGGAATGATAGCATAAAGATTTAAAGTAGCCTCATACGAAAAGACAATATCGTTTTCTTGCGGTGTTACTCTCCTTGTCCATTTCGGAAGGTCATCAAACGAAATATATTTTACATTTGATAAGTCCAATCTTCCATTTACAAAGTTGTGGATACCTAGAAAGATAGCTCCAGATTCACTAGGTGCAGGTGTAGCATGTGGGCCATCATAAATTCCTTCACATACGCTTGCGATAGTAACTTTCTGCCAGCTCATAGCCCCATCTCCTGCCAGTTTCGAGAAATGGTCTCCATGAGCGCGTTGCTTTCGGCCTGGAGGCGCACGAGCTCCGCGTGGATCTCATCCATACGCTGGGCAAAGTCCACGCCGTCGTCTTCCGCCGGGGGCACGCCCACATACGCGCCCGCAGTGAGGGAAAAGTTCTTTTCCTCTATCTCCTTGCGTCCGGCCACGCGGCACAGGCCGGGGATGTCGGCATACACGCCGTCCCCGAACCTTGCGTAGAGCCACTGGGCCTCCTGCGCGACAAGGAGGGCGCTCTCCACTTCGGCAAGGCGTTCCTCCCAGAGGGCGGCGGCCTGTTTCTTTTCCGCGCGTTTGGCGGTTGCCTCCGCCGTGCGGGACTGCTCCCGCTGCTCCTCAAGGAAGGACTGGAGCGCTTCGAGGCAGTTTTGGAAGGTGGCGTCAGGCGGCAGGGAGAAGGTCGCATCCTCCGGGCCGGGGGCATCGCTCACCGGCAGGGGCAGGCTGGCCCCCTTGTCGGAGAGTTGCCGTTTTCCCGTGGTCCAAATGCAGGCGGACAACTCTTGCCGGTAGGCGGCCAGCAGGTCGCGGTAACGCTGCGTCTCGCCACGGTAGAGCCAGACGATGGCGGCCAGGTTCTGGAGCTGCCACTCGTTCCACTCGTTGAGCGTGCGGTCCACCACGGTGTAGTAGTTGCGGGCGTCGATGAAGAGCACCGTGTCCCGCAGGTGGTCGGGTTTACCCTTGTCGAAGAACCAGAGGGTGCAGGGCAGGCTTTTGGTATAGAAGAAGTTGTTGCCCACGCTGATCATCACGTCCACATGGCTCGTTTCCACAAGCTGCCTGCGGATGTCCTTGTCCTTCTTCTGACTGTCGGTGGCGGAGGAGGCCATGACGAAGCCCGCCCGGCCCCGTTCGTTCAGGTAGGCGTAGAAATAGGATATCCACAGATAGTTGGCGTTGCTCACATCCTTGTTCTTGTTGACGGCAGGTAGGCCAAAGGGCAGCCGCCCGGCGCTGGAGGTGGACTCGGCCTTCACCTTGTCCACGTTGAAAGGGGGATTGGCCATCACGTAGTCGCAACGGCCCACGAGGTTGTGAGCATCCTGATAAAAGCTGTTGGCCGCGTCGCCGGAGGCGATGGATGCGGTCAGGCCGTGCACGGCCATGTTCATCAGGCAGAGGCGGGCGTTGTATTCCACCTTTTCCTGCCCGTAGAAGGTCATGGCGCTGTTGGCGGCCATGCCCGCCGCGTGGACGAAATCCCCCGTCTGCACGAACATGCCGCCACTGCCGCAGGCCGGGTCAAGCAGGATGCCCCGTTCCGGCTCAAGGACGTTGACGATCATCTTCACCAGCGATTTGGGCGTGAAGAACACGCCGTCGTCCGCGGCGATGTTTTTGGCAAACTTGTTGAGGAAGTACTCATAGATGCGGCCGATGACGTCGCCGCCTACGGCATCGAGAGCGTCATTGTTGAAAATGCGGAGGAGCTCGCTCAGCAGTTCCGAAGAGAACTTGCCGTACTCTCTGGGCAGGACGCCGGAAAGCTGGGCGCTCTGGCCTTCGATGAGCTCCATGGCGTTGTTCACCACTTCGCCGAGGCTGTTCAGCGGCTGGCCGCTCACGCTGTGCAGACCGGCCGAGGGGATATCGGCGGGCAGTCCCATCAAAAAGGAATAGCGCGCCATCTCCGGGAGGAAGAGAGCGCTCTTGGCGCTGAAATCCGAGGCCGTCACGGGCAGCACGCGCCCGTTGCGCACAGGGCGATCCTTGAGGATCTCGGCCTCCACCAGCTTGAAGCGGCTATAGGCGTAGCGCAGGAAGATCAGGCCGAGCACCGGCATGCAGTATTCATTGGAGGTCAGCTTGGAACCGGCGCGGAGCATGTCGGCGGATTCCCACAACTGGGCTTCCAGTTTTTTCAGGCTTTTGGTGTCCATTTGGCATCCTTGTATGATTCCGCCCTGAGCGGAGGGAAAGCCCTCCGCTCTCTGGCGGCATGGCGCGGCAACGGCGTTAGAGCATTTTGTCTTTGAAAAAAAGGCAAAATGCGAGGCGGCAGCACAGCGCCGCCCGGCCGAAACCAAGCGGAAAAACCACGTTTTTTTACGAAATGCCAAGCGTTTCAAACGGAAAATGCTCTAATGCCGACAGCGCACAGCCCAATCATAGCCTTTTTCCCGTTGGTGGAGAAGGGGGGCGGGCGCTCGTCCGCCAGCGGCAAGCCCGGCGGCAGGAGCGCCGAAGCGTTTTAGCGCATTTTGCCTTTGAAAAAGTAAAATGCGGGACGGCGGCACAGCGCCGCCCGGCCCAAACCAGGCGGAAAAACCGTGTTTTTTCCCGCGAAACGCCAGGCCGCATGGTTTGAAACACCAAGCGTTTCAAACGGAAAATGCTCTAGTACAAGGCGGAAACGGCCTCATGGTCCGCCGGCGCTGGGGGCGGTACGCGGCCGCACAAGCCGGAAACGCGTCGGCACGGCATAACAAAAAAGGGTCACGGACATCTCCGTGACCCTTGCTTGCGGACTGGTGCCGAGGGCGGGACTCGAACCCGCACAGCTATTGCCACTACCCCCTCAAGATAGCGTGTCTACCAGTTCCACCACCTCGGCGGCAGAAAACGTATAGACCAAAGCGCAGCACTTGGCAAGTCTTTTTTTCAGGAGACGGCGGGAGGCCACAGTGTCCCCAGGGCAAACGGACCGACCGGCTTTTCGTCGGGGGGAGGGCAGAGGATTTGTTCCGCATGCGGCGATATGCCGTTTGCGCTTTCGCAGTGGAACCGGCGGGCGATAGTGGACGGTTCCCCGCGAATATCGACGACAAAAAGAAAAGGGTCACGGAAATCTCCGTGACCCTTGCTTGCGGACTGGTGCCGAGGGCGGGACTCGAACCCGCACAGCTATTGCCACTACCCCCTCAAGATAGCGTGTCTACCAGTTCCACCACCTCGGCGGCGAAGAGAATCATTAACGTTTTTTCGTGCAGCAGGCAAGTCTTTTTTTCTCCGGCTGTGGGAGGGGGGTGCGGCCGCGCATCCTACCGGGAGACCTGCGGACAGGGTGCGGCCTGCATGTCGCCGTTTTTTTCGTCTTCTCCGGTAAAAGCGCGCTGGGGAAGGGATGGGGGCTTGGGGGGAAGGGGAACCCCTCCAGCGCAGGCGGAGGGGTTCCCCTTCCCCCTGGACGCGTTCCCGCGTCCGCACGGCGCGGCATGGCGGGCAGGGCTTGCGCTGGCGCGGGCTTACGCGTACATCAATGCGACGTGAGGTGTATTCTATGGATGCCCAGATTCAGGAATTCCTGCGCCGGTCAGGGCCGGTGCTCTGTGTGGATATCGGCAGCGGCACGCAGGACGCGCTGCTGGCCCGGCCCGGCCTTGAGCCGCACAACTGGCCGCGTTTCGTGCTGCCGTCCCCGGCGCGCATGGTGGCGCAGCGCATCCGTGAGCTGACCCTGCTCAAGCGGCATGTCTGGCTGTACGGCGGCAATATGGGCGGCGGCTTCGGGCAGGCGGTGCGGGAGCACATCGCCGCGGGCCTGCGGGTCAGCGCCACGGTGGCGGCCTCGCGCGCTCTGCACGACCGGGAGGACGTGGTCTGCGGCATGGGCGTGCAGCTGGCGGAGGACTGCCCGGCCGGGCATGTGCCGTTGTTCCTGACGGATTACTCGCCGGAATTCTGGGCCTCGCTGCTGCGTCATGCGGGCCTGCCGCAGCCGCATCTGACGCTTGCCGCCGCGCAGGATCACGGCGAGCACGGGCAGGGCAACCGGGCGGGCCGGATGCGGATATGGCAGGAGCTGCTGCAAAAGTCCGCCAGCCCGGAAGCATGGATCCATGCGGAGGTGCCGCCGCTGCTGACGCGCCTGCGCGCCCTGCGGGAGAAGACGGGCGGCCCGGTGGCGGATACGGGCGTGAGCGTCCTGCTGGGGGCGCTGAGCGAGCCGGAAGTCATGGACCGCAGCTTCCGCGAGGGGATCACCATCGTCAACGTGGGCAACGGCCATACGGTGGCGGCGCTGGTCTACAAGGGCATCGTGCGCGGGGTGTATGAGCACCATACCGGCATGCGCTCCCTGCCGGAGATCCTGTCGGATCTGGAGCAGTTCCGCAAGACGTGGCTCCCGGCCGAGGAAGTGCAGGCCAGCGGCGGGCACGGAACGGCCTTTGGTCCGTATTGCGAGGAAGCGGGGGGCTATGTGCCGACCTTCATCCTGGGGCCGCGCCGGGAGATGCTGGCCGGACAGGGAAAATTTTTGTCCCCGCACGGGGACATGATGCAGGCGGGCAGTTTCGGCCTGCTCTGGGGCTGGGCCCGGCGGCAGGCGCGGCAGGCTTGAGCCGCGCGCCGGCGTGATATCTTGTGCAGATTTGCTTTGCGTAAGGAGAACAACGATGGACGTTTTTGATCCGGCGGAACTGTGGAGCCGCGACCAGATCGAACACACGCAGCTGACGCGGCTGCGCGCCACGGTGGCGCAGGCCCGCAAATGCGAATTCTACCGCCGCCGTCTGGATGAGGCGGGCGTGACGCCCGAAAGCATCCGGAGCCTGGACGACGTGCGCCGCATCCCCTTCACCACCAAGCAGGACCTGCGCGACCAGTACCCCACGGGCATGCTCTGCGTGCCGCAGTCGGAGATCGTGCGCATGCACTGCTCCAGCGGCACCACCGGCAGCCCTGTGGCCATCTGCCACACCCAGAACGACATCAATTCCTGGGCGGATCTGGTGGCCCGCAGCTTCTACATGGTCGGCGTGCGCAAGGAGGACGTCTTCCAGAACATGTCCGGTTACGGCCTGTTCACCGGCGGCCTCGGCATCCACTTCGGGGCGGAGCGCATCGGCTGCATGACCATCCCCGCCGGGCCGGGCAACTCCCGCCGTCAGATCAAGCTGGCCAAGGACTTCAAGACCACGGTGGCCCACATCCTGCCGTCCTATGCGCTCATCCTGGGCGAGCATCTGCGCAGCATGGGCGAGGACCCGCGGGAGTTCCCGCTGCGCATCGCCGTGGTGGGCGCGGAGCCGTATACCGAAGAGTTCCGCCGCCGCATCGAGGACCTGTTCAACATGAAGGCCTACAATTCCTATGGCCTCTCGGAGATGAACGGGCCGGGCGTGGCCTTCGAGTGCCTGCATCAGCAGGGCATGCACGTCTGGGAAGACTGCTACATCCCGGAGATCATCGATCCCGAGACCGGCGAGCCCGTGCCGGACGGCCAGACGGGCGAACTGGTCATGACCTGCCTGTGCCGTCAGGGCATGCCCATCCTGCGCTACCGCACCCGCGACCTGACCCGCTTCCTGCCCGGCGAATGCGCCTGCGGCCGCAAGCACCGCCGCCTCGACCGCATCGTGGGCCGCTCGGACGACATGTTCATCATCAAGGGCGTCAACGTCTATCCCATGCAGATCGAACAGGTGGTCATGAGCTTCCCGCAGGTGGGGCAGAACTACCTCATCCTGCTGGAGAACGACGGCTTCGGGGACGTGATGCGCGTGCAGGTGGAGATCCGCGACGAGTATTTCGTGGAAGACATGCGCAGCCTGCAGGGCCTGCAGAAGACCATCGCCAACCGCCTGCGTGACGAGATCCTCATCACGCCGCGCGTGGAGCTGGTGCAGAGCAACAGCCTGCCTTCCTCGGACGGCAAGGCCGTGCGCGTGCAGGATATGCGCCTCAAGAAGTAGAGCGGACGCATGGAAGGACTGCTGCACGTCTTTTCCTTCGGGCTGGCGTATTTCTTCATCCTGCTGCTGGCCCTTGTGCTGCTGCTCAACATCCCGGGGCTGCCCGCAAATTGGCTGGTGCTCGTGCTGGTGGGCATCTGGCAGTTCGTCCATCCCCAGCCCGGCCATCTGGATGTCTGGTTCTGGGTCATGGCGGTAGGGCTGGCCGTGCTGGGCGAAGTGCTGGAGACAGGCGTGCAGATCGTCAAGGGCCGCCGTCACGGGTCGAGCAAAACAGGGACCTTTGCGGGCATGGTGGGGGCCTTTGCGGGGGCCATCATCTGCGCGCCCTTCCTGCTGGGCATCGGCGCGCTGCTTGGCGCGCTGTTCGGGGCCTGGCTGGGCTGCCTGCTGGTGGAGCTGATGCGCGGCCGTCCTCTCCAGCAAAGTCTGGATGCGGCCTTCGGCACCATGGTGGGGCGCTTTCTGGGGACTGTCTGCAAGTGCGGGGTGGGCGGGGCCATCGTGGCCCTGACCGCCCAACGCATCTGGCCGGAACTGCCGCCCCCGCTGCCGCTGCCGGACATGCCGCCGGTCCCCCCTGCGGAGCCGGGGCAGGTCGTGCTCTGGCTGGGACATCTTTTCTGCTGAGGAGACGGCATGGAACATCTGCTGCACGGGCTGGACGTGGTGCTCGTCCAGACCCGTTTCCCCGAAAATATCGGCATGGCGGCGCGGGCCTGCGTCAATATGGGCTGCAGCCACATCTCGCTGGTGGAGCCGGAGCGCTGGCTGCGCGACAAGGCCTCGCCGCTGGCCACGCCCAAGGGGCAGGCCCTGCTGGACGGCATCACCGTCCATGACAGCCTGGCCGAGGCCGTGGCCGGCAGCGCGCTGGTCATCGGCACCACAGCCCGGCGCGGCGGCTGGCGGCAGGCCATGCTCTCGCCGGAGCGCTGCGCCGTCGAGGTCGCCGACTGCCTGCGGCAGGGCGGCAGGGTGAGCCTGGTGTTCGGCCCGGAAGACAGGGGGCTGGATAATGCCGCCATCACGCAATGTCACCGGCTGGTATGCATCCCCACGGACCCGGCGGCCAGCTCGCTCAATCTGGCGCAGGCCGTGCTGATCGTGCTCTATGCCTGCGCCGCGGCCGTGCGGAACGCGGACAAGCAGGGCCCCGCTGCGGCGCTGTCGGACGAGCGGGAGGACAGCGCCGCGCAGCACGCCGCACAACCGGCGCAGGCCGCGAGCGAAACGGACGGTCACGGCCCGCTGGCCTCGGCGGCGGATCAGGAACGTCTCATGGCCGCCCTGCGGGAGATGCTGCTGCGCATCGACTACCTGCACGGCGACAACCCCGATTACTTCCTCATGCCGTGGCGACGCCTGTTCGGCCGGGCCCGGCTGCGGCGGCACGAGTACGACGCCCTTATGGGCATGTGCCGACAGGTGCGGCGGGCGCTGGAACGGAAGGAAGGATAAACGTCATCGCCGTGTCCACACGGCCACGGATCTTGCAAAAAAAGGGGGCGATATGCCCCCTTTTTTGCGTTCAGCATTTGCCGCCGTCCTGTGCGTCCGAAAATCTCTCCGATCCGTCCCCTGTGGCCCGACTCTGGCGAAACTCCTCCAGCAGGGGCTGCCAGCGCCGGTAAAAGGTGGCCCTGCTCACGCCCAGGAGGGCCAGCGCGCCGTCCGGCCCCTGCAGGCGTCCGCCGGTGCGGCGCAGCACGCGCGCCACATGCGCGGTCATGGCAGCATCCAGCGAAAGCGGTTCCTCCGCTTGCGTCTGCGGGCGCGGCGGCTCAGCCTGCGGAGCGGGGGAACCCTCCGCGCCGGGACGGCAGGGCTCGCTGAGCACCACGCTGCGCTCCACGACGTTGCGCAGCTCCCGGACATTGCCCGGCCAGGTGTGGCGCAGCAGGCGGCGCTTGTCCTGCTCGGAGAGGCCGCGGCCCGGAAGGGGGGCGAGGCGGGAAAAATGCTGATGGAACATGCCGGCCAGCGGCAAAATATCCTCCGGGCGCTGGCGCAGCGGCGGGATGGTCAGCGTGATGACCGCGATCCGGTAATAGAGATCTTCCCGGAAGCGCCCGGCCAGCACTTCCTGCCAGAGGTCCCTGTGCGTGGCGGCGATGAGGCGGAAGTCCGCATGCCGCGTCTGCACGCCGCCGACACGCGTATATTCGTGCTCCTGCAAAAGGCGCAGCAACTTCACCTGGGCAAAGGGAGGGATGTCCCCTATCTCGTCCAGAAAGAGCACGCCGCCGTCCGCCTGTTCCACTCTGCCTGCCTTGCGTTGCAGCGCGCCGGTAAAGGCTCCCTTCTCATAACCGAACATCTCGCTTTCGAAGAGCTGTTCCGGCAGACAGGAAAGTTGGACAGGCACGAAGCTGCCGCCGTGATGACCGCTCTCATGGATGTAACGCGCCAGACACTCCTTGCCGGAACCGGTCTCGCCGTAAATGAGGATGGGGGAGCGGCTCAGCGCGGCCCTTTCCGCCTGTCCCAGCAGCTCCCGCAGGCTTTCCCCCCAGTAGACGGGCTGGCGGGGCGCGCTGCGGGGCGGGTCGTTGGGCGGCGTCGCCGTCAGTTGCGGGCCCAGAGCAAAGGAGCGCAGTTCGGCGGCCAGGGTGGCGCAAAGCAGTTCGGCGGCGGCAGGCGGAAGGGCGGAGAAGGCCCCGGCCTCAAGGTGGTTGTCCATGTACAAAAACCACGGGCAGGCCGTGGTGACGGGCAGGGCAAGCCAGAGCGCGCCATCCTGTCCGCCTGCGGCGGGCCCCACCGCGGGTTCGGCCTGGCGGAAGGGGAGGCCGCGCAGCTTTTCCTGAAAGGCTTTTGCCGTGAATTCCGTCCGCGTGATGTTCCTCCCCTGCAGGAATTCGACGGCACCCCCCGCGGAAAAGCGGAACAGCACGGAACGCTGCGCGCAAAAGACCGTTTGGACGATGCCGAGCAGGTGCTGCATGCGCTCACGGGCCTGCGTGAAGGGGCGGGCATCGCCAAGGCGCTCCAGGATGGTGCGGACAGCATGGAGGCCGTCCTGCGGGAGCGCGTGCGGCGCCGTCCCACCCTGCCGTCCGCCGCTTTCAGCCTCCGCCGCACGCAGGAGGCGGCCAAGCCGTGCCGCCTGTTCGTGATCCCCTGTCTGCTCCAGCAGGGCGCGGTACGCCGTGCCTGTGGCGGCGAGTTCCGCAGGGCATCCCGTGGCCTGGAGCAGGCGAAAGGCCGTGTCGTAGGCTTCCAGGGCCTGCGCCAGTCTGCCGGCCCGCACCAGACGCCGGGCCCGGCAGCGCTGCGCCACGCCGTACAGGAGGCGGTTGCCCTCACGCCGCAGGCGTTCCTCCTCCACGGCAAAGGGGATGGCCGTCAGCTGCGGGTAGGCGCTGTCCAGCTCGTCGAGCATCTCCACGATGGCGGGCGAGGTGTAGCCGTGCAGGAGAGCGTCCATCCCGTAGCGGAGGACGTGGGCGCGGATGACGAGGGCGGCGTGCCGGGCATGCCCGCTCCTGAAGTGGTACAGGGCAAGGGCGCGGCACATGATGTGCGAGAGGAGGGGATTTTTTTCGGCGAGGGCAAGGCAGGTCAGGGATTCGATGTGGACGAGGGCCTCGTCCCGCCTGCCGACGTCAAGGAGCAGGAAGGCAAGATGCGACTTCCAGCGTGTGGAAAAGAGCGTGCCGCCGCAGAGCTCATTGGTCGTCTTGAATGATTCTATGATCCCGTAGGCCTGGCTGTGGTTCTGGATATAGAGCGCATACGTGCTCGATTTCAGGCAAAAGTAATTGTGCAGGAAGTCATTGCCGAATTCATAGCGGCAAATATACGTATCATAACACTGCACGCCCTGGGCGATGTTGCCCGTCCTGAAGTGGAGGATGCCCGCCAGAAGACAGCAGAGGAGCCCGTCCTGTGCGTCGGACTGCTGCCGGAGGGCATGGGCGGTCTGCTCCACATCGTCGGCGGACGGGGACAGGCCGGCGTCCAGCAGGAACAGCGCGCCCCGGACGAGCAGCTCGTGCCGCTCGTCCAGATCCGTGGTCTGCAGGAAGCGAAAGAGCCCGGTCAGATTCTCCCCCACGGTCCCGAAAGGGTGGAAAAGCTGGATGCCCATGCCCCGGAGGGCAAGCTGGACCACGGCCTGCCGGGCATCGGGCGGGGCGCTTTCGAGGCTGAGACAGAGCATGCCGAGTTGCTGCAGGAGATCCCGCAGGCTGCTTTCCACCTGCCCGTGCAGGCTGCGCGCTTCGTTTTCCGCTGTTTGCAGCAGACGTTCGCAGCCGTCGAGCAGCGTGGCCGTAAGATCGCTCGTCGGGGGCCATGCGGCGGGCAGGTCGCCAGTGGGGAAAGCGGTCTCGGACATGAGAGCGTCCTTTCTCAAAATAAACCATCATTTTGTCTCAAAATGATACGATGTTCGGACAAAGAAATCCAATCAAAAAATATTTCAATTGATTCCAATATGTTGAAATGATGGAGCGGCTGGCATGGAGCCTGCAATCCTCGTTGCGGCGCAGGGCGTCCTTCTGCGCCGCACACCAACGAGGAGGTGACTCATGGAGGCTTCATTCTATCCGTACATCGCCGCATTCATCTGGATAAGCCTGCTGATCGTCGCGGGCATCATCCTGCGGGCCAAGATCAAGATATTGCAGACCCTGCTTTTCCCCGCGTCGCTCATCGGCGGCATACTCGGCTTCATCCTCATGCGTTTCGACCTGGTCGGCATGCCGACCTCATCGGGGTGGCAGGTGCTTTCCCCTTCCACCTTCGGCATGATCTCCTTCCATCTGTTTGCCTTCAGCTTCGTGGGGATCGGCCTGCTCAGGAACAAGGATGCCGAAAAACGGCAAAACAAGGAGGCCATGCGCGGCGCGCTCTGGATGGGCCTGCTGTTCGGCTTCCTTTTTTCCATCCAGGCACTTGTGGGATACGGCGCCTTCGTGGGCTGGCAAAAGCTCACCGGAGGCGCCTTTTTTGAAGTCAACGGCTTTTTGCTGGGCGCGGGCTTCACGCAGGGGCCCGGACAGACGCAGGCTTATGCCACCGTCTGGGAGGAAAGCTATCAGGTCGCCAACAGCATCGACATAGGGCTGGCCTTCGCCGCCATCGGCTTCCTGGTGGCGGGCATCATGGGGGTCCCGTTCACGCGCTACGGTCTGCGCCGCGGCTGGGGCGGCCAGACCTCCGGCGTCATCTCCCCGGAATTCTGCTCAGGGATCCTCGCCGAGGACAACAGGCCCGTCTGCGCCCATGCCACGATGCATCCGGCCAATATCGACAGCATGGGCTTCCATCTGGCCCTGGCCGGTCTCGTCTACGGGCTGGCCTACGCCTTCGGTCTGTTGTGGCTCAACTACTTTCCCATAGTGGGCATCCGGGGGATCGGGCTGGGCTATACCTTCATGTGGGGCATGATGGCCGCCATGCTGGTCAGAAAGGGCATGCAGCGCCTGAACTGCGTCCATCTGCTCGATGAAGGCTCGGTCAGGCGCATGACGAACACCTGCGTGGACTTCATGATCTGCGCCGTGTTCATGGGCATCAAGCCCACGGCGCTGACCTCGGTGGTCATCCCCTTTTCCGTCTCCATCGTCATCGCGTCGTTCCTGACGCTGTGGGCCTGTCTCTGGTTCGGACGCCGCGCCCCGGCCCTGGGCTTTGCGCGCGCGGTGACCATGTTCGGGTACTGCACGGGCACGGGCGCGTCGGGCCTGATGCTGCTGCGCCTTGTGGACCCGGAGTACGCCACCCCCGTGGCGCTGGAGGTGGGGCTCATGGGGCTGGTGACCTTTGTCGTCTTCAAGCCCATATCCCTCTGCATGCCCTTTGCGGCCGCGCCTGATTTCCCCATGTTCTGGATATTCGTCGGCACGGCCATCCTTACCCCCGTCGTCATGTATGCCCTGCGCCTTGTGGGCAAGCGGCAGTTCTGATGTCCGACGGATCTTTTCACTCGTGCGCAAGGAGGTGCAGCGTGCAACGGACGGCAACGATCTATACGGCAAGACGGATCATCACCATGTACCCCGAACAGCCGGAAGCGATGGCGGTCGCCGTCATGGAGGGGCGCATCGTCGGGGTGGGCAGCAGGGAGTCCCTGCGGGACGATCTGGCCTGCCTGTCGGGGACGCGCGTGCTCGAGGACGCCATCTTTTCCGACAAGGTGCTCATGCCCGGCATCGTGGAGGCGCATACGCATCTCGTGATCCCCGCCCTGGAGTATGCCAACCACTTCGTTTCCCAGATCCCCTGGCCCGATCCCAAGGGAGGCTTTTTCCCCACCTATGCAAGCAAGCGGGACGTCCTGGAGCGCCTGCGCGAGCTGGACGCGCAGCTCCCCGCCGGGGAACTGCTGTGGGCGACGCATTATGACGACAATCAGGCAGGCGGCGTGCTGCACAGGGATGAACTGGACGCCGTATCCACCCGTCGTCCCATTCTGGTGAGCAATATGGTCTTTCACCGTTTCTGGGCCAACAGCTGCCTGCTGGAGCGGGCCGGGGTGCGGGAGGGGCATGTCCCGCCCGGCGCGGAATGCGATGCCGACGGGCGGCCCAACGGCACGCTCATCGAAGCGCCCGGCTTCCTGCTCGTTTCGTCGGCTTTCCCCGAGATCGTCGATCTGACGCGTGAAAAGCTGGAAAACATCCTCCCGCTCTTCCGCGCGCAGGGCATCACCACGGTCTCCGAGCTGGTGGCCGGTTCGCGCGTCGCGCTGGACAGGGAGTATGCCCAGTTCGAAAGCCTGCTCGAAGAGCCCGGCCGGGGCCTGCGCTGCGCGGTGTATCCGCATGTCCACAGGCTGGTGGAACGTGAAGGCTCCCTTGAAGCCGCCATCGCCCGGCTGGAGGAACTGTCGCAAAGGCGGTCGCCCCGCCTCTGGCTGGCCGGGGCCAAGCTCTACCACGACGGCTCCATCATTTCCCACACCTGCCCGCTGGAGTGGCCGGGCTACTGGGACGGTTCCGGCGGAAAGCACATGCAGCACGAACCGGAAGAGATCCGGGCCCTGCTGCTTGCCCTGCATGAGCGGGGCATCCCCTGCGTGACCCATACCAATACGAGCCTGGCCGTACAGACGGTGCTGGATGCCGTGGAAGAGGCGCAAAGCCGCTGCTGCCGCCCGGATATCCGGCACCGGGTGGAACATTGCTACACCATGACGGCGGCGCAGCTGCGCCGGGCCCGCGCCCTCAATGTGGGCGTGCAGTTCTTCACGCCGCAGGTGTACTATTACGGGGACGGGCACCTGCGCATCGTGGGCCGCACACGGGCGGAGAACCTGGTGCCGACGGGGACGGCCGAGCGGCTGGGCGTCAGCTGGGGCATCCACAGCGATCCGCCCGGCACGCCGCAGCTGCCGTGGCAGGCCGTCTGGGCGACGGTGCAGCGCCAGACGCTTGGCGGCAAGGTGCTGGGCGAGGGGCAGCGCGTCCCGCTGGCGGCGGCCCTGCGGGCCATCACGCTGGAAGCAGCCTGGCAGATGCACCAGGAGGACAGCCTCGGCAGCATCGAATTCGGCAAGCAGGCGGATTTCTGCGTGCTTGAGGAAGACCCGTTCCGCTTGCCGGTGGACGAGATCCGCCATATGCCCGTCTGGGGCACGGTAACGGGCGGCGAGATCCATCCCTGCGCGTAAGACGTGCGCCAGGGACTCAACCATACCAATCTAGCAGGAGCAGTCATGAACTTTTCACAAATGATCGGCAAGGTCCGCGTCACCCGCATCCAGGAAATGACGAGCGCGGGCTTCACCTTCGAGCTCATGTATCCGCTGTATGACAAGGCCGTCATCGAGGCCAACCGCTCATGGATGGTCCCGAACTACATGACGCCCGATACGGAACAGATGCTGCAAAGCCAGAACAGCTGGATAGTGGAGACCCCGGAAACGACCATCTTCGTGGATCCGGCCAACGGCAACGGCAAGGTGCGGCGCATCCCGCGGTTCAACAACCTGCAAACGCCGTATCTCGACAAGATACGCCGCGCCGGCATCGACCTGGAGAAGGTGGACGTCGTGCTGTGCACGCACTTCCACTCCGATCATTACGGCTGGGGCACCAGACTGGTGGACGGCGTCTACGTGCCCACGTTCCCCAATGCGCGTTACCTCTATTCCAGGGCGGACTTTGAATGGGCCGACAACATGGACCCGGCCACGGAGGGCGTCTATGTGGACGGCGGGCGCAGGATCGAGTGCAGCAAGGGCATGCTGCCCGGCATTTCGGAGGGCACCAAGACGGCGCTGAAGGACAGCGTCTATCCCCTCATCGAGTCGGGACATGTCACCTTTATCCCGCAGGAAGACATGCGCATCGACAGCTATGTCACCCTCAGGACCGCCGTGGGCCATACTCCCGGCACCTTCCGCGTGGATATCGAGTCCGAAGGGGAGAAGGCCATCATTTCCGGCGACATCATGCACCACCCCATCCAGGTGGCCAACTGGCGGTGGAACAGCGTCTTTTGCGTGGAGCCGGAACGCGCCGTGCAGGAGCGCTACAGGCTGCTGAGCGACTGCGCGGAAAGCAATGCCCTGCTGCTTCCCGGGCATTTCAACAGTCCGACAGCGGCCCGCATCCGCAAGACGCCCAGCGACGGCTTCGAGATCGTCTGGGATACCATGTAAGGGAACGCCGGCCCAGGCCCGGACAGCCCGGACCGCCCAGGCTGCCTAAATCAGCCCTGACAGGTCGTCTGAAGAGACAGGCCGCCCGCACGGCGCATCTTGCTGCACCGCGCGGACGGCCTGCCGTGTTTTCAGGGCCTGAGCCTTCGCTCAGGGCGTGCCGCCTCGCATTTTGCCTTTTTCACAGGCAAAATACGTCTAGCGTTTCCACTGCTTGCCGCAGGCCTGCGCCAGGGTGCGGACGAGGCTTTGCGTGCCGTCCTTGCCGCCGCCCAGGGCCTGCACCATGCGGTAACACTCCTCGGCGCGCTCCGTGCCGGGCAGGACAAGGCCCATGCGGCGGCATTCCTCAAGGCAGAGGCCGAGGTCCTTCACGAAGTGCTCCACGAAGAAGCCGGGCGCAAAGTCGCCCTTGAGGATGCGGCGACCCAGCGTGTTCATGGCCGTGCTGCCGCCCGCGCCGGGCACCACCAGCTCCAGCCATTTGTCCACGTCCAGCCCGGCCTCCTGCGCGTAGAGCAGGGACTCGCAGACGCTGAACATGACGCCGGCCACGGCGATCTGATTGGCCAGCTTGGCCTGCTGGCCGCTGCCCGCCGCGCCGCAGTGCATGATGGACGTGCCCATGACTTCGAGGCAGGGGCGGATGCGTTCGCAGGCCGCGGCGTCGCCGCCCACGAAGATGGAAAGTCGGGCCTCGCGCGCGCCGATGTCGCCGCCGGTCACCGGCGCGTCCAGCGCGGCGCAGCCGCGGGCGGCGGCCTCCTGCGCGATGCGGGCGGCAAGGGCGGGGCTGGAGGTGGTCATGTCGCAGAGGATGCCCCCCTGCGCCAGGCCGGACAGCGCCCCGTCCGGGCCGAGCATGACGGCTTCCACGTCAGCGGGGAAGCCCACGATGGAAAAGACCACATCGCTGTTTCGGGCCACTTCGGCCGGATTGTCGGCCCAGTGCGCGCCCTTGTCCAGCAGAGGCTGCGATTTGGAACGGGTGCGGCTGTAGACCGTCAGCGGGAAACCGGCCTTCAGGATATGACCGGCCATGGAAAGACCCATGACGCCGGTGCCGATCCAGCCGACACGCAAGGTAGTGCTCATGACGACGCTCCTTTGTTGGGCAGTGACGAAAGGCCGTACCAAAGGCACGGTTACTTGGCAAGAATCTGCTGCAGGATGACGCGCCGGTCAAGGGCCTTGCCGCGTCGGGCCTCCTGCGTCTGCCGGGTGAATATCTCCATGTTGCGGCGCATGTTGTCGTTGAAGATGTCGCTGCCCGGAAAGTCCTTGCCGAGCTGCTCCATGCTGTCCGCGAAGAGGGCGGCATCCAGCCTGCCCGCTTCTTCCAGTTTGCCGAGATAGAAGGACAGGGTGCGCTCTATGGCCGTGCCGTACTGCTTGCGGGCTTCGGTGGACTGGGTGATGAGCTTTTGCAGGCGCTGCTTCATCTCGCCCTTGGCGCGCTTCACGTCCTGTTTCATGAGCACGAGCTGACTGTCCAGCGACTGCTGGCGGCTGGCGTAATTGCGGATGGTCTCGATGATGTAGAGGCCGGTGCGCAGCAGGGACTGGGCTTCCAGCTGCTTTTGCCGCTCCTGCATGATGTTGTTTTCCTTGATGGTCGTCCGCAGGGCCAGCAGGTTTTTCCTGACGCCCTCATTGGGCGCGGAGGCCAGCAGGCGGTCCAGCTCTTCCAGCGGGTTGCGGCCGGCCTGCTGATCCTGTTCGGGCAGGGGGGAAGCCGATTCCCCGGCCCGGTTCCATTCGGCCACGAGGGTCTCCGGGCGGTCGCCGCCGGGCGTATTGATGCCGGAGATGACGGGCCGGAAACCGAGGTCACGCGCATGGGCCGGGCCGTCCTGCATGAAGAAGGGCGTCTCCTCGCGGCGGCCGGGCATGATCTCGGCTTCCCCGGACAAAAAGGAACCGCCCTTGCGCACCATGCCCCCGGCCGACCCGTGCAGGCGTCCGGCCACGGAAAAGCGGAAGGGCTCCAGGGTCATCTCCGCGGCATTGCCCGCCGTGTCATAAAGCCCGAGCGGATTGGGCTTGCGCGAGCCGATGCGGTTGACGTCCTCTTCGATGCGGCCGGCCCCTTCGGGGCGGTAGACGGCGTAATCCGCATAATTCGTCCCGTCCGCCATGACGAAGAAATCTTCCTGCATGAGCTGCTGCGTGCCCGCGAACTGACCGCCGCGGGCCGCGTATTCCCATTCGGTCTCGGTGGGCAGGCGCACGAAGCCCACGTTGCGGCTGTCTCCGGCGTAGCGGGGCAGGCTGTCCGGCGCGTTCTGCAGGAGCCATTGCGTGTAGCGCCGGGTGAAGTCCACGGCGTCGTACCAGCTCACGTCCGTGACGGGCCGGGCCGCGTCAGGCGCAAGAGCGGCCGGATCGGGCGGCGTGGCCTGCATGACGGCGTCATACTGCAGACGGCTCACCTCGTACTTGGCGACCAGATAGAAATAATGCGAACCCTTGGGAGCCGCCTTGCGCCAGCCTGCCGGCAGATCGTCCAGCGTGAAGGGCGCGGCCAGGGCGGCGGCGTAGCGGCGGTCATAGAAGGCGCGTTCGTTGTTGGCCGCATCGTCGCGGCCGGGGCGCAGGGGCATGTCCCAGAGAAGCCCCTTGGCGGGCACGGCCACCAGCCGGAAGGCCATCTGCAATCCGCCGGGCATGGGCAGGAGGATGTCGTCCGCCGCGGGCTGGGGATTGGTGGCCGCCTCCACGGAAACGCTCTCCCTGGCCCGCAGGGCGGCGTCGGCTTCATGGACGAGACCGGGAGGGCACAGCGCCGTCAGCGTGAAGAGCGCGGCAAAAAGGAATTTCCGGCAACGAGGGACACAGCGGCATGAGACGTCAGATTTCACGGATGACCTCCGAAGGTTCGATGCGCCCGGCCCGCAGGGCAGGGCCCAGAGCGGCCAGCAGGGAAAGTCCGGCCACGATGAGCAGGGTGGCCGCGTAATGTACCGGCAGCAGGCGGCAGACGCTCTCCAGCCCGCTGAGCGAGGCCGCAAAAAGATGATTGACCACCTGTGCGGCCAGCAGATACAGCCCGCACGCAAGGCCCGTGCCCAGAAGCGCGGTAAGCAGGCTCTGAGCCAGCGGGAAGAGCAGCAGCGCCCCCGTGCTGAAGCCCATGAGACGTAGCAGGCCGAGCAGCCGCTCCTTGCGGGCCACGGCCGCCAGCATGCTGCTGGCTGTGGACGTGAGGAAGCCCACGGCCGCCGCCGCGCCGATGAGGGAGAAGATCAGATCCAGAGAGGCGGAGAGCTGCCGCACCTGCGCGATGGCCTCGGCCTGCGTATGGACCTCAAGGCCCCGCGCGGCAAAGGCGTCCCGCAAGGCCATCACGCCGTCCAGGCTGCGGGCATGCAGCCGGAAGCCCGCATACTCGCGCGGCCCCTCTGGCCTAGGCTCGCCCGTCCAGCCGCGATCCGCACCGAAGAGCGGCACGGCCCGTCCGTCGCGGAAGTCCTCCGCGGCCTCCACCACCTCCAGCGGCGCAAAGACCAGATTTTTCTGTTCCGCGGCCAGCGGCAAAATGGCCGTGACCCGCAGGGGCAGCCGGGCCCGTTGCACAGCGCCCTGATAGCGCCGCTCGAATCGTCCTTCGAGCTCGTCGCCCACGCTCAGGCCCAGTTTTTCCGCCGCCGGAGCCGAAAGGGCGACGCCGCTCCAGAGGATGCGGCGGGGCGTATCGGGAGCCGCACCATGCAGGCCGCTGTCCAGCATCAGGGTCGGGACGGCCGCCCCGTGCCGCACCAGCAGGGGATCGCCCGCCGCGCTCGGCTCCAGAGAGGCCGTCAGGCGTGCGCCGTCCTTGGCAAACAGGTCGATGGTGGCCGCGATGCTGCGCGTGCGCGGCAGCACGAAGGCCACCGAGGGATGTTGCCGCAGCTGCGCCAGATAGTCCGGCGTAAAGTGCCCGCTGCCCACAGGGCTGATCTCCAGCGTGCGCGGGTCGTTCTGCAGGCGGTCGGTCAGGGTCTGCACCACGCCGAACTTGACCCCGTACAGGATGAGCAGCGGCGTCAGCACCGCCGCCAGCGTCAGGACCGCACACAACGACAGCAGCCGTTCATGGCAATAGTCGGCCGCGGCAAGCCGCAGGCTTTGCAGAGCAAGGCGCATCAGGCAGCCTCCCCGTCACTATGGCGGATGCGCGAAAATGGCGCGCCCTCCCTGTCCTGCGCCGTCATGACCCGTACCAGGCGGAAGCCCGCCTCCTCCGCCATGTCCGGCGCATGCGTCACCATGATGACCGTCGTCCCCCGCTCCCCGGCCAGCTCCGCCAGCAGCCCCAGCACCAGCCGCGCATGCTGCGGGTCAAGGGCCGCCGTAGGCTCGTCGGCCAGCAGGATGGACGGGCCGTGCGCCAGCGCCCGCGCAATGGCCACACGCTGCCGCTCGCCCACCGAAAGCGTGGACGGCATCTGCCGCAGCAGGCGCTCGATATGCAGGCGCTCCGTCAGCTCCCGCACGCTCTCCCGTTGAGCGGCCAGGTTCCCCAGCGTCCGGCAGGGCAAAAGGATGTTCTCCCCCGCACTGAGGAACGGCAGCAGCCCCCCCACCTGCAGGACATACCCCAAATGGCGCAGACGCGCCGCCGCGAGCCTGTCCTCACGGCCACGCCGCCAGAGTTCCAGTATGTCCAGCGCCGGAGCCTCCGCCTGCGGCGCAAAAAGAAAACGCTCCCCCGCATCGGGCCGCAATACCCCCGCCAGCAGATCCAGCGCCGTGCTCTTGCCGCAGCCAGACGGCCCCACCAGCGCCAGCCTGTCGCCACGCCGCACGTCCAGCGCCTCCAGCTCAAGGCGGAATGCCTCACTGCCCGGCCGCCGCTTGATGACCCGGCGGAGCGAAAAAAGCTTGTCCGATCCCATGCTCATCCTTGCGTCCACGTTATGGAACGTTTGTTTTTTGGGGGGGAAGGGGAACCCCCTAGCTCTGCTGTCGATGCCCATAGCTCGACGCTACGGGCACGGCCCGTCTGGGGGGAAGGGGAACCCCTCCCG
>DWYJ01000029.1 GCA_019118745.1 Candidatus Desulfovibrio gallistercoris | reverse complement strand
ATAGAGGTTTCCTGTATTGAACCATATAGTCAAGTAATGTTCCATCTGGGATACGAGTTTGATGAAAATGATGCACATGATGTGAAGTTATTGTGTGAGACATTTCATATCGAAATTCCAAATGAGTATAGATAACTGCAAATAACAGTTTGTAGGGGAGTTCTGATACTCCCCTATAAAAATGGCTATTTATCAACTGTTTGTTGTGACATAGCCTTTGCAAAAAAGGCCCCTTCCTTCCCCCTGCTCAAAACCGTCTACGCCTCGTCCTCCGGCTCGATGCGCGGAGCGGGCACTTCCCGTTCGCCGGGGAGGGGGGCTTCCAGCTCGGCCTTGTCGCCGACGTAGGGATTGAAGTAGCCGAAGCGCAGCCAAGGGCAAGCGCGGCGCAGGCGCTTCATGAAGGCGGCAAGGCCCATGCTGGGGCTGTCGGTCAGGCCGTCCATGAGGCGCAGATACCATTCCGGGTCGATATTGAGATTGCGCCACTGGATCATGCTCACGCCGCAGCGGGTCACCAGTTCGGTCAGGGCGGCGAGTTCTTCCTCGCAGTCGGTGATGCCGGGGAAATAGAGCAGATTGAGTGATACCCAGAGACCGTGGCGGCGTGCGGTCTCGATGGAGGCGCGCACGTCGTCGAAGGAGTAGCCATGCGGCCGGTAGTAGCGTTCATAGAGGGCGGGGCGGGCGCTGTTGAGGCTGACGCGGATGCTGCTCAGGCCGGCCAGGGCCAGACGTTCCACGGCATCGGTGCGCGAGGCGTTGGTGTTGCAGTTCACGGTCCCGCGGCCGCCCTGCTCCCGGAAGAGGCGCACGCTTTCTTCCAGCAGGTCGGGATTCATGAGGGGGTCCCCCTCGCAGCCCTGCCCGAAGGAATAGACGGGGCATTCGGTCTCCCGGCTCTCGTGGAAGCGCATGACCTCCACCACTTCTTCCGCGGTGGGGATGAAGGCCAGGCGGCACTGCGGGGTCACGGCCACGGGCGAGTCCTTTTCCTGCTCGGAGATGCAGCCCACGCAACGGGCGTTGCAGGCGCGGGACGTGGGGAGCGGAGCTTCAAAGCGGCCGAGGGCGAAGTTGCGGGCGGCCGGGCAGTCATAGCGCATGACGCAGTTTTGCAGGATGTGCTGGACAAGGCGGTTTTTGGGGAAGCGTCGGGAGATGTCCCGCACGTTGCGCTCGATGCGCCCGCGGGCCACGCAACGGAACTGCTGGCGTCTGTCCTCGTCCACCCGTTTTGCGCAGATGTAAAAGCGTCCGTTGGCGAAGCCCACGGCCCCGTAGGCAAAGAGCGGCAGCAGGGGCGCGTCCTCGCGGGCCACATAGGCCGGATGGGCGGACAGCGTATGCGCGGGCGCGGCAAAGGCGGCCACGGCCAGATCGTCACAGGGCACGATCTCGCCGGATTCGGGGTCGAGGCCTACAGCCGTGCGGCCCGGCAGGAGGAAGAGCTCGCTCTCCTCCGGCAGGGGCATGAGTTCGTCGGGGCGGGGCAACCCCCATTGCGCGCCCCGGCGGCAGACCATAAGCAGGTCGGGGTCGTCATAAATGTTGCCCTGGGCATCGGCCATCACCATCTTCGGCTGAATATGCATAAAACATCCTTGCCCCGTGGGGGCTGAAAGTATATACCTAGTGGAGCGACGCGCCCGCCGCCCTTTCCGCAGACGGCACGGGCGCGTAATCCTGCGCACAGAGGCCGCCATGCTTTCCCTGATGATCTTTATTTTTCTCTGCTTCCTCGGCATGCTGGGCATGCTGTTCTTCATGCTCCGCAATCAGGAAAAAATGTGCCAGACCCTGCGTGAGGAACACGCGCAGACCCGTCTGCTGCTGCGCGCCCTGGAATCCCGCCTGGAGAACACCATGCGCGGCACAGTCCCGCCCGTGGGGCTGGACAGCCCGCAGGAAGCGGAAAACATCCCCCAGCATGATCCTCTGCTCCATCTGAGCTTTGACGAGCCCGCCGCCCCGCCGAGCAAGCCCGCTGCGGACCCGGCGCTGGATCTGCACATGGACGACCCGCTGCCCGCCCGCAACTAGACTTTTTTCCATTTGAAACGCTTGGCGTTTCCGTCCATACGGTCTGTCGTTTCGCAGAAAACGCGGCTTTTCCGTTGGTTTTGGCCGGATAGTGCGGTGCCGCCCCCTGCCCGCCATGCGGGAGGCTCCAGCCGCGGCAAGCGCTTTCTCCCGCGCGTTGCCTGACGGCAGCCGTTCCTCTGCCTCATCCGTTCCCGCCAGCGTCGCGGGAGGCCATCACACGTCGCTTTGTCCGGTATACCCCGTGCGGGCCTCCGCCAGATAGGCGGCCCGCAGGGCCCGCACCGCCGGATCGGGGGACGAGGCCAGATCCTCCGCCCAGAGCAGGCAGGGCAGGCGCAGCACCTGCTGACGGATGACGGCCGCACGACGGCGGCGACTCTCCACGAGGGCGCGCCGTTCCTCCGCCGAAAAGGCCCGCAGCCGTTCGCTGAAGGCCCGCGCCCTGTGGATGGCCCTGTGGCGCGCGTCCACGGCGGCCAGTCCGGCGCGGCGCAGCTCGGCCATGTGCTCCGGCGCGGCCAGCAGCTCCCGCAGACGCGCCGCCGCGTCGTCCGCATCATGCGGCGTGTAGCAGACGAGCTCCTCATCCTCGACGAAAAGATCCGTGAGGCCGTGCCCTATGCGCGGGGTCAGCAGGCAGCTGCCGCAGCCCAGAGCCTCGAAGACGCGGAAGTTGAGATCCCCGTGCTCGCACTGATTGAGCACCACCTGCGCCTGCGGGTACAGACGGCGATATGCGCCGCGGGTGACGTGCAGGCCGGGCACGGTTTCGCCCAGGGCCCGCAGGAAGGCGGCGCGCAACGGCGTATTGTCCGACACGGTGCCCACGAAGAGCGCATCCCAGCAGCGTTCCGCCGACTCGTCCGGCCGGTCTTCGGCCCAGGCGAAGGCAGGCGACCACCAGATACGTTCCGGCGGCAGGAAATCCCCGGCAAATTGCGGCAGATGATCCCGCAGCGAGACGAGGCAGGCATCAAAGGCCTGGGCGTACCACGGCTGCCAGCCGTGGATATGGGAATCCACGCTGTAAAAGACCGTGAAGCAGGGAAAGTCCTCCACGCCCAGCACGAAGGGGGGACGGCTCTTGTCCGCCACCACCACCACATCCGGCACAAAGCCCGCCTGACGCACCACATCCTGCCAGCCGAGCACGCGCGGCTCCTCGAAGTTGCAGAAAGCCACCTCGTCCCAGCCGGCCTCCCGCAGGCTTTGCCAGAAAAACGGACTGCCTATCCAGAATAATCGACGCATACTCCCCCGGCGCACCTTGTCCGCCGCTCCCGCGGCATACGTTGCCAACGTGCGGAAAACATGAAATACTTGCGCACCGTAGCGCCGGACGCCCGGCAGCGTCAAGCCAAGTCCCGGAATCCTTCATGCCCAGCCGTCGATTGCGCCTTGTGGCCCGCGTCATGCTGGCCGTTCTCCTCCTTGTCTTCGTGTGCCTGGCAGGGGGCGTCTACCTGCTGCACCGCAATTCCGAGGCGCTCACCGCTCACGTGCTGGAGGCCTTCACCGCCGCCACCGGTTTCACGGCCGAAGCGGCTTCGGTGGACATCGTCCTCCTGCCCGTCCCCACGGTCTTCATCGGTGATGTCCACATCCGCAGTGAAGATCTCCACGTCTCCGTAGCCTATGCCTCCCTGCGTCCCAGCTTCTGGAAACTGCTGCGCGGCGACGTGTGGCCCGCCCACGTCCAGCTGCTGCGTCCCGTGCTGACCGGCAAGCTGCCATTGGCGAGCCTGACGCGTCCGCCCGACGCGGCCGGCGGGACCGACGGGGGACCGGGCTTTGCCCTGCCCCCGCTGCCGGGAAGCCTGCGGCTGGAAGTGCAGCAGGGACAGATAGACGTCACGGCCGCGGACGGCAGCCGCCTTGTGCTGGACAATCTGGGCCTCGATCTGGACGCCGGGCCGCATGACCGTCTTGATGGAGAGGCGCACTGGTCGCTGCTGCGCGTGGGCAGCGGGCACGACATCCTGCTCACCTCGCGCCACGTCTGGCTGGAAGGCGGCGGACGACTTTCCTCCCCGCTGGCGGAGACTTCCCGCCTGCATCTGAAGGGGCGGCTGCAGTACGGCGACTGGCTGCGCGAGCTGCGCGCCGATCTGCAGTGGAAGGGCGGCGGCGGGCTCTGGGCCGTCGAGGGCCGTCTGGACGGCGCTCTGACCCAGAGCGGACAGCCCATCCCCTTCTCTCTGGACGGTTCGGTCCGCCTGGCGGAAGCGGGCGGCACCCGCGCCGAACTGACCGGCCTGAACTTTACGCTGGATGCGGACAGCGGACGGCTGGACGGCGTGCTGCACCTGCCGGGCAGCGAGCGGCCGCGCCTGAGCGGGCACCTGAGCATGCACCGGCTGAGTCTGACCCAATGGCTCGGCTTTGCCCGAGATCTGGTGCCCGGCCTCCAGCTCGCCCTGGACAACATCACCGGCGTCGCCGCCGATTTTGAGCTGGACGGCGAAGGCCTGCGCGTGCCGGCCATCAGCGCCGGCTGTTCCGGCAGCCGCTTCAGCGGCACGGGCGGCGTCCCGCGCTGGGACAAGCCTGTGGTCACGCTGGAACTCGCGGCCCAACAGGTCGATCTTGGCCTGGCCATCCCCGAAGCCGTGGGGCAGCGTCCCCGGCAGCCGGCTTTTCCCTACGCGCCCCTGACCAGCTTTGACCCGCGCCCGGAATGCTGGGATCAGCTCGCGCAGCGGGAACGCCCCGCCGCGGATGACGCTCCGGACGCTCCCTCCGCCACCGATGACCTCGGCTACGACATCCGGCTTTCCGCCCGGCAGCTGCGCTACGGCCCTCTGCGCCTGCAGGACGCCCACGTGAACATCAGCCCGGGGAAACCGGCCTCCACGGGGCTGGGCCGCGCCCGGCTCGACGTGCGCGCCGCCCTGTATGACGGTACGCTAACGGCCCAGGCCACCATCGGCGGCGGCCCGGAAAAAACGGAATTCGACATCGCCGCCGGGCTCAAAAGCATCAAGGCGGCGGCCCTTGGCGAACATCTGCCCGCCCTGCCCTTGCGCGGGGGGCGGCTCCAGGCCGAGGCCACGCTGCGCAGCGTGGGCGGCAGCATCCCCGCCTTTCTGGCCAATCTTTCCGGCAAGGCCGCCGTGCGGGCCGACAGCGGCAGCCTGCCCGAGGCGGAACTGGATTACGACCGCCTCGCCCTGAGCCTGGATCTGCGTCAGGGACGCTGGAAGCAGGGGCGCGTCGGGCTCAACGGCGCCTGGGATCTCTCGCTGGAAGGCAAGAAGCTGCTGGGCACCAGCCGTCTGGACGGCACGCTCTGGCTCGGCGGCGACAGCCGTGTGGCGCTGGAAGACTGTGACGCCCGCGTCCACCTCACGGCGGACAGGGAATTCTCTCATCTGCCGCAAGGCCTCGACCTGAACGTGCTCGGACGGCTGAGCGCCCGCGTGCGTCCGCCGCAACTCGCCTTGCAGCATGCGGACATCAACGCTCTGGGCGCGCACTATGCCGGCAGCCTGACCTTGTCCGGCAGCGGCACTCCGGGGCTTTCCGGCAGCGGCAGACTGCG
Organism: Candidatus Desulfovibrio gallistercoris; assembly: GCA_019118745.1. GTDB lineage: Bacteria > Desulfobacterota > Desulfovibrionia > Desulfovibrionales > Desulfovibrionaceae > Desulfovibrio > Desulfovibrio gallistercoris. Next base: position 16,008 of record DWYJ01000029.1, on the reverse strand, counting down.
CTGCGACGACCTGCCGCGCACGCTCTCCCTCATCCGCGAATCCGCCCCGAAGCTGCCGCAGGACCTGCGCGCCCTGCACCTGCAGGGAGACTGGGAATACGCCGCCCGCCGTTTTGCCCTGAAGAACTTCTCCACCCGCCTGCTGGATACCGATATCCGGGGAGAGACCAGCATCAGTTTCCAGAAGGAGCCCCACATCCGCCTGGCCCTGTCCACGCCGCTGCTGGATATCGATGCCCTGCGCCGTCGCCTCAATCCTGAAGAAGCCGCCGCCGACGCCCGCCGCGAGGAAGAAGTCCGCGCCGCCAAGGCCGCCGGACGCGCCATCCCGCCGCCCCCCCGCCCGGCTTCCGGCAAGCCCTGGGATCTGCGCTTCCTGCAGACCTTTTCCCTTGAAGGGTCATTGCACGCCGCCCGCGTCCTGAGCTGGAAGCTCACGCTCACGGACGCCCGCCTGCCCTTCAAGCTGAACGGCGGACGGCTGGACTACGACTTGCAAGCCAAGCTGTACGGCGCCGTCCTGCGCAATACCGGGCACGCCCAGTTCGACCGCGGCCTGCGGATGGAAAACCACCTGTCGGTCAACGCCTTTGACCTTGCCCCAGCCAGCGCCGCACGCGGCGGCGAGGCGCGCGTCAGCGGCAAGGCCTCGGTGGAAGTCAGCGCCACGGCCGCGCTCAACGCCTCGGGCCAGATGCCCGCCGCCATCAATGGTTCCTGGAAGCTGCTCGTCCGCGACGGCATGCACCAGCCGCTGGACAAACAGGGGCGGGACAAGGGCAAGCCCACCCGCTTCTCCCTGCTCAGCGCCTCCGGCAATCTGCGTCAGGGCGTCGCCCGCAGCGGCGACCTCAGCCTGCGCAGCGCGGACATGAACGTCATGGGCGGCGGCTGGATCAATCTGGTCGATGAGACGCTGGACTGCTCCCTGCGCGTGGATACCCCCACCATGAACAACATCCCCGTACGCGTCTACGGCAGCCTGCACGACGTCAAGACGAGCATCAGCGCGGGCACGGTGCTGCTGTATGCCCTCAGCGGCATAGCGCAAGGCATCACCGGCCTGGTGGGCGGTCTGCTGGATGGCGCGCTGGGCCTGTTCCGTTAGGGACTGTGCGCTTACCGCGCAGCTTATTTTTTTGGGGGATCCCTCTCGCGCTGCAGTCGCCGCCATCCACCATCCTGCCGGCCCCGCCAATACATCCATTTCTTTTCTCAGCGTAAGCATGCAACATCTTTGAACGCTTCCGGCGTTTACTCCCGCGTATTTTTGCCTCTGGCGCACGGTCGCCGTTTTTCTTCTGCGAACGGCCCCATCCCGCTGCCCTTTCGCGGAGCTACCGGAACGCTGACATGAACGCCCTTATCGCATCCAACGCCGACAGACCACATGCTTCCACCACTTTAACCTGCTGTAATACGGCACCTATCCTCTTTGTTCTTTATTTAACAATCAGCCGACGAGCTTCCAGCGCTTCCGCCCGCCCGACTTCCCTAACACCTCATTAACCATTTGTTATTTGTTATTTTTTAATAAAAAATTACCCATGAGATATCCGAAGGGTAGACAAAATCCTCTTGTCTTTTGACGGCAAACTTCCTTGACAATAAATTCACAAAAGCGTAGGCGAAAACTATTATGTACTGAAACAGGCAGGAAAAACATGCCTCCCGACGCAGTGTTCCCCAGACGGTACAATCCAGCTTTTCGCCACTCGGGCCTTTCGGCCACATCGACGCAATCCTCCCTGTGGAAAGGAGCAAGAAGAGCTCTCTTTTCTTCCCGCCCTTTTTTGCACAACGATATCTCCCCGCCTTCATAGATCCTTTCCCTGTTCCAGCCCTGCAGCTGCCATAAACCCGCCGCGACTTTTTGAGAGTTGCCTCATGGCCAGGCCATTGCCAAAGGCTCCATGCAAAAGATGGAAAAAGCGCCTGCAAGGGAACGACACGCGTCCAAAAAAGACAACGATCCCACAGAGGACAGGAACGGCACAGGCAACCGCCTGTTTACGCCAGAAGAATGGGAGAGAATCATGCGCTGTAGTGAAAAAGTTTTGTATGTCAACGGCAATATCGTCACCATGGATGCCGAAGACCGGCATGCCGAGGCCGTACTGACCTGCGGCGACCGCATCGAGGCTGTCGGCACGGCCGCCGAGCTGCGTCCTCTGGCCGGTCCCGCCCATCGGGAAGTGGATCTGCAGGGCAAGACGCTCTACCCCGGCTTCATCGACACCCACAGCCATATCGAGATGTACGCGGCCTGGGTCGCCTATGCCTACTGCGGCGGGACGGAGACCATGCAGGAGGCGCTGGACATCCTGCAGCACCACGCCGGCGCCCACCCCGAGCAACCTGTGATCATGGGCTACGGCTATGACGATACGGCCACGCGCGACGGCCGTGGGCCGACCGTGGCGGAGCTGGACGCGCTTTTCGGCGACCGGCCGACCGTGCTGGTGCACATCTCCATCCATGCGGCCTACGTCAATACCGCCATGTTCCGCCTCATGGGCGTCGACCCGGACAAGCCGAACGACAATGTGGAAGTGGTCTGCGTCGACGGACGCCCCACGGGCCTGGTGACGGAGAACATGGCCCTGCGCGCCCTTGCGCAGCTGCCGCCCGTGGCGGCCGCCGACCTGAAACAGGGCCTGCTGACGGCCATGCAGAAGTATAACGAGCAGGGCTTCACCTCCACCATCGGCGGCGGGCTCGGCCTGGGTGGCATCGACAATGCCATGACGCTCCAGGTGCTCGGCGAGCTGGAGCGCGAAGGGAAGATGACGGTCCGCTGCCATCTGCCGTTCTTCACGACAGGTTACCGGGCAGCCAAGGCCGCCGGCCTGCTGGAAAGCCCCGGCAGCCCCTACGTGCGGCTCCACGGCATAAAGATCGTGACCGACGGCTCCATCCAGGCCTTCACGGCGGCCATGATGGGCGGCTATCCCACCCGGCCCGACGTGCGGCCCGAATGCATCGTCAGCCAGGAAGACATGGACGCCTTCGTCTATGAGGCCCATGCCGCCGGACAACAGGTGGTCGCCCACGGCAACGGGGACGGCGCCATCGAGCGGGTCATCCTCGCCGTGGAAAAAGCGCAGAAGCGCTGCCCCCGCTCCAACCCGCATCACCTGCTCATCCACTGCCAGACGGCGTCCGACAGCCAGCTTGAGCGCATGAAGGCCGTGGGGCTTGAGCCTTCCTTCTTCGTGCTCCATGTCTGGAACTGGGGCGACCGTCACAAGGCCATTTTCCTGGGCCCGGAACGCACGGCCCGCATCGACCCCTGCGGCAGCGCGGTGCGGCTGGGCATGCCCTTCTCCCTGCATGCCGACACGCCGGTCCTACCGCAGATGACCATGCAGTCCATACATACGGCGGTCAACCGCATCAGCCGCAACGGCGAACTGCTGGGTCCGGATCAGCGCGTCAGCCCGCTGGAAGCCATGCGCGCCTATACCACCTACGCCGCCGCCATGACCCTTGACGAAGCCAACCGCGGCAGCATCGAGCCCGGCAAGCTTGCCGACTTCACGCTGCTTGACCGGGATCCGCGCAGCGTTGCGCCGGAAACCATCAAGGATACGGCCATCCTGTCCGTGGTCTCCGGGGGACGCGCCGTCTGGGGCACGCTCAAGGCCTAGCTCGCATATGCCGGCGGCCCGGAGCCATGCCTCCGGTCGCCGGGGAGGATACAAGATGGATCGTCAACGGCTTCTGGATACGCTTGCCGCCTTTGCCCGCTGCAATGACACGCCGGGCGACGGCGTTACCCGGTTCTCCTGGTCCCCCGCCGACGCACAGGCCCGCAGCCTGCTGCGGGAGCTGGGCGAGCAGGCCGGATTGTCCATCCACACCGACGGCATCGGCAATGTGCGTCTGCGCCTGCGGGGCCGTCAGCCGGGCCCGGCGGTGCTGGTGGGCTCGCATCTCGACTCCGTGCGGCACGGCGGCAGCCTGGACGGCATCTATGGCGTCTGTGCCGGTCTGGAAGCGCTGCGGACATTCGCCGACGAAGGTTTCCAGCCTGCCTGCGACGTGGAGCTCATCGCCTTTGCCGAAGAAGAAGGTTCCAACTTCGGCAGCACCTGCCTGGGCAGCAAGGCCGTCACCGGCGTCGTCGATGTGGAAGGCCTGCGGCAGATGCACGACGACAGTGGTTCGGCCTATGAGCGCCTGCGCGCCTTCGGCCTGCGGCCGGACGATCTGCCCGGCCAGCAGATAGACGCCGCCTATGCCCGCGCCTATCTGGAAGTCCATATCGAGCAGAATGCACGTCTGGAACAGCAGGGGGTCGCGCTCGGCATCGTCCGCGCCATCTGCGGCATGCGCGTGCACCGCATCCGTTTTTCCGGCGTCTCCGATCACGCGGCCAGCCCCATGCAGGGACGCCGCGACGCCATGGCGGGCTTTGCCGCCTTTGCCGGCGGCATGGAGCAGCTCTGGCGCGACGGCATCCTGCCCGAAGATTTTTCCTGCACCATCGGCAGCGTGCACTGCGCGCCCGATGTGCCCATCGTCATCCCCGAACATGTGACCTTTACCGTGGACATCCGCCATGTGGACGTGCCGACGCTGGAAGCCGGCTGGGAACGCATCGCGGAACTGGCACGACGTACGGCGCACGAACGGGGACTCGACATCCAGATCGAACGGCTTTCCGCCAGCGGCGGCGCGCACATGGCGGACGGCATCATGGCCCTGTTCCGCAAGGCGGCGGCCGCTCGCGGCATCTCCTGCATGGACATGGTCAGCGGGCCCGCCCATGACGCCGCCTGCCTGGCCGCCGTCGTGCCGTCCGGCCTGCTGTTCGTGCCGAGCATCGGCGGTCTGAGCCATTGCCCGCAAGAGTCTACCCGCCCTGAAGACCTGGCGCAGGGCGCACTCATTCTGGAAGACGCTCTCCGGGAACTGCTTTCCGAAGAGCGGTAAGAGGCTGCGATACGGGGCCGGCCGGCCTCATCGCGAGGTGTTTCATGTCTCAACATCTGGGAGGATGTTATGGGGTGGTATCTAGCCTATTTCATCGTGTACTTTGCCGCCATGTTCAGCATCGGGTTCTACTACTTCCTCAAGGTGAAGAACGCTGACGACTATCTGATCGGCGGCTGGAACATGGGCTTCTGGCCCATCGTGGGGACCGTCATCAGCACCTGGTGCGGCGCGTCGGTCTTCATCGGTTCGGTGGGCCTCGGCTTCACCGTGGGGGCGTCCGGGTATATCCGCTTCTCCCTTGCATCGGTCATCTTTACCCTGATCCTTCTGCTGGTCTTCGGCAAGGCCCTGCGCCGGCAGCGCCTGTACACGCTGGCGGACCTTTTTGGATCGCGCTTCGGGCCGACCGTCGGGATCATCCCGTCCCTGCTGTCCGCCCTGGTCTATGCCATTCCGACAACAGCCATGCAGTATCTGGCCATGGCCACCATCTGGACTGCCTGTTTCGGTATGGAATGGAGCACGGCGCTCATCCTTTCCTTCGTGCTGGTCTTCGCCTTCACGGTCCTGGGCGGTCTGCCGGGCACCATCATCACGGACGCTCTGCAGGCCATCCTGATCATCGTGGGCATCATCATCCTGGCCGTGGCCACCGTCCACTACGCCGGCGGCTGGGACAGCATGATCGCCAACACTCCGCCGGAATACCTGTCGCCTGCCGGCCCGTACGGCTTCACGGAAGTGCTGTTCTTCTTCATGTCCGTCGGCCCCTTCTACCTGGTCTGGCAGTCCTCGTGGCAGCGCATCTTTGCCGCCAAGTCGGAATCCGTCTCCCTGCGCGCCAATACGCTGGGCGTGGTGGTCTGCGCGTTCATCTTCGTCTGCCCGGCCCTGATCGGCATCGCCTGCCGCCAGTTCCTGCCGCTGGACATGAATCCTGACCTCATCTTCTCCAAGGTGACGTATGACATGCTGCCGCCCTATATCGGCGGCCTGATCTACTGCGCCCTGCTGGCGGCCCTGGTGACCGGCGCCGACTCCTTCATCCTGCAGGGTTCCTCCAACCTGACCCACGACTTCTACCGCCAGCTCATCAACCCGAAGGCGACCAACAAGCAGCTCATGCTCTGCTCCCGCCTGACCGTGCTCTTCATCGCGCTGGCCTCGCTGATCGTGGCCTTCAACTTCACCGGCATCATCGCCATCTACCAGTGGGCCCTGCGTCTGACGGCCACCACCATCGTGCTGCCCTTCCTGGCGACCATGCTCTGGCGCGGCGTCACCAAGACCGGCGCGTCCGCCGGCATGCTGCTGGGCCTGGTGTCCACCCTGGTCTGGCCGTATCTGGGCATCACGTTTGACCAGACGTTCTTTGGCTTCATCTTCTGCGCCATCGGCCTCTTTGGCGGCAGCCTGCTGACCAGGCACGCCCCCGAAGAGAACGTTGCCGCGGTCCTGTGGGAAGACCTGCCCACGGCGACGGAACGTCAGTAGAGGGGATATGTCGGTATGGCCTTTCTTCCAAACTCAGGCTATACCGACGGGAACAAGACAAAGGTAAATGACTGCGCTGCACCGGCGTCTGCCAGGGACATCGGTGCAGCGCAGGCGACGACCGTCCAAAGGGGGCGACCGCACACGATGAGGTCGTTGGACGGAGCGCCGCTGCCGGCAGGACGTCACGCCTGCCCGGCATCGTGCAAAGCGTGACGGAAGGCAAAATGGGAAGGGGGCGCATGCTCCCGTGTTGAAACAGGCAAGGCGAGTGTATCGACGTGTTTCGCCGCCGGCGGCTGCGCCGGGGAGGACGTCGTGACGCGGTCTCAACCTGGCCGTGCCACACTTCAGGAGAGGGTCATCATGAAAAAAAGGCTTACTGTTCTTGCGCTGGCTGCTGCGATGCTGCTGGGCTGGTCCGCCGGCGCTTCCGCCGTCGATTTCAAGGTCAAAGGCACCTGGCAGTTCGGCTACGGGGTGAACAACCGCTATCTTTCCATGAAAAATTCCCAGGGTGGGAAGAACAGCAACGACAACTTCAACGGTCGCCAGCGTATCCGCCAGCAGATCGACTTCGTCGCTTCGGAAAGCCTGTCCGGTTCGTTCTGGTTTGAAATCGGCCATGCCAACTACGGTCAGAGCAGCGCCGGCATGGCGCTCGGCGGCGACGGCACGACGGTGAAGGTGCGTAACGTCTATCTTGACTGGGTCGTGCCCAACACCGATCTGCGCTTCCGCATGGGCCTGCAGAACACCTGGCTGCCCAGCGCCGCCGGCGGCGGCATGGTCATGGACAACGCCGACGTGGCCGCCGTCACCGCCAACTACACGTTCAACGAGAACGTGGGCCTCACCGCCATGTGGATGCGTCCCAGCAACGACAACTTCACCGGCTGGAACAACAACGGCCAGACCAACTATCAGGCCAACTACCTCGACAACATCGACCTCTTCTTCCTCTCCCTGCCGCTGCAGTTCGACGGCGTGAAGATCACGCCGTGGGCCATGTACGGCATGCAGGGCAAAAACTCCTGGCGCAATGACGCCAACGCTGACGGCGTCACCTCCTGGTGGAAGGACATCAACGCCTTCTATCCTCTGGGGACCGATCCCTTCGGCCACAGCAATTCCGCCTTTGCCCGCGAGCACACCGGCAAGACCTACGGCGGCATGTTCTGGGCCGGTCTGCCCATCAAGATCACGGCTCTCGACCCCTGGAACATCGAAGTGGACATGAACTACGGCTGGGTGGAGGCCATGGGCCGCTACGGCATCAGCAAACGCGGCGTGGCCAATGCCGAACGCGCGTCCACCGAGCGTCAGGGCTTCATCCTCAAGGCTCTTGTGGAATACAAGCTTGACTGGGGTACTCCCGGCATCTTCGGCTGGTACGGTTCCGGCGACGACGGCAATATGAAGAACGGTTCCGAGCGCATGCCCACCATGTCGCCCTTCGGCGTGTTCACGAGCATGCTCGGCGACGCTGCCTTCTATGACGGCACGGCCGGGACGTGGGATATGGCCCTCTCCTACGCCGGTACCTGGGGCATCGGTTTCCACCTCAAGGACATGAGCTTCCTGGAAGACCTGACCCACACCTTCCGTGTGGCCTACCGCGGCGGCACCAACAGCCCCTCCATGGTCAAATACGCGACCACGCCGCTTGACTGGACCAACCCCCAGAGCAACATCGACGGCCCGTACCTGACCACCAACGACGGACTGCTGGAATTCAACCTCCTCAACAAGTACAAGATCTACGAAAACCTGACGGCCGGACTGGAACTCGGCTATATCGTCAACATGATGGACCGCGGCACCTGGAACCGCAGCTGGACGCGCGCTTCCGGCGTGCCCTTCAGCAAACAGGATGCCTGGAAAGCCAACGTGGCTCTGGTCTACAGCTTCTAAGCGCGACAAGGCGCATCGTCCGCCGGCATGACGGCGGATAGCTGTTCGGGCGGGTCAGCGCGTATGCGCGGCCCGCCCTTTTTGCTGTTCAGCTTGCGTTTGGGGAAACGGTTCGCCTTCTCCCAAGCGTTTGTGCCAGGCAGCGGCCCCGGCATAGGGCGATTTTCCTTTGAACACGGTGAAACGCGAGGCACAAACAGCGCCGTCCGCCAAAAGCGAGTGGAAAAACCGCACGCTTTCCCCGAAACGACAGGCGTATGGTGTGGAACGCAAGGCGTATCGCACTGAAAATGCACCGGCGAGGGACGTTGACAGGCCGTGCCGCACGCGGTACTCCGGGAAGCACCCTACATCAATCGAGCGCACGTCGCGCCGCAAGGAGGATATGATGAACATTCTTATTTTCGGCCCCAACGGCAGCGGCAAGGGCACGCAGGGCGACCTCGTGAAGCAGAAATACCATCTTGCCCACATCGAATCCGGCGCCATCTTCCGTGAGCATATCGGCGGCGGCACCGAGCTGGGCAAAAAAGCCAAGGCCTATATCGACCGCGGCGACCTCGTACCGGACGAGATCACCATCCCCATGGTGCTGGAGACCCTCAAGACCCGCGGCAAGGACGGCTGGCTGCTGGACGGCTTCCCCCGCAACATGGTGCAGGCTGAAAAACTCTGGGAAGCCCTGCAGCAGGAGGGCCTGAAGCTGGATTACGTCATCGAGATCCAGCTCGCCCGAGAGACGGCCAAGAACCGCATCATGGGCCGCCGCCTCTGCAAGAACAACAACAATCACCCCAACAATATCTTCATTGCCGCCATCAAGCCCAATGGAGACGTTTGCCGCGTCTGTGGCGGCGAGCTGACCGTCCGCAGCGACGACCAGGACGAGGCCGCCATCAACAAGCGCCATGACATCTACTACAATGACGTGGACGGCACGCTGGCTGCGGCCCACTACTTCAAGAAACTGGCCGGTCAGGGCCTGACGACCTACATCGAACTGGACGGCTCCGGCAGCATCGACGCCATCAAGGAGACCCTGCTCGCCCGCCTGAAGTAGGTTCCCCCTTCCCCCTTTCTGTCATGTGGCGGGCCTCTGCGGAGGTCCGCCACATGTATTTTGCGCGCGTTTCCCCGCCGGGCTCGTCCAGGGCATTTTTCGTGTGGAAGGCTTTGCGTTCCACACCATACGGTCTGGCGCTTCACGGAAAAAACGCGGTTTTCCCGTTCACCTTGGGCCGGGCGGCGCTGTGCCGTCACCTCGCGTTTCCCCTTTTGCAAAAGCCAAACGCTCCAGGGCCTGCCAGCACAAATTTTACGAAACAATTTCCATAGACAAGACAAAGAAGCCGTATACGCTCCGCTTGCTTCGGGGGTGGGGAGCCTCGTGTCCCCGACTCTTCTCACGGTAAATGCGCGCTGAGGAAGGGATAGGGAGCTTGGGGGGGAAGAATGACGAGAGCGCCTTTTCTTGCTTCGCGGCGAAAAGGCTGGGCCCTCCCGCACCGCTCTCCTTCCCTACCCGTTCCGGCCAGAGCTGCCTTGCCCGCTCCAAACAAAAACCCCGGCGCGAACGCTCAGGTCCGCGCCGGGGAGGGCATAAGGAGTTTTGTGGGGCTTCCCGCTCCTGTTGGCTAGCGGGCCCCTTGCCGCCGCCGCGCATATTGCCTTTTTCAAAGGCAAAAAGCTCTAGGGTCAGGACTCATTATCAGGCAATATATCCTGACGGAGATATTTTTATAACCTGAGGTCTTTCGTTTTCAATTATTTTTACCCAAGTAGCGGGTTTTGGGGAAGATGGGGGAGTTTGAGGGGGAAGAAACCCCTTTTTGCCGCGAGCAAAAGGGGTTTCTTCCCCCTCAAAAAAGCGTAATGAGCCTAAGTCTAGAAGCTGTAGTTGAGTTCTTCAAAATAGGCCTTGGGATGCGCGCAGGCCGGGCACATTTCCGGAGCATGCGCCCCTTCCACCAGGCAGCCGCAATTGCGACAGCGCCAGACCACCGGCTTTTCCCGCAGAAACATGCGGCCTTCCTTGATGTCCTTGGCCAGCGCGAGGAAGCGACGCTCGTGGTAGGCTTCCGCCACGGCGATATTGCGCATGACGGCCGCGATCTCGGCAAAGCCTTCCTTTTCGGCCGTCGCCGCAAAGGAGGGATACATCTCGGTGTGCTCGTGGTTCTCGCCGGCAGCGGAAGCGATGAGGTTGGCATGGCTGTCAGCAATAATGCCGGCCGGGAAGGCCGCCGCGATCTCCACTTCCCCGCCCTCAAGGAACTTGAAGAGCCGCTTGGCGTGTTCCTTTTCCTGCAGAGCGGTCTCCGTGAAGATGTCGCTCACCAGCGCATAGCCGTCTTTTTTGGCGGCCCCGGCAAAAAAGTCATAACGGTTACGGGCCTGGGATTCACCGGCAAAGGCGGTGAGGATATTTTTTTCGGTCTGCGTACCTTTCAGAGATTTCATATTTTCCTCCTGCGGTTTTTCCGCTGTTGTTGTCGTCGTGATCTATTGATAACAATTCTCAATAAAGGCGTCAAGCTTTTTTACCCAGAAAAATGGACCGGCTACCACAGGACTTTACGGCCGCCACGGGAGAAGCTACCTTCATCCCTCCCGCGCCATGCGAGCGGCCTGCTGCGGAGCCGCTGCCGCAGGCGATGCGCATGACGACTCCCGACGATCAGAACGATGATGGCTGCATGCTGGGCCGTGGGCGGCCTGTTCCTTTCCTCCTTTCTTGCCGCAACGCTGCTGCCTGCGCAGTCGGAACTGGCGTTGGCCGGCCTGCTGTCCCATGACGTGGCCGCGCCCGCCCTGCTCGTCGGCGTGGCCACGCTGGGCAATACACTGGGTTCGCTGGTGAACTGGCTGCTGGGGCGCTGGGCGCACCGGCTGGGTGAGCGGCGCTGGTTCCCGGTGAAGGGGGATGCCCTGCGCAAGGCGGAAGCCTGGTACCACCGCTACGGCCGCTGGTCGCTTTTGTTGAGCTGGGCGCCCATCATCGGCGATCCTCTGACGCTGGCCGCCGGTCTGCTGCGGGAGCCGCTCCTCCCCTTCCTGCTGCTGGTCGGACTGGCCAAGCTGGGCCGCTATCTCGTCATCGCCTGGCTTGTGCTGTAAGGCTCTGCCGGTCCTGCCGCCGCGGTCGCGGTGCGGCGCTGCCGAAAACGCAGCGGGCGCTGCCCCAAAAGAGACAGCGCCCGCCTGTTTTTGCAAGAAAATGAGAGGAACCTAGATCAGCTTGCGGATGGCGTCCAGCACGGCCGCATAGTCCGGCTCGTGGGTCACTTCGGGCACCAGCTGGCTGTAGGCCAGCTTGCCGTCCGGCGCGATGACGAAGACGGCCCGCGCCAGCAGGCGCAGCTCCTGGATGAGCACGCCGTAGCTCCGGCCGAGGCTGACATCCTTATAGTCCGACGCGCTTTCCACAGCGGTCACGCCGGCCGCGCCGCACCAGCGGGCCTGGGCAAAGGGCAGGTCGCAGCTGGCGGCCACGATCTTCACCGTGTCGGAAAGCGAAGCGGCTTCCGTATTGAAACGGCGCACTTCCATATCGCACACGGGCGTATCCAGCGAAGGCACGCACACCAGCACAAGCACTTTGCCGGCGTAATCCTTCAGGCTGCGGGGGCTGAGGTCATTGGCCGCCAGCACGAAGTCAGGGGCCTTTTCGCCCACGACCGGCAGGCTGCCTTCAAGATGCAGGGGATTTCCCTGAAAGGTCACAGTATTCATTGCTTGTTCTCCACAGATTTTTGGCAAGTCTACGGAAAGCCGTGCTACTTGTCAAGAATGGTTCCTGTTAGAGCCGGCCCGCCAAGGTTTGCCGTCGCCCGGCCCAGACCAAGCGGAAAAACCGCGTTTTTCCGCGAAACGCCAGGCCGTATGGTTTGGAACGCAAAGCGCTTGAAACCGAAAATGCTCTAACGGATCAGTTGCCGGCAGCCCCCTGACGCGGAACATCTTCCCAGATGAGGGCGCACCACTCCCCGTCGATCAGCCGTCGGGCCGCGGGCAGACCGCAGGCCTGATAGGCCTGCTCCACGCCGTCCGCCTGGATCTCCAGCAGACCGGAGAGCACCAGACAGCCGCCCGGCGCGCAGGCCCGCACGATATCCGGGGCCATCTCCGTAAGCGGGCGGGCCAGGATATTGGCCAGCACCACGTCGTACCGCTCCCGCACGGCGTCGATGCTGCCCTGCGCCACCGGGAAGGCGTCCGCGTCGATATGGTTGAGGGCCCGATTCTCCAGCGCGTTGTCCACGGCCAGCGGATCGATATCCAGCCCTTCGCCGCGCAGACCGAACAGGCAGCAGCCGATGCCCAGCACGCCGGTACCGGTGCCGAGATCAAGGAAGCGCTGCCCGGCGGCAAGCCGCCCGGCGTCCAACAGGTCGCTGACCACGCGCAGACAGAGGGCCGTGGTGGCGTGGTGCCCTGTCCCAAAGGCGCTCTTGGGCTCGATGACGATGGGCGTGCGGCCGGGGAAGTCCGCAGCCGCCTGCTCCGCCAGCCAGGGCGGCAGCACGACGAAGCGCTCCCCGCAGGGGACCGGCGTAAAAAATTCCCGCCAGGCGCCGAGCCAGTCCTTGTTCTCGATGGGCGCGCAGACGCTGACCGCCTGGGGAAGGACGTCCCGGATGCGTTCCCGCAGCGCCAGCAGGAAATCCTCCTGCTCGCAATGGATGCGGAAACGCGTCTCCCCTGAGGGCAGGCTCTCCTCTTCCCAGCCGAAGGCCACTTCCAGCGTGAGCAGACCGGAAAGAAGGTCGTAGTCCTCTTCCGGCACAGTCACTTCGAGTCGATACAGTTCCTTGTTCATGGCCCCTGCTTAGAACGGGCCCCGCTCCCTGTCAAGGCGGCAGGGGCCGTCTTGCCTTGCGCCCGGAATGCGGATAAGACGGCAGGGAATCATGACAAGGGAGTCATTATGAGCCAGACCGCAACCCCTTCCCCTGCCGGGACGACGCCTCCGTCCGCGCTGGACGGCCTGCTTGCCCGGATACGCGCCACCTTTGATGTGGACTTCGAACCGCTGGTCATCGACGATCTGTCGTTCGACGTGCTGTCCATCCGCAATATGCAGGCCTATCTGGACGGCATGCTGGCCCGCAAGGCCATCCGCAATCCCCTGAAGGATCTGCCGCTCTGGGCCAAGGTCTGGCCCGCCTCCTTCGTGCTGGGCCGCTATCTGCGGCACTTCGAACCGCAGGGCAAACGTCTGCTGGAGCTGGGCGCGGGCTGCGGCACCCTGAGCCTCGTGGCGGCCCACTACGGCTTTGCCCGCATCGTCTGCACCGACATCGTGCCCCACGCCCTGCTGTTCGCCGAAGCCAACGTGCTGCGCAACGGTCTGGAAAACATCATCGACGTCACCCATCTGGATGTCACGCACCCCGGCAAGGATCCGCGCTTCACGGAAGGCTTCGACCTCGTGGCCGCATCGGAGATCCTCTATCTGGACGAGCTGCACCGCCCGCTGCTCAAATTCCTCGGCCGCCATCTGGCGCCGGGCGGCAAGGCGCTCTTTGCCACGGACCTTGCGCGCGCCAAACCGCGTTTCGCCAAACTGGCCGCCAAGAGCTTCCGCGTGGATGAACGCCGTATCGGCCTGACCAGCCACGACGAAGACGGCAAGGAACAGCGCCGGGCCTACTCCCTGCTGGTGGTGGAGCGCGCATGAATACGCCCATCCAGCTCCGCCCCTGCCCCAAGGCTTATACCCGCGATCTGGACAAGTGCGTCAGCCCCCGGCAGACCATCGAACGCGTCCGGCAGGCCCTGGCCGATTCCGGCCTGGACGTGCTGGCCGAGACCCGCCGCGTGGATACGGGCCGGCTCGGCATACCGGTCTATCTGAGCGTCTGCGGCCGGGACGCCCGGCGCATCATGCCCACGCGCAAGCAGATGGGCAAGGGCTCTTCCGCCGAACAGGCGCAGGCCTCGGCGCTCATGGAACTCATGGAGCGCTACGCCTTCTTCAGCTTCTGGGAGGCCCGGCCCCACATGGTGACGGCCACCTGGCAGGAGGCGGAACAGCGCTTCGGCAGCGAGCTCATGCCGGTGGAGGAGATCCTGCGCTCCGTGGACGATACGCTCGCGCCGGAAGCCGCGCGGGAGGTGCTGTCCACCGTGCGCTGGTCCTTTTATCCGGCCACGCGGCTGGCGGACGGACAAACGGTCTGGACGCCGCTGGACTGGTTCAAGCTGCTGGGCGAATTCAACGGCACCTCGGCCGGCAACAGCACGGAGGAATCCCTCCTTCAGGGACTGAGCGAACTGGTGGAGCGACACGTCTGCTGCCGCATCGACCGGGAACGCCCGACCACGCCCAGCATCGACATGGACACGCTGGACGACCCGGTGCTGGCCGATCTCTGCCGCCGTTTCGCGGCGCAGGGCATCCGCCTCGTGCTCAAGGACTTTTCGCTGGGCATGCCCCTGCCCACCGTGGCCGCGCTGGCCTGGGACCCGGCCACCTTCCCGAATCGCTCGGAGATCGTCTTCACCGCCGGCACGGCCTCCAGTCCGGCCAAGGCGGCCATCCGCGCCGTGACCGAAGTGGCGCAGCTGGCGGGAGACTTTTGCACCAACGCCTGTTACGAGGCCTCCGGCCTGAGCAAGTTCGAGCGGCTGGAAGACATCGAATGGTTGCTGGAAGGCCCTGCCGTCCCGCTGCGCAGCCTGCCCGGCGTGGAGGCCCCCGACATCCGCGACGAGCTGCTGGCCGCCATCCGCGGTCTGGCCCCGGTCAACGTCTATGCCGTGGACGTGAGCCACCCCGCCCTGCACATCCCCGCGCATTACAGCATGGCGCCGGGCCTTGCCTTCCGCGAGCGCGACCGTAACCAGAGCCTCGGCCTCTTCGTGGGCCGCAAGCTGGCCGAAGAAGCCGGAGAAGCGGAAGCCCTTGCCGGACTGGACGTGCTGGAGCGCCATTATCCCGGCGGACACTTCCTGCCCTTTTTCCGGGGGATGCTGGCCCTGCGCGCCGACCGGCACGAGGAGGCACGCCAGGCCTTCAGCAAGGCTGCCGCCTGCCAGCCGGACGCCGACGCCACCGCCCTGTCCCATTTCTATGCCGGCTACGCCGCCACTCTCTGCGACGACTGGGAAGCCGCCCGCGCGCCGCTGGCCGAAGCCTGCGCCCTCTGCCCGGACATGAAGGAATACGGCAACCTGCTGGGGGTGGCCAACTTCCGCACAGGCCGCTATGCCGAAGCCGCCGAGGCCTTCCGGGCCGTGCTGCGCGTGGACAAGGGATCGGTCATGGACATGGCCAACCTCGGCGTCTGCTGCAAGCTCCTCGGCCGGCGGGACGAGGCGCGCCACTATCTGGAAGCCGCGCTGGAACTGGATGACTCGCTGGACTTTGCCCGGCGGCACCTGGACGAACTGCTCGACGGCGGCGAGGACGACTGAGCATCCGGCGCGAGACGTGCGGCTGTGCCGGGCGTCCGCCGCGAATGCCGGGCCGCGCCCGGAGCCTGTCAACGCTATTCGCCGCTTGTTTGGGGGGCAGGGGAACCCCTCGCTCTGCTGTCGATGCCTGTAAGGCTCCTGCGTCGCCTAACAGGCACGGCCCTGCGGGCCGCCTTTCGGTCGCGCTCTGCTGTCGATGCCTGTAAGGCTCCTGCGTCGCCTAACAGGCACGGCCCTGCG
>DWYJ01000028.1 GCA_019118745.1 Candidatus Desulfovibrio gallistercoris | reverse complement strand
ATCAGATACTCGGTCGTGCCGTTGCGAGTACGCTGAAATCCCACCCGGTTGATGCAGGTGGACATTTGCGTATCCAAATCCTGAAAGCGGCTTGCGCCGTGCCGTTCGATGAACAGCCGTACCGTGGAAAGGATGGCGGTATCCTCGGAAGCTCCGGTTCCGCCTCTTGCCGTGCGCCAGTCCCGGAAGCAGATTTCGATGCAGTTCAATACGTCCAGCTTTTCGGGAAGGATGCCCAGCCGCAGGGCCAGCATTCCGGCCATGCCGCACAGGGCGAAGCGCATGACCACACGTCGTACCTGTCCGTCAGCGCCTTCGGGGACAAGATGCCTGACGGCATCGGCCATTGCCGGGCCGATTTCCGCCCGGACGGCGTTCAGGGTTTCGACCTTCGTCAGCTTTTGCAGAAAATCATGCCCCGCATGACCGTAATGTTCGGAAGCAAGCAACTTGATACGATTGGCCACGGCTCCGGCATCGGGAAGACCATGCAGGCTGGTGAGCATGGACGAGTCCACAGGCAGCCCCACGAAACGCACTTCCTGTCCGCCTCTGGATTTCAGACCGTTCTCGGCCAGCTTGTCGGAAAGCCCCAGTTCGCCGCTGGAGAGAAAGAGCAGACGCCAGTTCTGGGAACGGCGAATTCCGCCTTCACGGTTCGAGCGGCCTTTGCCCTGTCCGTTGGCCAGCATGTAGGCGCATTCGGCAAGAACACGTCCGTTGACCTGCCCCATTTCATCCAGAATCAGCACATTGTCGTTGTGCAGGGCGGCGATGCCTTCAAGCCCGTTGCCCGTAGCCCGCCAGCTTCGGACATGCTCAGGACCGCCCCAGACGGAGGCGGCGATCTGCAATGCCGTGGTCTTACCGGAGGATGAGCCGCCCTCAAAGCTGAAGCCGCCGCCTTCCAGACCGGCCGGGCGAAGCAAAGGCCCGGCGAAGGCCGCGCATAACGCGAAACTGAGACGGGAGTTGCCGACGCACAATTCCGCTATCTCCCGCCAGCCTTCCATCGTTCCAGATGTACGGTACAAGCCGCCATGCTGCGAGGATTGCAGCACGGTGTCTTCTTCTGTTACGCCGTAAACGGTATCGGGAAGCACGTAGACGGATTCATGCCAGCCCGTGCGCAAAACACAGCGTATCCGTCGGAGGGGCCGGATCGTGGACAGAAATGCCGCCAGCTTCGACCGGGTGGACGGATTGCCGAACCACCCGCCGGAGGCCAGTATGCTGTACCAGTCGTTTCCCTGCCGGAACAGCATTTCCACGGGCATGGCCCATGCGTGCTTGTTGCCATCCGGGTCAATCCATTCCAGCATCAGGCCCCATTCGTTGCCGTCAGCTCCCCGCGTCATGCCTTTGACCAGAAGCGGAGGACCAAGCCGGATTTCCTGACTGTCTCCGTCCGATCTGGTCTCCAGCTTGTACAGCCCGGCGCGTCTGCCTTCCTTCACCAGAAAAAAGCCTTCCGGCATGGGGCAGTCGTCATCCCGCTTTCGCGCTTCTTCCACAACGGCCCGGACAGCCTCAAGAGAACGCAGCCGGTGCAGGTCGTTGAAGTCCGTCGCCTTGCCTTCATGAACCGGGCAGACGGCCAGCTTGCCGCCCACGGCCTGAGCCGCCAGAGAGGCCATCTTCTTGCCGGGATTCCCTTGTGTCTCCGTGTCGTTATCGGCACAGAGGATGATTTCACGCTTTGCATACCTCTCTCTGGCCATGACGGCCACGGCTTTCAGATTCCCGGCTTTGAAGGCCACAAGACATGCATAACCGGTCGCCAGATGAAGACTGATCGCTGTAGCATACCCCTCGGCAATCAGCAGGGGACCGTCTTTCTTCCTGTCTTCGGTGGAAAAGGAAAAGAAGCCTCCCGCCGTGCGTCCTCCCTTGAGAAAGAACTTGTCCGTCCCTTCGGCAGGTTTTTCCGGCAGAATAAATTGCAGGCTCTGTATCCGGCCGGACGGGTTCAGCACCGGAACAATGAGCCGGCCGTCTTCTGTCTGCCGCAGGCCGATGGCCGGGACTTCCTTTCTTTGCAGGTAAGGATGGTTGTCCCCGACAGGACTGGCATGATTCCAGATACTGATTGCCAGCTTTGCGGCTGCCTGCCAGCGGCGGGCCTGTTCGGCTTCGTTGTGCGCTCTGATGACCCTGATGCGTTCATGCAGAGCCTTACGCTGGGCGGCGGTCAGTTCCTTTTCCGGCCTGGCCGTCCACGTTCCCTCATCGCCGGTGCGCCAGTTCTTCCACCAGAGGGAAGCCGGAGCGTCCAGAAACGCCTTGTACGCGCCGTCCTTGCGCCGGGGTCTGTCCGTTGTGCCGCAGCGGTGCAGGAGGCCGTCGGCCTGAACGGTCTCGACCTCCAGTCCCGCTACGCGCAGACACTCGGCAAAACTATGCAGAATGTCGCCCTCCATCATCTTTTCCTCAGTTGAGGGGCGGAATCTCTGGTATGGACGCAGCGTGACGCAAACCAGTCTTCAAGGTCTTCTATGTCGTACATGACACGGCTGCCGAGCTTGGCGTAGCGCGGGCCAACTTTTTTACAGCGCCAGCGGGCCAGTGTGCATGTCTTCACGCCGTACATGTCGGCAACTTCTTGCGGTGATAATTTTTGGTCGCCATCAGCATCTCCCTGTATTCAGGCTGAAGTGTATGAATCCATCCAGAAGCATCTGGAGAGAACACACCCTATGCCCAGAGGAAAACGCTGAACAGACGGGGTGTTAGCAAAGGCGAAACAAAACCTTCCTTTCTTAGGCCTAAGAAAGGGAGGTTGATAATTTTTATGTTATTTTACTATGTTATAACGGGGACAAGTTGAGGGCTGCGAACCTGAGCAGGTCAGGTTTCTTGCCTTTCAGGGATTTTGAATAGGCGCTCGGCCGTGGTTGATATACTCTTTCGGCATTGCCTTGCGAAAAATTTCTATGTAATTGCCCGGAGCGTTTTCAACCCCCAACGTCTTGCCGATTTCCTTGTATTGGCGCATAATTTCGTGTTTGGCGAGTGGGTGGGTGAATTCTCTGGTAACCTTATTCGCTAATATGACAAGAATGTGTATATGTGCTTCCATTTGTTCGATTTCGTTTTTTAATTTGCCTTCTCGTCCCGCTGCGCTGGTATATTTCTCCGTCATTTCCTTGTATTTCTTTTTCAGCTATTCAATCTCCCTGTTGAGTTTTGCGGCATCACAGCTTGGAGCTACACTGCTTTCGCCACACCAGCGCGTCTGATTTTCCTCCACAATTGCGGAAAGTTGTGTGGCATCGCAACAATATTCGGGCGATCCGAGAGCAAAAAACTTATTGAACCCAAAGAGCATGGGAGAAAGAAAGTTGGAAACTTCACGGCAATCCACGCCGAGTTTTCCTCCCGCCGGGATTGCTTCATGACTTTTGAACACCCGGATACGATAATGGCGAAGCGCTTCCAACTGTTCATGGTTCGTGGAAGCATGCAGCATGAGCATGGCTTCACTCAGACGGATTGCGTGATCAACGTGATGTTTGCGCCATGTTCCCACATAAAGCGCACAAAAGGCGCAGATGCTCCAAACAGCGGCCCCTCCGATCACGACGCACCAGAGCAGTATCAGCGCTACTCCTGCAAGTGAAACGCCTTGCGTAATTTTAATAACGGTAAACATGGTTGTCAGCCATGCCATGAGAAAGGCAAGGCCACAGCCCAGAACAGCAATCTGCAGAAATTTGATAATCGAACCGTTGGGAACAAACTTCATGGGAGAATCTCCCATTGTCCGCCCTTGCTGGGACCGATGCGGCGCAAGATGCCCTTTTTCTTGAGCATGGTTGTTCTGTAAAGAATCGTGCGTCGGCTCACGTTTAGAACAGTAGCGAGTTCGGTTGTGGTTATGCGCGGATTGGCGGAGATATGCTCAAGGAGCGCAAAAAGTTCTGGTGCAATTTCCGGTGCAATATCGCGCAGAGTTGCATCAGAAAGCCCTTGTTTCTGGTGCAAATTTTGTGTTTTTGATGCAAGTTCTGGTGCAAGTACCCCAGTGTTTTCCGCAGGCCGGTGGGTTCTGCGTACAATGGCCTTGAACAGCGAACTCTCCCGATCGTCTTCAAAATCAATATCCGGCCATGCCTTAAGAGCGCGCAGAATGCCGGAGCCGATGCCGTGGTAGGGCAAAAGCCCCTTGGCGGCGTAAGAAATCAGGATGGGGTTGCGGATATTGGAATTGCCGGCTTTGATATTGGCTATGGTCAGATTGTTCGGCAACGTGCCGGGGCTGATGATTTCCACGCGGTCATCAAAAATGAAAATGCGGATGGGCGCGCTGACAAGATAATCCCTGTGTACAAGGGCGTTGACCAGCAGTTCCTCAAAAACCTGTTCCGGTATTTCCGGCGTACCCGGTGAGTTGACGCCATTCTTGCCCTGTACCTTGTGCAGGTTGCGCATGACAAAAGCCAGGGCGTCCTTGAAAAGTCTGCTCAACGGACCTTCAAAATCTTCGGTGTCATCGTAGCTGTCAGCATGAACGGCAATTCCCGGAAAGCGGACGCCTTTTGCCACGAACTGCGGAAAAATCAGCTCCGGCTGTTCGGCAAAAAGCAGCACTCCGGCCAGATTGAGATTGCCATCGCCAGCGGCGAGGTTCAGATTTTGCAGCAGGCGCAGTTGTTCTGCGTGGGTATCCGGGAAGTCACTGTCATACCGCTTTTTCAAAAAATCCCGGAACAGCAGCTTGTCCAGTTTGTTAATGCCCGCCTTTGTGGGCAATTCATCGGCATGGAATTGGCTGGTATACTGAAAAAGACGGCGCAGTTCCTCTTTAGAATTGATACGTCGCTTGTCCGCCCCGGCTTTCAGCCAGATAACGCCTTTCCTGTCAAAGTAGGGTTTGTCCATTCCTGCAGGAACGGTCAGGGCGATAACCACATTTCCATTTTCAAGAAGAATGTTCTGCGTCTGCACCACAAGCGGGCTGCGGACATGCTGGCTGGCGGCGTTGCCGATCAACTGGTTCGCATCATGCAATTCTCGGGATGTTATGCCGGACAGTGTTCCATCATCCTGCACGCCGATAAAAATTACGCCGCCGTTGGCATTGGCGAAGGCGGCCATTTCCGCAGCCAGAGAATCCGCATTGTCGATTCGGGACTTGAACTGGCGTGTGCTGTCCTCGCCTGCGGCGGCCTGTTCCCTGAGCGTTTGAAGTGTGAATGCCATGCCTGCTCCTTACAATACTATCTTTTTCCTCACCATGTGTACACGGTAATCGGAACAGCCGCAAAAGCTACCGTTGGCCGGAGAGAATGTCCGCCGCCGCGTTGCTGGCAGCGGCCAAGGTCTCCGGCAGGAATTGGGCATACTTCTTTTTGGTGAAATCCACATTTTTGTGTGTCAGCATTTCCGAGATCATGTCCATGCTGAATTTGCCGCTGTTGGCGAGGCTTACGGCAAAGTGATGCCGCAGCCCGTGGAAGGGCCGGAACTTGGGCGGCAGGCCCGCCGCCTTGCGGAAGCGGTCAACCGCTGTGCAGTCTTTGCGCATCTCGCCGTTTTTGCCGGGGAAAACATAGGGGCTGCCGGGAAAATGTTCGTCACGCCATGCCATTTGTTCTTGTAACAGTTCTTCCACCAGGGAACTCATGCCGATGGAGAGGGTTTTTCTGCCCTTGGGATCGCGCAAACGAATGAGCTTGAGGTCAAAGGCCACGTCCTCATCTTGCAGTTTGAACATCTCCCCGCGCCGCATACCGGTAAAAAAGGCCAGCAGGAGCATATTGCCCACATCGCGGGCTGGCCATGTGCGGGCGCAATCCAGAAAGCGGCGAGTTTCTTCCGGCGTCAGATGCTCAATAACCTCATTGTCCTTAACGGGCATTTCGATCTGAAAGGCAAGATTGGGGCAGCGGTTGGTCTTGACGCCAAAATTGATGATGCGCCGCAGAAGCTCAAGAGTATTCCAGAGAGTGGCCGGTTTGCGTTCGCTCAGGGATTTGCGCAGCTCCTCCACCATCTGGGGCGTGATTTCCGAGACGCTTCGCTTGCCGAACAGCGGTTTGAGGTGTTTAAGGTAACGGTTGCGATCCGTGGTCAACCCTTTGAGGGTCGGCCCCTTGATGTCAAAATATGCATCCGCAATTTCGGCAAAGGGCTTGTCTTTCTCCGCCTGTTCGCGGCGGAGTTCTTTGGCGGTTTTGACTTCTTCGCCATGTCTGATGGCCTTTATCCGATCAGCGCGAATTTCCGCCGCCACGTCCGGCCCGTATCCTTCGGAAATTTTGCCTACCTTTTCCCAGATGAGGCGGCGGCCGGATTTAAACGTGATGTAGAAACACAGGTCAGGCGCGCCATTATACATTTCTGACGTTTCGTACACATAAACGCCAGCCCATTTTTTTGGGTGGTATCGCCGTTTTTGGGTAGCCATGAACTGCCTTGGGTTGTGGTTCATACGCGGGAGCAGGTTTTAACCGGCAAAATTTTTCTAACCTATTTCTAACCACACCGTCAATTTCTAACCATTCAGGTCAATGCGCGGCAAAGTCTTATTTTTGATAACGTATTGAAAATAAAAATAAATCAAAGTCTATCCAGCTGTGTCTAACTCTTTCAAGTTCTGTCAAAAAGGGCTCATAACCCGAAGGTCGTAGGTTCAAATCCTGCCCCCGCAACCAGAAAGGTCAAAGGCTTGCGATCTGCATCGCAAG
The DNA here is from genome assembly GCA_019118745.1 of Candidatus Desulfovibrio gallistercoris. Lineage (GTDB taxonomy): Bacteria > Desulfobacterota > Desulfovibrionia > Desulfovibrionales > Desulfovibrionaceae > Desulfovibrio > Desulfovibrio gallistercoris. The sequence continues at coordinate 49,215 of DWYJ01000028.1, read as the reverse complement.
CCTTTTTTCGTATGTGGGATCTTTCAACAGCTATTCCAAATAAAATCAGTGCGTTGTCAGGATCAGCAATGAGCCGGGCAACGCACTGATTTTATTTTTATCGCTGTTTACTCTGCAAGCTGCTCTTCAACATGCTGCAGGGTGATGCCCAGCTCAGAGGCCAGCTCGAACGCTTCGGGAACCTTGTCGCACGGTACGACCATAAAAGCGTATTCATCACCGCCAGTATCCCACAGCAGAACCGTCAGGCCATAGAGATCATGCAATGCGGAGCTGTACTCGTGGAGCACCTCCGGGGGAGATGCGTCCTCATCGCCGGGGGAGGGCAGGCGTTCGTCTGCCCCGGGCGGCAAGAGGAAGCACAAGGAGCCGAAAACCTCTCCCGGCGCTTCCTTCCAGTCCACCCAGTCCAGGCTTTTTCGATCCCTCAGGGCCCGTCGCATCAGATTGAGATGCCCGTCGGTGTAGGCTTCATCAATGTCGAATCCTTCACGGAGCGCGGCGGTATGGATCTTGTCAGCCAGTTCTCTGGCATCGGCAACGCCGAGCAAGGTCAGGAACCTGAACAGAGCCTGATGCGATATGTGTACATGCTCCGGCATCTTGAGGGTGTTCTCCGCCAGAAGAAGCCTCAGCGTGCGTTCCATTTTGGCGATGACGTCAGGATCCGTGACTTCGGTATCCCGACCCACCGTCTCATTCCACGGCCGATCCCTGTAGAGATGGCGCAGTTCCACCTCATCGCCGCAGAGAACCACAAAGTAATGATCGAAGACCCGACCGGGTTCGATAGTCTCGCCCATGCAAATGCTTTTGGGAATATAGAATGTTCCTTTCTCGCATACGTATTCGTAATCCGTGTATTCCCCCATATCCATATGGAATTTGGGAAAAGCGCCGGCAGTGAGCAACTTTTCTTCAGAGGGGATGCGATGCAAGCATTTACCCTGAAAAAAGTAAACAGATCTTTGTTTATGATGTCACTGTGATAAGGTTTGCCGCGCAGTCCCCTGGCGGCATAATATATCCGCATGGTTTTCTCCCTGAGGAATGATTGATTTTTGAAAACTGGCGATACTGACAGATAGTAGGGAACGGTGACTACCTCCGGGAAATGCAGAGCGGCTCCCCAGGAAGACGTCCCTGCCGGGGGCTATGTATTCATGGAGTTGCCGTTCCGCCGTCGTCTTTGCATTGTTCACCTGCTTGTGTACGGGGCATGCCGAATTCTCTCTCCGCCGGGAGGGGCAGGCGCTGTGGCTGTGCAGCATGTATTCGTCGGCCCGTTTTTGAGATAGCTGCCGGATACCATCAAAATGCCTCGCCCTCAACATCATTCGGGCCGGAGGCGGCCAGCTTCGCAGGGATGCGCCGCGCATTGTCGAAGGCGGCGTACGCCGCTTCCGCAATGCTCGGCAGGCAGTGCGCTGCAAGCAGCGAGGCGGGAGCCGTCGATGAAAAACAAACGGGGAAACGTCATTTCGACGCTTCCCCGTTTCGTTCCCGTCATGGCAAAAATCTATTGCAGGCTGAGCGCGATGGTGCGCTGGTAGCCGGACAGGCGTTTTTTCTGGCGGCGCGAGCCCTGGAGGGCCGACAGGATGCTGCTGTGCGCCGTGCGCGCCAGTTCGCTCAATTCCTTTTGCAGATCGGCTATGCGCAGCAGGCGGTCAAGATAGGCGGGGCGGTCGCTCTCGCCGAGGTTTTCCCAGGCTTTCTGCGTCAGCGCCTGGCGCTGTTCGGAAAGCTCCACGGCAAGGTCATAGTTCTTGCCGCGCAGGGCTTCGCGTTCCAGCCGTCCCAGCTGAAAGGCCTGATCCAGCAATTGCAGAGACTGCGACATGTTTCCCCCCATTCGGCTAGGCTTTCTGTTCCTGCATGGCCTTGTAGACGTTCTGGCTGGTGGTGCGCCACTCGATGCACAGGGGGGCGAATTCGTATTCGAGGAGGTCGGCCAGCAGGATCCAGTCTTCGCTTTCGAAAACTTCGGTCATTTCCGAGAGCAGGCTGGTAAATTTTTCCTCCCGGATACTGAGGTCGTCCCCCTTGGCCCCTTTGAGGTACTGGGTACGCAGCAGGGCAAGCATGTTCAGGAAGTCACGGTTGACGTCCAGCAGATCCTGCAGCAGCTCAAGAGCGTCGGTATTGGAAGCCTCGCGGAAAAGGCGGGCGATCTCATGGGCGGCCTTTTCCATCATGAGGGTGACCTTTTCCATTTCGCCGGCGATGGCCAGAGCCATCTCCGAGGCCTCGATGGAGCGTACTTCCACGGAAGTGATGGAGGCGGTGGAAATATCTTCGGCCTGATGCGGATAGATTTCGGAAAACTGCTCGTTGTTCACCAGAACGTCGGTGACCACACGATTTTCCATGCCTTCACCTTCCATGACATCCACGAGGATCTCCTCGAGATTGGCAAAGTTGGAAATTTCCTTGCCGCTGTTACGGCCGTCCACAATGATCATAAAACCTCCTCGCATCAGCGCAAAGTGGGAGCTCCCGTCGGAAGGCGGGGACACGTCGGCAAAATTTTCCCTATCAGGGTCTGAAAAGGATAAAGCAAAAAATGTACCTTATCAAGAGCTCAGGAGCGCGTTCAGGCCTGCGAGATGCTGCGAAAACGACCTTGCGAGCCCGGCCAGCGCGTCCAGTTCGTCGCCTCGCGCCTGCCGCGCCTCGTGCCAGAAATAACTGAGAGAGGCCAGCTCATCCCGGTTTTCCAGCAGACGCTGGATATGGTCGCAGGCGCGCAGGAGGAGCTGCCCCATGCGGGGATGCCCGGCAGCGGCCAGACGGCATTGATCGGGCAGGGCCGCCAGGAAGTGTTCCGCCTCGCGCAGGGCGGGCAGCAGGCTGCGGGCCGTTTCGGAGGCCTTCACGGCGGCCGGGAAGTCGTCCGGCAGATCGGAGGGGGCGGCCGCGGCAGGCGCGCCGTCCATGCCGTCGAGGAAAGGCTGCCAGAAACGGCGTTGCAGGCGCAGCCAGAGGCTGCGGTCCTCGTGTTCATGCCCGCTCAGGCAGACAAGATCGGCAAAGCCGCCGGCGTCCCGCGTGGTCAGCCAGACGCGCGCCTCCTGCCGCAGGGCGGGGTCCACGCCGCTGTCCCAGCGGCCGGATTCCAGCCAGCCCAGCGCCAGACGCAGGACGGTACGCGGAGAGATATGCCGGCGGCAGCCACCGTCATGGGCGCAGACATGCTTGAAGCCGCAGGGATGACAGGGCAGGGCGGGCTCAAGGCAGCAGCAGCCTTCCAGATAGGGGCCCGTATCCCAGGCCTGCGCCGTGGCCAGGAAGATGGCCAGCGAGGGGATGCCCAGCCCGGCGGCAAGGTGCATGGTGCCGGTGTCGTTGGTCACCAGCAGACGCAGGCGCGCCACGAGCCCCGCCAGCACGGGGAGGCTGGTGGCCCCCACGGCATCGAGGAACGGGCCGCGCGCATGCTGGGCATAGGCGCGGGCCAGCGGTTTTTCGGCAGGCGTGCCCAGCAGTACGGGGCAGAGACGTGCCGCCTGCCACAGGCCGTCGCCTGTGCGGGCAAAGGCTTCTTGCGGCCATTGGCGCGCGGGGTGGCTCGCGCCGAGCTGCAGGCCGACGAAGCCGCGACAGCCTTCCGGCGCGCCGGCCAGCAGGGCCTCGGCCTGCGCGGTGGCCTCATCCGAAGGCGGCAGCAGGCGGCCGCCGCGCATCGCCTCCCCGGCGGCGGGGTCGTTGCCGAGCCGTTGCACGGCGGGTCGGGCGGCCATGCGGAACATGTCCTGCATATTGAAAGGGGCATTGCAGCGCTTGAGGGTGGTGCCGCAGAGGTAGGCGGCCCAGTTGCCCCGGCAGAAGCCGAAACCTTCGCGATCCAGAGCGAAGCCGGTGACCTCCTCCGGGGTGGGGGCCAGCAGGGAGGCCAGCAGCCGGGCGGGCAGAGTGGCCGTCAGGTTGACGACGTGCCGCGGGGCGGCCTCCTGCCGCACGCGGGCCACGAAGTCCAGCAGCAGGGCGGGGGCGTCATGCCAGCTCCGGCCGGGGCCCTTGCCGTCCAGTCGCCGGAGGAACTCCGCGCCCGGCAGGGGCCAGGCTTCCGGCAGGGAGCGCAAAAGCGGCAGGGCGGCCGCGAAGTTGTCCAGGCAGACCAGACCGGCCCGCAGTCCGGCACGGCGGCAGTCCTCAAGCAGCGCCTGGCTTTGCAGCAGGTCGCCGAAGCGGGTGAGGTTCAGGAAAAGGATATCGACGCTCATGCAGAGAGGAGTCAGGCGGCGGGGCTGGTTGACGGGTGAAGCATGATCATGCGGGGACGGCGGCGGATGGCCTGCCGTTGTTCAGACAGCCAGAGAAGGACGGCTTCCGCCGGCCGTCCTCCTCTGGCTGTACCTCCTGATGGCCGGAACAGGCAAGACCTTCCGGCCGCAAGGGGCGCTCAGGCAGTCCGTGAGCCGGCCCCGTCCAGCATGTTCAGGGCAATGGCTTCCTCTTCTTTGAAACGGCTCTGTACCGAGGCCCGTATGCCTTCGGAATGGCCGCCGAACTGTCCGGAGCGGATATCGTAGACGTGGGAGATGAGGCTGCGCTCATACTTCTTGCCGCTGCCGCTGGTGGCGGCGTCCGCCTGCTCAAAGATGCGCACGGCGCCGCGCGGTCCATGCTGCACGGCGGTGCTCCAGATGACTTCGCGCATGATGGGCGACAGCTCGTCCATGTTCAGGCGGGTGCGCTCGGTGATGCCGGCCACGGCGGGATCGTAATGGCTCTCCCGGATGAAGGATTCCTGCAGGCTGCCGAAGCGTTCCGGCTGTTCGGCGGCGATGGCGCGCCATTCGTCAGGCATGGCGCCCTGACGGCTGCCGGTATTGGCCGGGCCGGATTTGCGCAGGCGGTTGGCGATGTCGGGCGCTTCCGAGTCGAGGAAGGACAGGAAGGCATCCATGCTGCCCACGCGGGAGGCTATCTGATATTTGCCGTAAGAGGTGCCGCCCTTGCTGTCATAACCGATGGCGGAGATGCCGGCCTTGCCGGATTCGAAGCGGGCGGACAGCGAGCCGATCTCCTCATTGCCGTAGGCGGCATGGCGTCCCTGCCGCTTGCGGGCGGTCCGCCGCTTCGCCCGTGCCGAGGCGGCATCAGAGGGGTTGTGCGTGCGGACGTAGTCGTCGCTGCTCAACTCGCGGATGACGTTCTGATCACGCATGGACAGGCTGAGGCCGGGCAGCTGGCGGGCGATGTTGAAATTCTGGGCGCTGGCGAGCGGCGAGTCCCCTCCGTTCCCCAGCGTCTGCATGAGGCCTTCCAGCGTCTGCGTCTGCTTGATGTCCAGCGAGGCGTTGGAAAAGAGCTGCCCCTGCATGACTTCGCTGGGGCTGCGCCCGGCGAGGGCCGAACGATGGAAGGGGGTCACCCCGCGTCCGTGCAGCGGGATGCCCGGCAGGTCCATGCGCGCCGTCGTCTGGGCCGTGGCGGGGGCATCCGTGCTCTTTTCGCTCGTGGCGGCATCCTTTTGCGGCGTGGTCTTTTCCGTGCCGGGGCTTGCGGCGGCCGGCTGCGCCGGATCGGGAGCGCCTTTCGTCTCCTTGTGGAGCATGGCGGCAAAGGTGTCGGCTTCGGCGGACTTGCGACCCTGCGTCAGGGAGAGGCTGTTCTGCTTCTCCATAGGGGGCCGGATATGCGGCAAAGAATTGGTCATGTTCTCCCTCCCGAAAGATAGCCGTGCCGCTTCCCGTAGAAAGAGGATACGGCGCGGAAGGGATTTGCAAAAAGTGTTCTTTTTTATTTTTTATGATAAATATCAATGTGTTAGTTGGGCATATTGCCTGTTTTTCGGCAGCGTGTCAGGAAAGGAGGAAAGAGCTCGTCAAGATGCCGACATGTCCGTCGAAAAGGGCGGGCCGGTCGGAAGGAGGTGATATGGAAGAAAGGGAGTTCAAGCGGTTGATCGAAGCCTGTATCAGCGTCGGGGATGTGCTGCCCAATCCTGGCGGCGGGACATCGACCATCACTAAAATTGATGACAAGGGGGTCCGTTACCGCCGGGGCAAGAGCGTCATGCTCCTGAAGTGGGACATATTTTATGGCGCGTACCGGCAGTTTGGCGGCAAACTGGTGGATACGAGGGATCTTCGGACCTTCGATAATTCCTTTGATTCTCGGGCCCGCGAGTCCGCCGGGCACAGCTGTAACTGTACCTTTGCCCTTATGCTGCTGGAACGGGCCGGGCTGGCGGACAGGGCCGTCAAGCGGGGGCGGCGGTTCAGCGCGCATTTTTGGCGGGAGCCTCACCGTTGAGCCGCCGCGCGGCAGAAAAAATATCCCCGGCATGCGGGCTGCCGGGGATGCGTGTTCGTTCGTGAGGGATCACTTTTTGCCGTCAGGCGTTTTTTTCTTCGTTTCGGACGGTTCCGGGGCGGCATGCGGGTCTTCCGTGCCGGCGGCATGATGCAGGATGGGGGTGCATATCTCCGCCGCCAGTTTGACGCCCACGTCGGGGGGCAGGTTTTTGGCGGTATCCAGCTCCTTGCGGGCTTGCAGGCCGAGCCGCATCTGACTGCTGGCCACCGCCTGCCGGTTGGAGATGCTTTGCAGGGCCTGCTTTTTCCCGGCGCGGGGCACGCGGCGCAACACCAGCAGGGCGTCCGTCACGAGCGCGGTGTTCCCCTTGCCCGACAGGGCGACGGGCGCGCCGTAACCGGCCTCCACGCTTTTCTTGAGTTCGTCTGTGGCGGAGGAGGCGCAGGCCAGGACGGAGATCTGGAGGATATAGCCCGCCTGGCTCGGATTGCTGGTGAGCTGTATGCCGTGCGTCTGCAACCGCCGTTCGATCTCGCCGTGCAGATTGCCCACCAGCGTGGTGCTGTCCCGTACGCTGACATAGGCCACGTCGGCGATGTCCGTTCCGGCTTCATCCAGTTTGCCGTTGCGGTAGACGTCCAGCGGGCCGGCCTGCCGGGACTGTTTCACGCAGGCGCTGGAGAGCAGCAGGCAGGCAAACAGCAACAGCGCGAGGGTCTTTCGTAAATGGTGCATGGCGCTTTCCGTACGAGCGCATCCCTTGGGGAGAGATGGGTTGAAGTCTCAGCGTCCCGCGCCTTGTCTCCGGGGATCGCGGATGATGGCGGACGTCCTGCCGCAGGCGGCGAGACGTGATCAGAGCGAAAAAGAGCGGGAAAATCGACGCGGCGCAAGGGCCGTGAGCGTCACTTCTCACGGATGCTATAACCGAAGCGGGCAGAGCCTGTCCACCGCCTCCCGGCGCGAGGGGAAGGACGGGGTGGCGGCGCTTCCCGGCGGGGAGCCGGGCGGAGCGTCACTGTTTGCCGGCAGCGGCGGAAGTGATGACCGCCGCGCTGATGCGCTGGGCCAGCTTGTCCTGTAACGTGGGCAGGGCCTCGTCGCGCGAGCTCACGCCGTCAGTGCTGACGACGACCTCTTCCAGCTTGTCCGGTTTCTTGCCGTGGGCCAGGCCGACCTGGGCCCGCATGGCCCAGAGGGTCTTGGTCCGGCTGTCCAGGGCCGAGACGCCGATGCCCGTGGCCGCCCCCACGCCCGCGCCGATGAGCGCGCCGCTGCGGCCGCCCGCAAGCCCTCCCACCAGCGTCCCCAGCAGGACGCCGGTGGTCGTGGTGCCCAACGTTTCGCGGGCGTCCATGCTTGAGCTGCCCGCCGGGAAGATCTCCCGCACCTCCACGCGCACCATCAGCGTGTCCGGGCCGGGGCTGTCGGCCATGCTCATGCCGGTATCGCTCTGCAGGTAGCCCATGACGGTATACTTAAGGTCCTCGGCATTGATGCCGCTGCCCGAAACATCCAGATAAAAGGCGGTGTCCTCACCCACGCGTACCGGCGTGAGGCTACCGCCGTCCGGACGTGACGCGCCGCAGCCAGCCAGATGCAGACACAGGCAGAGCGCGAGCAAGAGCGGGAAAAGACGCGGGCCGGGGCTTTTTCGCAGGAAAGGGGTTCTCATGGTCTCCTCGCTGGCGTTGCGGCCGCCGTGCCGTCGACGGTCAGGCGCTGTCTTTCGGTGGCCGGCGACAGGTCATCGACGCGTACGCCCTTTTTCCGGACCTCCTCTGCCGAGCCTTTCCAATAAAAGGGCGTGTTTTTTGCAACCGTCACCGGCGGGAGCGTGCCGCTGTCCGGCAATCTGGCTCCGCAGCCTGTCGGAGGCAGACAGAAATACGCCGTCGGCAGAGTGAAGAGCCGGCGCAGACAGCTTTTTCCCGTACTCGGCCAGGCATCAGGAGGGCTTTGGGACATGCGGGACGGTCAGCAGCATATAAAACTGTCTTTTTGTACAGTGGCGTAAAAGATTTGTCCATCCGGTCCGGCGGCCGGGGAAGAGGGAGCAGTGGCTGCGCGCCTCCTCCCTGTTGCGCCGTGTGGGAGAAAGAAGTAACCAGAATGAGGATAGGAGCCGGTGAGGACGGGATGAGGATGACCGTTCCGAACCGGCGGCATCCGGGAGGGCGGCGGCGTCCTCCGCCTGGCGGCATGAGCGCCGGACTCTTGACGCGGACGCATTTTGCCGTATTCTCGCCTGCGAAACTGGAGAGGGAGCATTCGCATGGGCAAAGAGCTGATCATCGTGGAATCGCCTGCCAAGGTGAAGACCATCAAGAAATTTCTGGGGCCGCAGTATATGGTTCTGGCCAGCGTGGGCCATGTGCGCGATCTGCCTTCCAGCTCGCTGGGCGTGGACGAGGCCAACGACTTCGCCCCTCAGTATCAGGTCATCGATAATAAGAAGAACGTGGTCAGCGAGCTGCGCACCGCCGCGGGCAAGGCCGATACCGTCTATCTGGCCCCCGACCCCGACCGGGAAGGCGAGGCCATCGCCTGGCATGTGGCCGAGCTCATCGGCGACAAGGCCAAGGACATCAAGCGCATCCAGTTCAACGAGATCACGGCGCGAGCCGTCAAGGACGCGCTGGCTCACCCCCGCGCGCTCAACCGGGACCTGTTCGAGGCCCAGCAGGCGCGGCGCGTGCTCGACAGGCTGGTGGGCTACAAGATCTCCCCCCTGCTCTGGAAGACCATCAAGCGCGGCATCTCCGCCGGGCGGGTGCAGTCCGTGGCCCTGCGGCTCATCGTGGAGCGGGAGGACGAGCGGGACGCCTTCGTGCCGGAAGAATACTGGCAGTTCCGCGCCCATCTGCGCGGCGAGACCCCGCCGCCCTTCCGGGCCGAGCTGCACAAGCTGGACGGCAAGAAGGCCGTCGTCCCCAACGCCGAAGCCGCGCAGGCCCTGGAAGCGGCCCTCAAGGGACAGCCCTGGCGCGTGGAGAGCGTGGAACAGAAGGAGCGCGAACGCGCCCCCCAGCCGCCGTTCATCACCTCCACCCTCCAGCAGGCGGCCAACCAGCGCCTTTCCTATACGGCCAAGCGCACCATGAACATCGCGCAGCGCCTCTATGAAGGCGTGGAGATGGAGGACGGCAGCATCACGGCGCTCATCACCTATATGCGTACCGACTCCACCCGCATCGCGGACGAGGCCCGCACGGCGGCGCACGATTTCATCGCCGCCACCTGGGGCAAGGACTATCTGCCGGCCAAGAGCCGCGTCTACAAGGCCAAGAGCGGCGCGCAGGATGCGCATGAAGCCATCCGCCCCGTGGACGTGAACATCACCCCGGACAGCCTCAAGGGCCATCTGCCGCCGGATCAGTACAATCTCTACCGGCTCATCTGGTCGCGCTTCGTGGCCTCCCAGATGGCCGGGGCGCGCTTCCACGACACCACGGCGCTCATCGCCTGCGGGCCGAGCCAGTGGCGCGCCAAGGGCGAGCGCCTGCTCTTCCCGGGCTTCCTGGCGGTCATGCCCAGGGGCAAGGACGAGGCGGACAGCGAACTGCCCGCCCTGACGCCGGGGCAGGAGCTTGGGCTGGACAAGCTGGAAAAGGAACAGAAATTCACCCAGCCCCCGGCCCGCTACAGCGAAGCCAGCCTCGTGCGCGAGCTGGAAGAGCGCGGCATCGGCCGGCCGTCCACCTACGCGAGCATCATCTCCACTTTGCAGGACCGCGAGTACGTCAGCCTGCAGGAAAGGCACTTCATCCCCACGGATCTGGGCCGCATCGTCTGCAAGCAGCTCGTGGAGCATTTCGGGCGGCTCATGGACGTGGGCTTCACGGCCAGCATGGAGGAAGGCCTCGACAAGGTGGCGGAAGGCAAGGAGCAGTGGGTGGAGCTGCTGCATCATTTCGCCGACGACTTCAATCCCACGCTGGCGGCGGCGGCCAAGAACATGCAGTCGGTCAAGGGCGGCATCCCCACGGATCTGACCTGCCCCGACTGCGGCAAGCCGCTGGTCATCAAGTTCGGCAAGGCCGGGCAGTTCCTGGCCTGCTCCGGCTATCCCGAATGCCGTTTCACCAGCAATTTCCAGCGCAATGCGGACGGCGAGCTGGAGATCGTCGCCCCCCAGAAGCCGCAGCTGGAAAAAGTGGGGGAATGCCCGCGCTGCGGCAAGGATCTGGTCATCAAGCGTTCGCGCACGGGCAGCCGCTTCATCGCCTGTACGGGCTATCCCGACTGCGACTATGCCGCGCCCTTCTCCACGGGCGTCCTCTGCCCGCGCTGCGGCGAGGGACGGCTCGTGGAAAAGAGCAGCAAGCGCGGCAAGATCTTTTATTCCTGCGATCAGTATCCCAAATGCGATTTCGCGCTTTGGGACAGGCCCATCCCCGAAGCCTGCCCCCGTTGCGGCTCCCCCTATCTGGTGGAGAAGAAATCGCGTGACGGAGTGAAAATCATCTGCCCCGTCAAAGGGTGCGGCTATGTGAAGGAGGACGACCATGCCTAAAAAGCAGAAGCCCGAAGACAGCAAGCGCCGGGACGGCAAGCGCGATCCCGCGGCCGCCGGCGTCGTGACGCCGCCTCCGCCGCCCCGCATCACGCCGCTGAGCAGTCCGCTGGGGCTGGAGCAGCGTATCGCCGATCTGCTGGAGGCCGGGCAGCAGGCCGTCCTCATGACCGTGATCAGCCGGGAAGGCTCCGCGCCGCGCGGCGCGGGGACGCGGGCCCTGCTGACTTCGCAGGGCCTGCTGGGGACCGTGGGCGGCGGCGCACTGGAGGCGGCCGCGCTGGACATGGCCCGTCAGTGCCTCGCCAGCGGCCTTTCCGCCTGCCACCGTTGCAGCATGGACGGCAGCGCCGACACGGACATGATCTGCGGCGGCAGCATGGAAGTCCTTTGCGAAAGCCTCTCCGCCGCGCAGGCCCCGCTCTTCCGGCAGGCCCAGCGCGCGCTGGATCAGGGCATCGACGGCATATGGTCGGTGGACGTCACCCGCGAGACCCTGCCGCGGCGCGTCCTCTATCTTGAGCGGCAGCCCGAGGCCCTGCCCGACGGGCGGTCGGCCGGCGTGCCGGACATCCCCGCGGAAACGGCCAATGTCATCATCGGGCTGGACCCGGCCCGCGCCTTGCTGGACAAGCGCAAGGGCAAGGCCGGGATCGTGGACGCCACAGTGGCCCGCATCTATATGGAACCGCTGGACACGCCGCCGGTGCTCCTGCTGTGCGGCGGCGGCCATGTGTCGCTGGAAGTGGCCACGCTGGCGCATGCCTGCGGCTTCGTGGTGGACGTGGTGGACGACAGGGCGGAATTCGCCTCGCCGGAGCGCTTCCCCATGGCGCGGCATTGCTTCGTGTTGCAGGCCTTCGCCAATCTTGTCCGTGCCTGCGGCATCGGCCGGCGGCACTATGTGGCCATCATGACGCGCGGACACAGCTTTGACCGTGAGGTGCTGGTGCAGGCGCTGGAAAGCCATGCCTTCTACATCGGCATGATCGGCAGCCGTTCCAAGAAGGAAGGCGTGTACGGCGCCCTGCGCAAGGAGGGCGTGCCCGACGCGGAGCTTGCCTGCGTGCGCTGCCCCATAGGCCTGCCCATCGGGGCGGATTCGCCGCAGCAGATCGCCGTGTCCGTCGTGGCCGAACTGCTGGCCGCCCGCGCCGGCACCCTGCAGCGCCTGCGCATCGATGACTGATGGACGCCCGGCCGCAGGCTTCGGCCCGCGGCCCTCGTTTCTTTTGCGAAGGAGTTTCCCGTGGTCCAGCTCTTTATTGTCCTGCTCCTGTTGAGTGCCATCGCCCTTATCTATATGGAAGCCCGCCGCCGTCTGCTGGTGCAGCGCCGGCTCATTTCCGCCATCAAGTCGGAGATCGCGGACGACACCCGCATGACGGCCCAGATCGGCGTCTACTCCGGCGCGGATCAGAGCACGGTGGTCATCGGCGTGTCCGAGGAGATGGGCGGCTTCTATTACCGCGTCGTGCGGCAGCATGCCGAAGCCGGTCGCGGCAAGATCAATCTGTGCAACGTGACTTCCGTGGACATGATCATCGACGGCCAGCTCCAGGAGATCCACGAGGGCGGCTCCGACATGCCCACCAGCACCGCCAAGGCCACGGACCTTTCGTCCCGGCTGCTGAGCCAGTACCCGCCGGACAAGGTGAACGCGATGCAGCGCATCGAGCTGCGCGTCGCCTATCTGAGCGAGAGCGGCGGCGAGCACTTCCTTGAACTGAGCGCCCTGCGGCCCAGCATGACGCCCCGCCGCAGGAACCGTACCCAGATCCTCAAGAACGCCATCTGGTGGTGCGTCTTCATTCGCCTTGCCGCCCAGCATACCCGCCTTGCCGCTTCGGGGCTGTATGCCGGGGATGAGCATGACGGATAGGCTGAAAAATATTCATCAATAAAAACAAGTAGTTACGAGAAAAACATACGTCTTTTCAACATATTGAAATAATTCATTTTTTTGAGGGTAAAAAAGAGGCGACGATTCCGTCGCCTTTCTTGACACAAACGCCGAAAGTATGTTTTTCGACTGTTTGTTCTCCCTCGTACAGGCATGCGGCATGCGTTTACGGCGTCCGCCGTCGGGGAAAACAGGGTCGCACGCGGCAGGAACGAATCGGCCCCGCAGGGGCTTGCTGCCGCTTGCCGCCATGCCTTCTGATTTCCGCCCGCCTGTGGCGGCAACCACTGCGAAAAGCGGGAAACCGCTTATGGAGTTTTGAATGCGTACGCGTAATCTGTTTTCGGTGGCGCTTGCCCTTCTCGTGCTTGTCCAGCTTGCCGCCTGCCAGGGCGAAGAGGAACAGGCGCGCCAGGGCGGCAAGGGGCCGCTTGTAAGCGTTTTTCATGTGGAGGCCAAGGATCGTCCCTGGACCGCCCAGTACCAGGCGCAGGCTTCCGGTTCGCGTTCCGTTGAAGTCCGCGCCCGCGTGCAGGGCATCATCGAAAAACGCCTGTATGATGAAGGGGCTTTCGTGAAGCAGGGGCAGCTGCTCTTCCAGATCGAACGCGACCAGTACGAGGCGCAGGTGCAGCAGGCCCAGGCCCAGTACGACAGCGCCGCCCGCGAATGGCAGCGCATCCGTCCCCTTTATGAGAAGAACGCCGTGTCCCAGAAGGACCGCGACAACGCCCGCGCCGCCTATGACAGCGCCCGCGCCGCCCTGCGCGAGGCCAAGATCAATCTGGACTACTGTCAGGTGGTCTCGCCGGTCTCCGGCTACAGCTCCAAGGAGAATTACACGCCGGGCAACCTGGTGAGCAACAACTCCCTGCTCACCTATGTGGAACAGACCGACCCCATGTACATCGACTTTTCCATCGCCGCGCCGGAGCGCATGCGCCGGCAGCAGCTGGCGGCGGAAGGACGTCTGCGTTTCCCGGAGAACAACGTCTACAAGGCCCGCCTGCGTCTGCTGGACGGCAGCATGAGCCCGGTGGAAGGGGTCATCAACTTCATCGACAGCCGGGTGCAGCCCACCACCGGCGTCATCAAGGCCCGCGCCACCTTCGACAATTCCACGGGTTCCATCATGCCCGGTCAGTATGTGCGCATCTTCATGGAAGGGGACGTGCTGGTCGATGCCGTCCTCATCCCGCAGAAGTCCCTGCTCATCACGCAGAAGGGTTCCTTCGTGCTGGCCCTGGATGAGAACAATATCGTGAAGTCCGTGCCCGTGACGGTCAGCGAGACCATCGGCGACATGTATCTTGTGGACTCCGGCCTCAAGGGCGGTGAGGTCATCATCAGCGAAGGCCTCATCAAGGCCCGTCCCGGCCAGCCCGTGACCCCGCAGGACCCGAATGCTCAGGGAAAGAAGGACGGCGCTCAGAAAGCCGCTGCCGGCAACGACGGGGCAGGCAAGGACGACAACGCGGAAAAGGCCGCCCAGTAGGTGATGCGCTATGGCTGCCTCCGCTAAACCCAATCTCTTTTTGAGACGGCCGATCCTTTCGTCGGTCATCTCCATCGTCATCACGCTCGTGGGCGCGCTGGCCATGAAGGCCCTGCCCATCGCCCAGTATCCCGACCTTGTGCCGCCCACGGTCAACGTGTCCGCGTACTACCCCGGCGCTTCGGCGGAGACCATCGCCGCCACCGTGCTGGCTCCGCTGGAAGTGAACATCAACGGCGTGGAAAACATGCTCTACATGACGTCCACGGCCTCATCTGGGTCCGGCTCCGGTTCGGTCGACGTCTACTTTTCGCTGGGAACCAACCCGGACATGGCGCTGGTCAACGTCAACAACAAGGTAAACCTTGCCCAGACGACCCTGCCCGAGAGCGTGCGCCTGCAGGGCGTGACCGTGACCAAGCGTTCGCCGGCCATGCTGCAGGTCATCGCCCTGTACTCGCCCGACGGGCGCTACGACGAAGTCTTTCTGCACAACTACATGCAGATGAACGTGGCCGACGAACTCAAGCGCGTGCCCGGCGTGGGCGACGTGTCCGTGTTCGGCCAGATGGACTACGCCATGCGCATCTGGATTCAGCCGGACAAGCTGGCCAAGTACAACCTGTCCGTCAGCGACATCGCCGCCGCCATCCAGGAGCAGAACTCGCAGTTCTCGCCCGGCCGCCTCGGCGACCCGCCGCTGCCCCAGAATGCCGAGCTTTCCTGGCAGATCGACACCAAGGGCCGCTTCAGCACGCCGGAGGAATTCGGCGAGATCATCGTACGCACCGGCGAGGACAGCGCCATGCTGCGCCTCAAGGATGTCGCCCGCATCGAGATGGGCGGCAAGGACTACAGCGTCAGCACCGAAATGAACGGCATGAAGGCCCGCGGCATGGGGGTCTACCTCCTGCCGGGCGCCAACGCCATCTCCACCGGCGACGCCGTGACGGCCCGTCTCGAAGAGCTGGCGAAGAGCTTCCCCGACGGCGTCGCCTACAAGGTCATCGTGGATACCAACGACTTCGTCATGGAATCCATCAACGAAGTCATCCATACCCTTGTGGAAGCCATGATCCTCGTGTTCATCGTGGTCTATGTCTTCCTGCAGAGCTGGCGGGCCACGCTCATCCCCTGCATCGCCGTGCCGGTGTCCATCATCGGGACCTTCGCGGGCATGTACGCCCTCGGCTACACCATCAACACCCTGACGCTCTTCGGCATGGTGCTGGCCATCGGCATCGTGGTGGACGACGCCATCGTGGTGCTGGAAAACGTGGAACGCATCATGTCCACGGAGCATCTGCCGCCCAAGGAAGCCACGGCCAAGGCCATGAGCGAAGTGACGGCCCCGGTCATCGCCATCGTGCTGGTGCTCTGCGCGGTGTTTATCCCGGTCTCCTTCATGGGCGGTCTGGCCGGCCAGATGTACAAACAGTTCGCCATCACCATCTCGGTGTCCGTGGTACTCTCCGGCATCGTGGCCCTGACGCTGACCCCGTCGCTCTGCGCGCTGCTGCTCAAACCCCATGCCCATGACCATCAGCCGGCCAGGCCCTTCGTGGTCTTCAACTATCTGTTCACCAAGACCACGCACAAATATGTGCGCATCGTGCGCTTCATCAAGGATTCCGCGCTGCGGGCCTTCGCCCTCTTCGCCATCATGATCGCGGCCACCGTCTGGCTGTTCAAGGTCGTGCCCGGCGGCCTCGTTCCCAATGAGGACCAGGGCTACATCCTCGGCATGGCCATCCTCGACGACGGCGCGGTGCAGTCCCGCACGACGGATGTGACGCGGCTCATCGCCGACAGGCTGCTCAAGAATCCGGCCGTGGAGACCGTCATGTCCATCAACGGGCTGGACATCACCTCCATGTCCACCAAGAGCAATTACGGCACCTTCTTCGCCACGCTCAAGCCCTGGAGCGAGCGCAAGACCCCGGAGAGCAGCGCCGACGCCATCAGCGCCAGCGTCATGGCCGTGACCATGATGCAGCCCGAGGCCGTGACCATCGGCTTCACGCCGCCGCCCATCAGCGGCATGTCCACCACGGGCGGCTTTGAATGCTACATCCAGATGCGCGGCGACGGCACGAGCCAGGATCTCGAGGCCATGGCCAACAAGTTCGTCACCGCGGCCATGTCCACGGATGAGAACGGCAATCGCCGCTATCCGGCCATCGGTTCGCTGCGCAGCCTCTTTTCCACCGGCGCGCCCCAGCTCTACGCCAATCTGGACCGCGACCGCTGCAAGGACATGGGCATCAGCATCAGCGACGTCTTCACGGCCATGAACGCCTCCTTCGGCGCCATGTACATCAATGACTTCAACTACCTCGGCCGCACCTTCCAGGTGCGCATGCAGTCCGAGGCCGACTACCGCCTGCTGCCCGAATCCCTGCACGATGTTTTCGTGCGGACGAATCAGGGAGAAATGGTGCCGCTGTCGGCCATTATGACCCTGGAGCGGCGTACCGCGCCCCAGACCATGGAGCGTTACAACGTGTTCCCGGCGGCCCACCTCATGGGGGATCCCGCTCCGGGCTATTCCTCCGGTCAGGCGCTGGCGGCCATGGACCAGGTGGCGGCCGAAGTGCTGGACAGCAACTATGCCCTTGGCTGGGTGGGCTCCGCCCTGCAGGAAATGCTGGCCAGCGCGGACACCACCATCATCTTCGTGCTGGCGCTGGTCATGGTCTTCCTGATCCTTGCCGCCCAGTACGAGAGCTGGTCGCTGCCGCTGGCCGTGCTCACGGCCGTGCCCTTCGGCGTCTTCGGGGCGCTGGTGGCCACCTGGCTGCGCGATCTCTCCAATGACGTGTACTTCCAGGTGGCTCTGGTCACCCTTGTGGGTCTGGCGGCCAAGAACGCCATCCTGATCGTGGAATTCGCCGTCGAGGCCTGGCGCGACGGGCGCAGTCTGGACGTGGCGGCCATGCACGCCGCCCGCCTGCGCTTCCGCCCCATCGTCATGACCTCGCTGGCCTTCATCCTTGGCTGCGTGCCGCTGGCCATCAGCTCCGGCGCGGGCGCCAACAGCCGTCATGCCATCGGCACCGCCGTGGTGGGCGGCATGCTGGCCGCCACCTGCCTTGCCACCCTGTTTATCCCGTTCTTCTTCCGCTTCATCATGTCGGTCTCCCTGCGCCTGCAGGGCAAGCGCGACCCCAATGAAGGGAAGGGACGCTTCGAGGAGGACGACATATGATCGCGTTTCCCCGTTTTCGGGTGCTGACCGCGTGCCTGACGGCACTGTTCGTGCTGGGGGGCTGCTCGCTGGCTCCCAAATACGAGCGCGAGAGCTTCGACATGCCGAGTCAGTGGCGCAAGGTGAATCTGACGACCCAGCCTCTGTACACGGACTGGTGGAAGCGCTTCAACGATCCGGTGCTGACGGCGCTGGTGGAAGAAGCCCTGAAGAACAGTCATGACCTTGCCGAAGGCATGGCGCGCATCGAATCCGCCGCGGCCCAGGCCGGGGTGGCGACTTCCGCCCTCTTCCCGCTGGTGACGGGCGATGCCGGAGCGGGCGCGCAGAGCATGTCCGAGCGCAGCGCCAACTACAGCAAGCTGGCCGACCGTTCGTATACGACCTATCAGGGTTCGCTCAGCGCCGCCTGGGAGCTGGACTTCTGGGGCAAGTACCGCAACCAGCGGACCATGCTGACGGACGTGCTCATGAACACCCTGCTCAGTCACGAGGCCCTGCGCCTGTCCATAGCCGGGCAGACGGCCCAGAGCTACTTTGCGCTGCTGGCGCTGGACATGCAGCTTGCCACGGCCAACCGCACGCTCAAGAGCCGCGAGGAATCCTTCGGCATCTACACGAGCCGTTACCAGCAGGGCGACATCACCGAGCTGGACTGGCAGCGCGCCCGTGCCGAAGTGGAGACGGCCCGCTCGCAGCTGCACAGCGCCATGGTGGCCGTGGACTCCGCGGAAGCCGGCCTTGCCCTGCTGCTGGGCCGCTCGCCGCGTGAGATCATGGACGGCACCATCCAGCGCGGCCGCAGCATCGAGAGCATGCCCTCGCCGCCCGTGCTGCCCGAAGGGCTGCCTTCCGAACTGCTCATGCGCCGTCCCGACGTGCGGGCCGCGGAATTCCTGGTCATGGCCTACAACGCCAATATCGGCGTAGCCCGTGCCCAGTTCTTCCCGTCCATCTCCCTCACCGGGGCGCTGGGCACCCTGAGCGCCTCCTTCGGCCACCTGTTCACCAATCCGTCCGGGACGTGGAACTACGGCGCTACGGCCAGCGTGCCGCTGCTGGACTTCGGGGCCAACTGGTACAACCTCAAGGATGCCGAGGCCCAGAAGAAGGCCGCCATCGCGACGTACCGCAAGACGGTGGGCCAGGCCTTCTCCGACATCCGCTCCGCCTATGTGGCGCAGCGTGAGGCCAACGCCATCGTGGAGAGCTATCAGACCCAGGTGAAGAGCCTGCGCCGGGCGGTGGACATCGCCCGCCTGCAGTACGACAACGGCTATTCCGATTACCTGACCGTGCTGGATGCCGAACGCCAGTTGTTCAATGCCGAGCTTTCGCTGGCCAATGCCCTGCGTGACCGCCTCTATGCGGTGGTGAGCATGTGCATGGCGCTGGGCGGCGGCTGGCAGGATCCCGGCGTGACGCCCGGCCCTGTGCTGGTGGACACCGACGAGCTGGTGGAAGCGCAGCGTACCGTCGGCCAGAAGACGCCGGAAGCCGTGCCGGCTGCCGCGCGTCCGGCCTCTTAGACGCTGATAAGAGAATGAACTCCAAAAGCGGGTCCTGCTCCGGCAGGGCCCGCTTTTTTCGTGCCTGTGCAGGCGTGAGACGGATATGTCTTTTTAGGGCCTGTCAGCACAGATTTTACTCATTATTTCAGCAAATACGATAAACAACCCCAATGTGCTCCGCATCCCCTGAAAGGCGGTGCGCCCCCCTGCTTTTCCCCGATAAAAGCGCGCTGGGGAAGGGATGGGGGGGCTTGGGGGGAAGGGGAACCCCTCTCGCGCCGGCAGCGACCCGACGGGCGGCCCAGAGGGCCGTGCCCGTTAGGCGACGCAGGAGCCTTACGGGCATCGACAGCATAGCGAGGGGTTCCCCTTCCCCCCAAACAAGTAACGAATAGTGTTAACAGGCTTAGGGATACTGCAGGGCGGCCGGATCGCCGGGCAGGGCATAGGTCTGTCCGTCAAGCGAGATGATGACGCCCGGCAGTCTGTCCATGTGCTGCGGGGCCATGCCGAGGGGGACCGCATAGACGACGCGGCCGGTATCCCCATCAAGCAGGGCGCGTACCAGCGGCATGCGGCTGGCGGCCAGACGCAGCCACAAGCCCTGCGTGGCGCGTTCCTTCGGGGCCTGCGCCAGCAGTTCCCGCGCCAGCACGATCTGTGACGGTATGGGGAGCATGCGCCGGGCGTCTATGGGATTGAGCCGCCAGATCTCCAGAGAGAAGGCGACGTCCGCCGGGAGGGGCGTGGCGCTGTCCAGCACCAGCCAGACCTGCGAGAACGTGGCATTGGGGTCCGCCGGGCTGGCGGCAAGCCAGGCATTGTCCAGCCCCCTTTGACGCAGCGGGTCGGGTACGCGCAGGACGAGCGGCGACCCCGCCCGAACCGCCGTGATCTCCCCGCGGGCGAACTGCCGCAGCGGATCTGTCCATTCCTCCTGCCAGTGCGCATAGGCCATGCGTACGCTGCCCAGTCCAAAGAACCAGGCCACCCAGGGGTTGGGCCAGTGCTGCGGGGAATGGCGCAGGCTTTCGCCCGTCAGGACGGGCGCGGCCGTTTCCGACAGGGCGCGCACGGCGACCTGCGGCAGGTTGGGGTCCGCCGTCAGGCGGGGACTGCCGGGGTAGTTGTACAGTCCGGCCAGACCGAGGCGCATGGGGGCATCCAGCGGCGTGTAGGCGCGGCCCAGATCCCAGAGCCAGTTATAGCGGTCCTGGATGTTGTCGCCGCTGATGACCCAGTCGCCCGCGGCGGCATGTTCCGCGGCGGCCCGCCAGTTGGGCCCAAGACAGAGGACAAGGAGGACGGCGGTCAACAGCAGGCCGAGACGGCCGCCGCATTGCAGCAGCCGCAGGTTCCAGCGGCCCAGCCACGGGTAGAGGGCGAGCGTCAGCGTGGCCGCGCCGTAGACGGCCAGGACGGCGGAAAGACGTTCATCCGCCAGACTGAAGGCGTCGCCTGCCGCGTGCAGGGCCGTCATGCTCAGGGAGACGAGCAGAAAACCCGTGAGGGCGAGCACCGTCAGCCAGCCCGGCCGCAGCGGGGGGATGTCCGGCGAAAGGGGCTGTCCACCGATGCGGCCTTCCCCCTGCGCATGAGGCAGCAGGAGCGCCAGCGTCAGGACGGGCACGGCCCACAGGGGGAAGCGGAGCCCGGCAAGCCCGCGCCACCAATCCCGCTGGAAGTCCTGCCAGACTTCCGGCAGAGGTTGGGCGGCCTGCGTGGCCCAGCGGCCGGGCGAGATGAAGACGATAAGCGTGCACACGGCCGTGACCAGCAGGACATGCAGCAGTTCGCGGCGCGCAGGGTGCCGGTGCAGCGCGGCCAGCAGCCAGGCCCCCAGAGCCAGGGTCAGGGCGGCATGGGCGGACATCTCTCCCAGACCGACGGTGAGAAAGGCCACCAGCATGGCCTGCCGGCTGCGCCGCTTGCGGGCAAAGGGGTCCGCCAGCCAGAGGCGGCAGATGGTCAGCAGGAGGCAGAGCCAGAGGCCGCCCGGCAGGACCAGGGAAAGGTTCTGGGTCAGATTATAGAACTGATGGGCCTGCGGGTGGCAGGCGCACAGCCCCAGCATGGTAAGCAGGCCACAGAAAAGCCCCAGCCGGTGCGGGATGGCCGGTGCGGCCAGCCGGGCCAGCCCGTAGACGGCCAGTCCGTAGACGGACAGCGAGAGCAGGCAGATGGCCCCGTTGAGCAGCAGGGACTCCGGCGCGCGGCCCAGAAAGGTCTGCAGGAAGTGCAGCCCGTAGCGTCCCCCGCTGTACAGCCATTGCCGGCCCATCTCGTAGAGGCCGCCCGGCAGGTCCAGGAAGCACATGGCCCGGCTCATGTACTCGAAGTCTTCCCCCTGCGGGAAGACGAAGGCAAAGCCCCAGAAAAAGGGCAGCATGATCACGAGCGCCAGCAGGCAGCACAGGCGCGAGGGCCTGTACAGTTCCTCCGGGCGCAAGAGCACCGCCGGACCACGCATGACGCTACCTAGCCTTTCACCACACGCACGTCGCCCCGCGTCTCGTTGACGCGCCGCCGGAAGCTTTGCCGTCTGTCTTCGCCGTCCATCATGCCGGCCACCCATTCGGCCACGTGCAGCACCGGGCGCTTGTCATGCAGGTTGATGAGGCAGCGGCCGATGCCGATCTTGCAGGAGGGGCAGCCCACCAGCACAGGGGGCAGCGTGCCGCTCTTGCCTGCCTGGGCCTCAGGGCCGTCGATCTCGGCAAAGGTGCGTTGCAGGCTGATCTGCTTGCGCGAACGCAGCAGATTGTAGATCTGCGGCGAGGTGAGGGCCCCCATGCCGGATTCGCCGCAGCAGCCGCCATTGAGCAGCACCTTGGCGCCGGAGTAGTTGGACAGGGCGGCCACGATCTGCTTTTGCCCCTTGGCGGCCGGGATGCCGGCCCATTCGCTGTGGCAGGAAGCGTGATAGATGAGGCTTGTGCCGGGGGGCAGGGGGTGCTCCAGCTGCTCTTTCTTGAGCAGCGGCAGGACGAGCTGGAGGACGTCCCGCTGTCCCAGGCCCGTGAACTGTTCCGTAAGACCGATGCGCTCCAGACCGTCAAGGCAGGTGCCGCAGGAGGTGACCAGGTGGGCCACCTCGAAGCCCTGCTTGCCCAGATTGCGGATCATGGCCGACAGGTACTGCCGGTTGTGGGAAAGGTTGTCCTCGAAGGCCGTATCCATGCCCGCGGCCAGCAGCGGATAGCCGCAGCAGAGATGACGCGGCGGCACGGCCACGGCAAAGCCGGCCCGCAGCAGCAGCATGATGCTCGAAAGGCCGATGCGGTCATAGAACAGCCCGCCGCCGCAGCCCGGGAAATAGATGACGCACGGCGTGCCCTGCGCCACCTCGGAGGGCGAGAAGACGGAGCCCCGGTGCAGGCGCAGCGCCTCGTAGAGATTGGTATAGCCGACCTTGGGGCCGCGGCCGGAAAAGAGCGGGCTCTGCATGCGCCGTTTCCAGACCTCGGGGATGAAGCCCAGGAGCCGGTTCTGCATCTTCTGGCCCAGCGAGGCCATCTTGGCGGCCTTGGGCACCCGGTTCTCCACGTCCTGCACGAGCCACTCCAGCGCCTTTTTCTTGAGAGGATGGCCGCCGGCGTCCTCATGCTCCAGCAGGGTCCGCAGGGAAAGGGCCACATCGCCGGAGGGGATCTTGACCGGGCAGTTGGCGCGGCAGCGTCCGCAGGCCGTGCAGTGTTCCACCAGATCGCGCAGCCAGCGCAAGAGCTCGTCGTCGATGCTGCCCTTGTTGACCTGCGAATAATAGACCGCCTCGATGAGCATGCCGAGCACCATGTTCTTGTTGCGGGGATGGTACTGCATGCTGCGTTCGGGGTAGTTCATGGGGCAGACGTGCTTGCACTTGCCGCAGCGCGTGCACACCTGCACGGCGGCCAGCAGGTCGGTGAGCTTCTCCTTGTCCGGCAGGCCGCTGTCGTTGATGTCGCGGATGAGGTGATTGAAGGAGAAGGTGAAGGGGCGCACGGGCAGCTCGCGGTGCACGAGCTTGGCCGGGTTCATGATGTCGCGCGGGTCGACACGCTCCTTGAAGGCCCGCAGGGCCTCCATCTTCTCCTTGCCGAAAAAGGCGATCTTGGTGATGCCTATGCCGTGTTCGCCGGAGACCTCGCCGCCCATCTCCTGACATTCGGCCATGACGCGGGCGGCCGTCTCCTCGGCTTCTTCCAGCATGTGATGGTCATTGGAGTTGACCGGGATGTTGACGTGGCAGTTGCCGTCCCCGGCGTGCATGTGGCTGGCCACCACGATGCGTCCGGCATCCATGTAGTCGCGTATCTTGTTGAGCTTGCGGGTCAGATGGGGATATTTCTCCAGCAGGCTGTCCATGTAGGCCTGCGCCCGCCCCCAGAGCTCGGTATCCGACAGCTCCGAGGCGCTGACATCGCCCGTGGCCACCTTGGAGGCAAAGGAGAATTCGCGGTTGAATTCCTTTTCCTCCATGGGGAAGCCGGGCAGGCGGCCCACTTCCTGGAGCGCGTAGCGGTAGGCCTGCGCGGTGCATTCCAGGTTGAGCTGCTCAAGGAAGAGGGCGAAGTCCGGGATGCGGTCCATGGGGATGACCACGTCCTCATTGAGCTTGAAGCCGGACGTGCGCTTGGCGATGGCGGAGAGGCGGTGGCGGTCTTCCCAGAAGCGCTCGGCTTCCTTGTCGTCCTGCGCCACGATGATGTCCACGTTCTCCTGCTCTTCCACCACGGACACGATGTCGCCCACGCACTTGTCCAGCAGGTAGGGGTCGTCGCCGTCCACCTGGAGGATGATGACGGAGATGGGTAGGTCGCTGAACTTGCGGGACTTGCGCTTGTAGTCGATGGCCTGCACGTATTTGGCGTTGAATTCTTCCAGCGCGGAAAGATGCGCGTAGTCGCCTTCTTCACGGATGCGGTTGCGCAGGCTCACGAGCTCGCGCACCACCACGGCCGCCGGATGCATGGAACGCCCGAAGAATTCCAGCACCATGACGCGCTTGTAGCGCGGCTTGGGATGCAGGATGAAGCAGGCTTCGGTGATGATGCCGTCCACGCCTTCCTTCTGCATGCCGGGCAGGCCGCCCAGCGCCTTGTTGGTCACGTCCTTGCCGAGACCGGGCAGGCGGATCTCGTCGCCGCGCAGGTGCACCACGTTGCGCACGCCGCCGCTCACGTCCTTGACCACGAAGACGGCGGTCTCTTCCGGCAGGATCTTGTGGCGGGGATGGTTCTCCCGCTCCACGGTGATGATTTCGCCCGTGGGCGTGACCATGCGCCACCAGAGCAGATTGTCCAGGGTGGTGCCGTATTCGAAGGCCATGGGGCCACCGGCATTCTCCGAGACGTTGCCGCCGATGGACGAGGCCTGCTTGGAGGCCGGGTCCACCGAAAAGAGCGCGCCTTTCTCGTCCACAGCGGTGATGACGGCTTGCGTGTTGGCCCCGGCCTGACAGGTGACCGTCATGGCCTCAAGGTCGATGGGGCCGATATGCGTCAGCCGCGCAAGGCTGACGATGACCGTACGCCGCCGCGCGGGCACGGCCCCGCCCGTTGCGCCGGAACCGCCGCCGCGCGGGATGAGGGCGAATTTCATGTCATTGGCCAGCTTGACCAGAGCGGCCACCTGCTCGGTATTGTCCGGCTCCACCACCAGCAGGGGCAGTTCCATGCGCAGGTCCGTGGCGTCGGTGGCGGTCTCCACCAGGGCCGCCGGATGGGTCAGCACGCATTCGGCGGGCAGCATGCCGCGCAGGGTCTCCACCAGACGCTGGCGGAAATCCGCTTCCGCCTCGTAGGCGGACCAGAACATGGTGATGCCTTCGCTGATGGCGGTGGCATAATAATGCGCCAGCGCCAGCGCCTCGCGCTCGAAGCGCTCGCGGACGCTGGCCCGCACCGTATCGGCGTCGATGAAGGGATTGTAGGCTACCAGAAAGAGTTCTTCGGCAATGGCGATGGCCAGATGGCGCACGGATTCCGGCCACTCTTCAAAGTCGCTGATATTGATGCGCAGAATACGGTTGACGACATAATCGGGCGATATGGAGATATGCGGTCCCTTGTGGGCCATGTCCTGTACCTACCTTGCGGGGATGCGGTTGCCGGTGGCCTGCCGGGCCCTGCGGGCACATGAAGGCGCGACAACCATAGGTGAAGCCGGAAAACTCTTTTTTATCCGCATCAATCCCGCTTGGCAAGCTGCCGCCAGGCGCCCTCAGGGAAAGATTCCCCACCGGCCAGGCGGGCGGCTGCCGGTCCGGACGGAGCGGGATGCCGGAAAATGCGCCGCATCCCGCCCGCGCTGCGGCACGGACGGGATGCGGTAAGTTCGTTCATCGTAGTGGAGGGCCTCAGGCCGCTGCCTTGTCGCTGCGGCTCCGCAGCACGAGCATGGCGGCGATCATCACGACGAGCGCGACGCCGAGACTGGCGGGCAGCGACCCCCCGGTAAAGCCTGCCACCACATAGCCCACCAGACTGCTGGCCGCCACGATGCAGGCATAGGGCATCTGCGTGGACACATGCTCGATGTGCGTGCAGGCCGCGCCGGCGCTGGAAAGGATGGTGGTGTCGGAAATGGGGGAGCAGTGGTCCCCGAACACGCTGCCGGCCAGGGTCGCGGACAGGCAGACGAGCACCAGGCTGGGGTCCACCTGCTGGGCCACCGGCACGACGATGGGGATGAGGATGCCGAAGGTGCCCCAGGCCGTCCCGGTGGAGAAGCTGAGGAAGCCCGCCAGCACGAAGATGATGGCCGGCAGCAGGCCGCCGGTCATGCCGCCGTCGGCCTCCACGAGGGTGCGGACGTAAGCGGGCGTTTGCAGCAGGTTCTGACAGACGCCGGAGATGGTCCAGGCCAGCACGAGGATGATGTTGGCGGGCATCATGGCCTTCATGCCCTGCGTGGCCCCGTCCATGAAGGTCTTGAGGGACATGCGTCCCAAGGCCACGAACTGGATGAAGGCCACCACCATAGCGCCGAAGGAGGCCAGCACGAGCGCCTTGGCCGCCGTGCAGTTGCCGAAGGCCGCGGCCATGGTGTGGTACTGCGGATCTTCGCCCCAGTAGCCGCCGTTGTAGAGCAGGGCCAGCACGGCAAAGATGATGAGGCTGCCGATGGGCACGAGCATGTCGGCCAGATGGCCCTTGCCGGTCACTTCGGGCTGGCGGCGGGATTCTTCGCTCTCTTCGCCGCTCGCGCCCACATCGCCCTTGAGGGCCTGCTCCTCGGCCTTGCGCATGGGGCCGAAGTCGAAGCGGCCCATGCAGACCATGACGACCATGACCAGGGAAAGGAGGGCATAGAAGTTGTAGGGGATGGTGGAGACGAAGGCCGCGAAGTCGCTCTCAAAAGCGCCGGTGGCCTTGAGGTTGCTGCCCACTGCTGCCGCCCAGCTGGAGATGGGGGCGATGATGCAGATGGGGGCGGCGGTGGCGTCGATGATGTAGGCCAGCTTGGCGCGGGAGATGCGGAAGCTGTCCGTGACGGGACGCATGACCGTGCCCACGGTGAGGCAGTTGAAATAGTCGTCGATGAAGATGAAGACCCCAAGGCCGGTGGTGGAGAGCATGGCCGAGCGACGGCTCTTGATGTGGCGGGTGGCCCATTTGCCGTAGGCCCGCGTGCCGCCGGCCATGGCGATGACGTAGACCAGCGCCCCCAGCAGGGTGCAGAAGAGGATGATGTTGAAGTCCAGCTTGCTGACCATGACGGCAAAAGCCGTTTCCACGGGTTTGACCAGCAGCGGACCGGTACCGGTGCCGATGGTGTGGATGATGGTCCCGCTGAGGATGCCCAGGAAGAGCGAGGAGATGACTTCCTTGGTCAGCAGGGCCAGGGTGATGGCGATGATGGGGGGCAGCAGCGACAACCAGCCCGCAGCTTCGAACGGCTCCATGATGACTCCGAATGGGGGTTGGGTAGGGGGATCAGGAATTCTGGCTCATGATCAGCTCGACCTCGTCCACGCTGAGGCCGGCATTACGGGCTATCTGCTTGGCGGAAAGGCCCTTGCGCTGTCCGTTGAGGATGAGTTCGCGCAGGAACTGCGGCGAGCGCGTGATGCCTTCGGCCTGATCGAGCAGGCGGCGCAGGTCCTGTGCGCGCTGCTCGAGCTTTTCGTCAAGACTGCGCAGCTCGGCCTGACGCTGGGCAAAGGTCGCCACGATCTCCTTTTCCAGGCGCGCGTTCATCTCAATGCGGGCCAGCAGGGCTTCCTGGTTGCCCTGTAAGGTATTGAGCAGCCGTTCGGAATTGCGCAGCCGCAGGTAAAAGAAGAGGACGCCGCTCAGGATGAGCAGTTCCATGATGGAGAAGAGAATGATGAGTCCGAGTTGGAGATAGTCGTTCATACGCGTACGTTCAGAAGGTTTCCCACCAGCGGCGAGCCGGAGGGGCGGGGTTCTTCTTCCTCTTGCGGCACAAATGGCGGCCTGCGCCGTCTGCGGCTGCCGAACTGTGCGCCCTGCTGTCCCTGGTCGCGGGCATCAGTATTGATGGCGCTGCCCTCGCTCTTGGGTTCACTCTTTTCGACCTGCTGCATCTGCTGCTTTGCCATTTCCGTGGCAAGCGCCTGCGACATGGCCAGAGCGGCCTGCGGCGCGTTGGTCGTTGCCGAAACCAACGGCGCGGCAAGCCCCGTCTGGGCATACAGCACGGCCATGGTGGATTGGATGCTCACCGGTTCCCCTCCCGGACAGGCTTCCGTCCCTTTCTCGGAATAAACAATGATGCGCTCAGGCTACGCGGCCTGCCGGCCGTGGCCGTCCGTCATGGCAGGGATTGGCTGTGTTCGCCGGGCGAACTCCTGCCGTGCGGGCGGGCTGCGCTGCGGTATCCGTTCTCACAGGCCGCAGGTGGCGTATGTGCAACCTTCAGGCGCTCTCTCCATTCATCCCTCGTGTCAAGGTTTCCTCCGCGTGACTGCCGGGCGTTATCCGGCATCAATGCCCCAGATAACTCTCCATCAGGACATCCTCGATCTGTCCAAGGGTCAGGTAGCTGTTCACCACGGACGTGAGGTCTTTCTTGATGGTATCCCTGTTGGCGGCAGCCAGCAGGAAATCCAGAGATTTGTTGCGCAGGTAATAATACATGGCGTCACGTACCGTCATGAGCTGCTTCTCGATCTCTTTGTTGACCGTCTCCGTCTTGGCGATGGTGGAAAAACGGCAGACGAGGAAGTTGGTGTTGCCCTGCTCATCCTTTACCGGGACCCAGAAGGGTTCCAGTTCGAAGATGAAGTCCTGCTCCATGGGGGCGGCTTGCGGCGGTTTGACCACGATGACCTCAGGCTTGGGCGGCTCCACCACTGGCGGCGGCACCCGGAAGAAAAACCACCAGACAGCCGTTGCCGCCAGCACGACGAACAGGCCGATGCCGCTGATGATGAGCTTTTTCTTGCTTTTGGGGGCTTCCTTCACCACCGGAGCGGGGGCTGATGACCGCCGTTCCACGGGGGGCAGAGGCTTTTCCTCCGGCTCACGCAGGAAAGGCGCATCATCGAGGTCCAGCTCGACCTTGCCTCCGGCTGACGCTGACGCCGGCGACGCAACTTCGACCTGGATGTCGTCCTTTTCCTTTACCTTGTCGTCCGCCACGACTTCCTCCGGACACCAGTACGGACCATGCAGCCGTCTCCCTCATGCAGAGGGAGACGTGCGGCAAAAAAAGGGCAACGACAGGACAGGGCCCGCCGCTGCCACCAAAACATGCAGGCCAGAGCGATGGGCCTACTGAAAGATCTTGTCGATCTTCTGTTTCATGGTATCGGCGGTGAAGGGCTTGACGATGTAGTTGGACACCTTGGCCTGCACCGCTTCGATGATGTTCTCCTGCTGGGCTTCGGCAGTGACCATCAGGAACGGGATGTCGGCGAACTGCTCGCTGGAGCGGACCTTGCGCAGCAGGTCGATGCCGGTCATCTGGGGCATGTTCCAGTCAGAAACGATAAAATCGATTTTTTCGCGGTTGAGCACATCCCACGCCGTGGTGCCGTCGTCGGCCTCCACAACGTTGTTGAAGCCGATCTGGCGCAGGATATTGCGAACGATGCGGCGCATGGTGGAAAAGTCGTCCACGATGAGAACGCGCATATTGGTATCATACGACATGAGCATCTCCTCCCTTGATTCCGCCGGTGGGCGGCAAACTAAACAAAATGACCGCGCAATCGCAGGCCCCGATGCCGGACTACGGCAGAGGGCTGTCCCCATACTGATTGAGAAATTCCTTGCGCAACCGGTTGAGGGCCTGGGAATGCAACTGCGAGACGCGCCCTTCCGTTATGCCCATGACTTCGGCCGTTTCCCGCATGTTGAGTTCATCCGTGTAATAGAGTGACAATACCAGCTTTTCCCTAGGTGTCAAACGGTCAATGAGGGGGGCTATGCGCTCGATCATCTCCTGATGCGCCGTAGAGGAAAAAGGCTGTCCGCCGTTTTCTCCCCCCTCGCCGGAAACCGTGTCCTGGATGGCGTCCAGCGAAAGCCAGAGCTGGTTCTGCAAAGCTTCGAGGCCCTGCCGCACATCGCGCAGCTCAAGGCCGGTCATCTCGTGCAGTTCCTCTTCGGTCGCCTGCCGTCCTTCCTCGAACTCCACCTTCCGCATGGCTTCGTCCAGCACGCGGATGCGCTGCCGGAGCGAACGGGGAAACCAGTCAAGACGGCGCAGTTCGTCCAGCATGGCTCCCCGTATGCGGGTCTCGGCGTAGGTCTCAAAGCGTATGCCCAGCTGCGGGCGGAATTTCCCCAGAGCTTCCATAAGCCCCAGCGTGCCGGAGCTGATCATCTCGTTCAGCTCCACGCTCCGCGGCAGCTTGACCTTGAGACGCAGGGCCAGAAAGCGGATCTTGGGCGCATAATGCCGCACGACGGCTTCCTGCTCCGCCGGGGAGAAGTCTTCCCAGGCGGTGGCGCCGGTCTCAAGCGCCTCCCAGGGGGCGGTCTCTTCTGTTCGTGCCGTCACGGTATGCATGCCCATTCTCTGCCTTCGGCGCTTCAACTCATGCTGCGGCTCTGTCCGCTCTCCTCTCAGCAGAACAGCAGCTTTTTCCAGAAGAACTTGATGTTGCCGTCAAGCTGCCGGGCCACTTCCCACTGACTGATGGTGTCCGCCAGCTGGTCGATGGCCTTGGCGGCGGGGCTCTCCGGCTGGGTCTCGCACAGGGGCTTCTGCGCCAGCACCGACTTGCGCATGGCCGGATCGCGCGGGATGAAGCCGGCGAAGTCCAGCGAGACGCCGCTCAGGAAGGTGTCGCAGGCCTGGTGCAGACGGGCAAAGATCTCCTTGGCCATTTTCATGTCCGGGACCATGTTGACGCAGACTTTGAAGTGCTCCACCCCGTGCGTGAGCTTGAGCACCTTGATCAGGGCGTAGGCATCGGTGAGGGAGGTGGGTTCGGGCGTCAGCATCACGAGGCGTTCCTGCACGGCCAGGTTGAAGTAGAGCACGTTGTCGTTGATGCCCGCGCCGGTGTCGACGATGAGGTAATCCACATTGTCCTCGAGTTCGTCCACCGCTTCGAGGAGTTCGAGCTTCTGGCCGCTGGAAAGGGTGAGCATGTCGCTCACGCCCGACGAGGCTGGCAGGATGGAGAAGCCGTACGGCGTGGGGAAGAGGATCTCCTTGAGGCTCGCCCCTTCATGGAAAAGATGGAAGAGGTTCTTGGCCGGCGTGAGCCCCAGGAGCACGTCCACGTTGGCCAGGCCAAGGTCAGCATCTATGAGGACGACTTTTTTGTTCTTCCGCGCAAGACACAGGGCCAGATTGACGGAGAGGTTGGTTTTGCCCACTCCGCCCTTGCCGGATGTTACGGAAAATACGAGAGGGAAATCGCCGCTCATGCTTATACTCCAGGCTGGGGGATAGATGTTGCGCCGGCGGGCTCGCCGGGGAGTTGCCGTTTGAAGATCAGCCGCCAGATCAGCGGCTCGGTCGCGGGCGCAAGGCTTTCCTTGAGCTCGGAACCGTAGGAAAGGCCGGAGACGGGCAGCCCGGTGGCGCAGGCCACATTGACGAGGCTGCCATAGCTGGCGGCTTCATCCAGATGCGTCCAGATGATGCTGGCCGGACCTTCGGTGCGGTAGCGTTCCAGAAAATGGTCCATCTGCACGCCGGAGAGCAGGGGGGTCAGCACCAGATGCGTGGCGCACTTCAGCTTGGTGAGGCCCATGCCGGCCCGCCATTCGCCCAGCGTGCCGTTGCGGCCCACGCCCGGCGCATCGATGAAGACCAGGGCCGCCTCACGACTGGCGCGCAGCGCCTTTTCCATGCTGGCGGCGTCCGAGGCTTCCAGGTAGAGGAAATCCGAGAGTTCGGCCCAGTGGCGGAGCACCAGGCGGCCGTTGCCGCGCAGGCAGTCGGCATTGATGAAGGCGATGCGGGCTTCCGGCTCACGCTGCCGCCATTGCAGGGCATAGCGCAGGGCCGTGGTGGTCTTGCCGGCGCCGAAGGGGCCGGCCATGATGTGCCAGCGCTGCGGCCAACTGCCCGATCCCCAGCCCTGCACCGGGACCATGCCGCACAGGCATTCCAGTACCGAGCTGCCGGGCTGGGCCAGCAGGTGCTTGTACAGATCCACCGCCACCGCATCGGAGATGCCTTCGCGCTGGAGGTATTCCAGGGCCACCCGCTGCCGCGGGGTCAGGCGGTCCATCTGGATGGCGGGTTTCATCAGGGCAAAGATCTGCTCCTTGATCTGAAGCCAGTCCTTGTGCCAGTCGCTCCAGCCGCTGGGCATGCCGCCGCCCGGCAACGTTCCCACGGGCTGCTGCGCGCTGACTGGATTACGGTCGATCCCCGCCGTGATCTCGTGGCATATCTCCCCGTTTTTCTTGAAGGTGCGATTGCCGATGATGACAGCTTCAGGGCCCATTTCCGCCTTGATGCGGGCCAGAATTTCCTGTGAGCTGGCACCCGTGAATGTTCTTACTTGCATGCACGCATTCCTTAAGAAGCATCTTGCCCGCTACGGGCTTCGCATAAAACCCCTGCCCCGAAAGCCTCCATGAGGCGCTTCGCCCCCCAGACGAGCACACCGCCGTCTCCCCCCGGCGATATGGTGGCCCGTATGGCCGCTCTGACCTCCTGCCGCAGCCGCCGTCCGGCGCGATGCGGGGAGGATAGGCCGGACAGCCGCCTGCCTGTCAGCGGACAGGAGGACCTGCGTATCCGGAAGTGGTCGAAGGCACAACCAGAAAGACATAGAGTCTTGTGCCTGAAATGTCTAGACCCTTGTCCTTTCCCTCCCCTGTCAGACTCCTGACGCGGGGACGGTTTCCCCTTGGGGGAGGCCCGGCTGCCGTGCGTCTTTTTTCGTACGGCAAGACCTCCCCGTCGGGACGGCGGGAGCCGCCGTCTTATTCCGCGCCCACGGTGCCCACGCTCTGCAGGCGGATGTCCGGCGGGATCTCCGCCTGGGAGATGACCGGCACCGCCGGCAGGAAGCGCGTGACCAGCTGGGCGAGATGCGGACGCACGGGCGGGCTCGTCAGGACGACGGGCTGGCCGTCGGTATTGACGGCATTCTCCACCGCCGCATTGATGTGCTGGATGAGGCGCTGCGCCGTTGCCGGGTTGAGCGCAAGGAAGGTCGTCCCGTTGTCCGCCTGCCGGATGGCTTCCTGCAGCATGCGTTCCGTCTGGCCGGTGAGGGTCAGCACGGGCAGGGTCCCCTGGCTGTCCAGATAGGAGCGCACGATGGAGCGGGAAAGCCGTTCGCGCACGTATTCGGCCAGCACGTCGGGATTCTTCACGCCGCCGCCGTAGTCGCCCAGGGTCTCCACGATGGTGAGCATGTCGCGGATGCTGACGTTTTCGCGCACGAGGGTCTGCAGGACCTTCTGCACCGTGCCCAGCGGCAGGGTGCCCGGCACCAGATCCTCCACGGCCTTGGGCGCCGTCTTGCCCACGGTATCCAGCAGGCCCTGCACGGCCTGACGGTCCAGGAACTCGGCCAGATGGCGCTTGAAGACTTCCGTCAGATGGGTGGCGATGACCGTTGCCGGATCGACCACCGTATAGCCGGCCATCATGGCTTCTTCGCGCTGGCTGTCGGGGATCCAGAGCGCAGGCAGGTTGAAGGCCGGTTCGCGCGTCTCGATGCCGCGGATCTGCGTGTTCACGTTACCCGGATCCATGGCCAGGAAGTGATCCACCAGGATCTCCGCCGTGGCCACCTGATTGCCCTTGATGAGCAGGGCATACTGGCCGGGCTTGAGCTGGAGATTGTCACGCAGGTGCAGGGACGGGATGACCACGCCCATGTCCAGAGCGAACTGCCGGCGGATGGAGCGGATACGGGAGAGCAGGTTGCCGCTCTGCTCCTCGTCCACCAGCGGGATGAGGCCGTAGCCCACTTCCAGCTCCAGGGTATCCAGGGGCAGCAGGGCCTGCACTTCTTCCGGCGTGTCCGCCGTGGGGCTCTTGCCCTTGCTCTTGCCCTTGCCCTTGGCGCCGCCTTCGGCTTCCTGGGCGTCTTCTTCGTTGCGGGCCGTGACGCGAGCGGCGATGTAGACGAGACCGGCAAGGATGAGGAAGGGCAGGGTCGGCAGGCCCGGCACCAGCGCAAAGACCACCAGCACGCAGGAGACGAGCTTGAGGGCGCGGCTGTTGAAGGTGAGCTGGGCCAGGAATTCTTCGCCCATCTTGGCTTCGGAGGCCGCGCGCGAGACCAGCAGGCCCGTGCCGGTGGACACGACGATGGACGGGATGGTGGAGACCAGACCGTCACCGATGGTCAGCAGGGAATAGGTGGAGAGGGCCGTGTTCCAGTCCATGTCCTTCTGCACGACGCCGATGATGATGCCGCCGATGAAGTTCACCAGCGTGATGAGCATGCCGGCGTTCACGTCCCCGGACACGAATTTACAAGCACCGTCCATGGCGCCGTAGAAGTCGGCTTCCTTGCGCAGGGCGTTGCGGCGTTCGGTGGCTTCCTCTTCGCCGATGAGACCGGCGTTGAGGTCGGCTTCGATGGCCATCTGCTTGCCGGGCATGGCGTCAAGGGTGAAGCGGGCCGCCACTTCCGCGATACGGGTGGTACCGGAGGTGATGACGACCTTGTTGAGGATGAACAGGATCATGAAGATGACGCCGCCGACCACGTAACTGCCGCCGACCACGAACTCGCCGAAGGAGCGGATCACTTCACCGGCGGCTTCCACGCCCATGTCCCCGTTGAGCAGGATGAGACGGGTGGAGGCCACGTTGAGCGCCAGCCGGAGCAGTGTCGTCACCAGCAGGAGCGAGGGGAAGATGGTGAACTCCAGCGGGGAGGTCATGAACATGGTGGTCATGAGGATGAGCAGCGAGACGGAGATGCTCACGCAGAGCATGATGTCCAGAAAGAATGTCGGCAGGGGTACCAGCATGACAAAGAGGATGACCACCACGCCCACGCCGAGCATGACGTCACCCTGTTTGGCAAAGCGACCGTAATCAAGTTTGGGAAGACTGACTGACGCCATTTTTCTGACACCTCAATTCCGCCCGTCCGCCCCGGCTCCCGCACGGGGGACGACGGACGCAAACGCCCGCCGTCAGCGGTTTCTGGGCTTCAGCCGCCAGATGCTCGCCAGCACCGCGGCCACCGCCTTGTACAAATCTTCGGGGATCATCTCCCCCACCTCAACCGACTTATACAAAGCTCGTGCCAAAGGGACATTCTCTCGGATGGGGACGCGATTCTCGCGGGCGACTTCCTTGATCTTTTCGGCCAGGCGGTTCACCCCCTTGGCCAGCACCACCGGCGCGGGGGCCTTGGCGGGATCGTAGCTCAGGGCCACGGCGATATGGGTCGGGTTGGTGACCACCACGTCGGCCTTGGGCACGTCGGCCAGCATGCGCCGGGCCATGACTTCCATCATCTTCTGCTTCTGCTTGTTCTTGATGACCGGGTCGCCTTCGGACTGCTTGCGTTCGTCCTTCACTTCGTCCTTGGTCATCTTGAGGCTCTCGTTGTAGGCGTAGCGGGACTGCCAGACGTCGAAGATGGCGATGGCGATGAGCGGGATCATGGAATACTTGACGACCTTGAGGGCCGTTTCCATCATATAGACGGCTACGCCTTCCGGGGTGGCGTAGTACATGGGCAGGAAGTTGAGGTATTCCGACCAGAGGATGAAGCCGGGGATGATGCCCAGGATGAGGGCGAAGACCAGGCTTTTCAGGGCCCGCAGCACGGTCTGCGGCGAAAAGAAGCACTGCTTGAGCCCGCGCAGGATGTTGAAGCGCTCAAATTTGAACTTGAAGACCTTGAAGGTCCAGAGCTTGCCCACCTGCAGGCGCTGGGCCAGGAAGCTCAGAAAGGCCAGAAAGAGCAGCACGGGCAGGAGCAGATAGGCGATGTCGATGCTCAGGGAGAAAAAGAGGGCGTAAACGGTTTCTTCGGTGACGTTGAAGGTGGCGGCGCCCTGGAGGAACTGCCGGAAGATGAGCTTGATCTTGTCCGACATGGGGCCGATCCACAGATTGAGGATGATGAGGCCCCCCACGATGCTCACGACCTTGCCAAGCTCCTGCGACTTGGGGACGTTGCCTTCCTGGCGCTGCTTGCGCTTGCGCTTGGGGGTGGCTTCTTCCGTTCTGCTGGGGTCGGACTGCTTGCCGAACATGCGCTCGTTCCTGGGTAAGAATCGTTATGCACGAGAGAGGGGGCACGCCGCCGGGGCGGCGTCCCGGCCATCCTCAGCGCGACAGAAAATGGTGCAGCAGCCAGCTGAGCAGCGGCGCAAGGATGATGACCGTGTACAGGCGCACGATATGGAAGGCCATCACCGCCGGGGCGTTGTCGCCCATGTCCACGGCCATGCCCACCACGGCCTGGAGGCCGCCGGGGCTGGTGGCCAGCACGGAGCTCGCCGCGTCCATGCCCGCCTGACGGGAGACGAACCAGGCCCCAAGGCAGCCCGCCAGCACGAGGAGCAGGGTGGAACCGAACATGAGCCCGGCCATCTTGCGGATCTCCAGCAGGCCCTCCCGGGTCAGCATGTTCCCCACAAAGATGCCGATGGCGATCTGCGCCGCCAGCTGGAAGGTCACGGGCGTCGCGGTCATGACTTGTCCCAGCAGCTTGACGGCCAGCACGGCCAGCACGGCCCCGAACATGGGCCCGCCCGGCACGTGCAGCCAGTGGAACAACAGGCCGCCTGCCGTCCCGGCAAGGGCGATGAGCGGAAAAGCGTACGTCATGCGAGCCTCCTGCAACCGGAAAGTGCAATATGATACGCCTGTTCCGCGTCAATCTCAAGCCGCCTCACGCCTCCCCCGCCGGGCACGTCCGGGGCCTGTTCAGACAATACGTTGTTTGGGGGGAAGGGGAAACGTTCTTCATCAGGCAAGTGGGATCAGTCTTGCCGTGCGCATCCCGCGCCGTCCGGCGTCCCTTCCTCTTCGCGCCACCACCAGCGGGCCCGGCGGCAGAGCAGGTCGATGTCGCCGCCCGCGGCCACGTTGAGCATCTGTCGGTACTGGCGGACGGCCTCGTGGCTGTAGGGATTGGCCTCGAAGAGGGCGCAGAACATGGCCCCGTCCTCAGTGAGCATCTTGCGGGCCGCCGCCTGCCGCCGCCGGAAGGACGGCGTGATGTACGGCAGCAGTTCCTCGTCCCCGGCCAGCAGGGCGAAGTAGGCCAGCGTGGTGATGAAGTTCATGTTCTGCACGCGGGCCATGGCCCGGTCGTGCGCCTGCGCCGTGGTGCGGAAGCAGCGGCAGCCCAGCGCGGCGAAGAAGTCTTCCACCTTGCGGACGGCCTCGTCGGGCGTGTCGGCGGCCGGGGTGACGGCCACGGGCAGTTCCTCGCCCTCGGCGGGGCGCGGCCCGAAGAGCGGATGCGTGCCCACCACGGCGTGGGGCCAGACTTCGCACATCTGGCGCATGGGCTGTTCCTTGACGCTGACGATGTCCGACAGCACGGCCGAGGGCGGCAGATGCGGGCTGAGCAGCGCCGCCGTCTCTTTCAGGGCGGCGGCCGGCACGCAGAGCAGGACCAGCTCGGCCCCCCGGCAGGCGGCGGCCACGGCGTCAGGGGCAAAGAGCGCCGTCCCCCTGCCGGGGACGGCCACGCCGAAGGCCTCCGCCGCGGGCTGGTCCTCGCTGATGTCCAGCGGCGTCACGTCCAGACCGGCCGCGCGGGCGCGCCGCAGCAGCATGTCGCCCATGCGGCCGCGGCTGCCCACCAGAACGATCCTGCCCTTCATCGGATCTGCTCCCAGCACTGCCAGAAATCGGGGAAGGATTTGTCCACCACGGCGGGATTGTCCAGCCGTTCCCGCATGTTGATGGTGGTGTCCCGCAGGGACAGCAGGGCAAGGGACATGGCCATGCGGTGGTCGTTATGGGTGCAGAGCGCCACTTCGTCCGGCAGCACGGGAGCCTTGAGCCCAAAACTGCGTCCGGCCAGCCCGTGGATGAGCAGCCCGTCGGAGAGCTCGTCCACCATGACGCCGGTCTTGCGCAGCTCTTCGGCCGGGGCGCGCAGGCGGTCGGATTCCTTGAGGCGCAGATGGGCCACGTTGCTGATGCGCGTGGAGCCCTGGGCGAAGCCCGCCAGCACGGCCACCGTGGGCACGAGGTCGGGGCAGTCGCCCATGTCGAGCTGCACGCCGTGCAGGGCGGAAGGGTAGACGGTCACGCCGCTCTCGTCCGCTTCCACACGCGCGCCCATGCGCCGCAGGATGTCCAGCATGGCGCGGTCCCCCTGCAGGGAATCCCGGCGCAGGCCTTCCACGCGGACGGGATGACGCCCCACGGCCCCGGCGGCCAGCAGGTAGGAAGCGCCTGACCAGTCGCCCTCGATGACATGCCGTCCGGGACGGTAGACGCCGGGCTGCACCGTGATGCGCAGGCAGCCCGGGACGGCCCGCCGCAGCTCCCGCCAGGCCCGGCCGGGCAGGGCCTGCCATGCGCCGTCGGGGGCGGGGCGGGTCTCCACGGTGAACTGCCGGCCGAAGTCTTCCAGACATTGCAGGGTCAGGCCCACATAGGGCCAGGAGACGGCCTTGCTCCCGCCCAGGGTGATGGTCAGCGGCGAGGGACAGAGCGGCGCGGCCAGCAGCAGCCCGGAAAAATACTGGCTGGAGGCGTCCATGCCCAGAGTGAGGCCGCCCTGTACCTGGTCGGGATGCAGGCCGGCGGCGTGCAGCAGCAGCGGCGGGCAGTCCGGCCGACCTTCATGGCGGATCTCCGCGCCGAGCAGGGAAAGGGCTTCCGTCAGCTCGCCGATGGGGCGCTCGTGCATGCGTTCGGCCCCGTGGATGCGGAACCAGCCCTGCCCGGCGGCGAGCACCGCCGTGAGCAGACGGCAGGTGGTGCCGGATTCGTGCACGTCGCAGGACAGGGCGTGGGCGGCATTGCCGCCGCCCTGCGGACGCCGTGTGCCCGTGACCAGCCATTGCGCCGAAGCGGGGCCGCTGTGCCCCACCACTTCGAAGCGCGCGCCCGCGCCCATGAGGATGGCGCGCGTCTGCTGGAGATCGCGGCTTTCCAGCACATGTTCCAGCGAGGATTCGCCGCAGGCCAGGGCCGCCGCGATGCAATAGCGGTGAGAGAGGGACTTGGAGGCCGGCGCCGTGACGTTACGCATGGTCGTCTTCCTTGTTGTTTTCCGGCCGGTCCAGCTGGGGGCCGGTGGGGTAGCAGCCGAGGATGCGGAAACTTGTGCAGACCTCGTGCAGCTTTTCGAGCAGCTCCGCGTACTGCGGCGCTTCCAGATCGCTCTCCACGTCCGCGAAGAAGACGTACTTCCAGCACTGGCCGCGCAAGGGCCGGGATTCCAGCTTGCGCATGTTGATGCGGTAGCGGGCCAGCAGATCCAGCACGGCGGAGAGGGCCCCGGCCTTGTCCGGCAGGGTGAAGAGCAGGGAGGTCTTGTCCGCGCCGGTATGGCCCGGCACCGGGGTGCGCATGGCCCCGCCCAGCTGGGCGCGGGCGGCCTGCGGCCCGATGATGACGAAGCGCGTCCAGTTGCCCGCCTGATCCTCGATGCGGCGGGCGAGGATGGCCAGTCCGGCCAGATCGGCCAGACGGCCGTTGCCGATGGCCGCCGCGCCGGGCTCGCCCTGCGCCCGCCGGGCCGCGGCAGCCGTGGATTCCACAGGCACCAGAGCGGCATTGGGCAGGTGCGCCCGCAGCCAGCCGCCGCACTGGGCCAGCGGCTGCGGA
Source organism: Candidatus Desulfovibrio gallistercoris (assembly GCA_019118745.1). GTDB lineage: Bacteria > Desulfobacterota > Desulfovibrionia > Desulfovibrionales > Desulfovibrionaceae > Desulfovibrio > Desulfovibrio gallistercoris. The sequence continues at coordinate 10,164 of DWYJ01000028.1, read as the reverse complement.
TGGGAGTAGACGGTGCGCACCTCGGCCAGAGAGGCCGCGTTGCTCAGCAGGCAATGGGAGATGCGCGAGAAGAGTTCGGCCTGGATGTGCACGTCGTGGCTCAGGAAAAGATCGAAGCTCACGCCCACGGTGCCCTGAAGGGAGTTCTCCAGCGGCACGACGCCCAGCTCGCACTGCCCCCCGGCCACTTCTTCAAAGACCTGCGCCAGATCGTTGCAGGGATGGAAGATGGCCGAGTGCCCCAGATATTCCACGCCCGCAAAATAGGAGAAGGTGCCTTCCGGGCCGAGGTAGGCCACATGCTGCGGGCGTTGCAGCGCGCGCGAGGAGGACAGGATCTCGCTCCAGATGGCGCGCAGGTGGCCGTCGGGCAGCGGGCCCGTGTTCTGCCGGGCCAGATTGTCCAGCACTTCGCGCTCACGCAGGGGCTTGAAGATGATGCCGGGATCGTGGGCCTTGATCCGTCCCACTTCGAGGCTGAGGGCGGCCCGCTCGTTGAGCAGGGGCAGCAGGCGGCTGTCCACCTCCTCGATGCGGGCGCGGATCTCGGCCAGACGGCCGGCGGATGCTCCGGCGGACGGCGCAGAGGAATCAGACATGCTAGACCTCCCTGATCTCTTCCTTGATGCGCATGCCGAAATGGCGTCCGGCCTCGTCGGTGCGGCAGAGGACGACATCCCCCGGCTTCAGGCCCACCACGCTGAGCGGGGTGCCGTCCGGGGCCGTGAGACGGATGGTCTCGGCATTCTGCAGAAAGACCGCGCCGCGCTGCGTGCCCTGCGGGCCGCGCACTTCGGCCTCGATGAGCAGCATGGGCCGCACTTCGATCTTGACCCGGCCCAGCGTGGCCACGGTGGTCTGTCCGTCCGCGCCCACGATGAGCACTTCCTGTCCGGCGGCCAGCTCGCCGAGGTAGCAGGTCTTGTCATGGGGCAGGCGGGCATAGGCATGCACCGCCCCGGCATTGACCCGGAAAGGCCGGGCCGCCACATACTCGTTATGTTCCGTTTCCGCATGCACAAGGAAGGTGAAGGCGCTGGAATTGCCCACCAGCATGCCCTGACCGCGCTTGAGCAGGGAAAGGGTGTCCGCGCAGACGCGATGCCCCAGGCCCACGGGCTCCACGCGGGTGATGACGGCCTCCTGCAATTCTTCGCGTCCCTGCGAGAGCTTGCACTGCGCCACGATGGCCTTGAGCTCGCCCACGGCCTCCGGCAGGACGACGATGCCTTCCACCCCGCGTTCGAGGATGCCCGCCGCCAGACGGGCCTCCTCCAGATCGCCGGCCTCGGCCAGCACGTTGTCGCTCTGGGCCAGCAGGTTCTCCACGGGGATGACCTCCCAGCCGCGGGCCAGCGTCACCCGTTCCCCGGCGCGCAGGCGCTCCAGCACGGCCTCCTCGTCGGCCTTGACCGTCAGGGCCACGGCGGGCGTGTCTTCCGCCGCCCAGACCGGGCAGCGGGACAGGCCCGCGACAGCCTCCACATGTTCACGGGGCACGATGACCCCGTCCACCCCCGACTCCAGCGCCAGCGTCACCGCGCCTTTGTCGAAGGGCTCACAGCGAAAATACACCCTGGCCATGCTATTCTCCCACGATGGCCAGCGCGTGATCCACGTCGGCATTGTCGTGCACGATGGCGCGCATGGCGCGGACGAGCTCGATGCGGCGGGGATGCTGGAAGACGTTGCGGCCGATGGAGACCCCCGCGCCGCCGGCCTTCACGGAGTCATGCACCATCTGGAGCAGCTGGCGGGTGGAGTCCATGAGCTCGCCGCCGGCGATGACCACGGGCACGCAGCAGGAGCTGACCACGTCGGAGAAGCTTTCGATGTCGCCGGTGTAGGGCACCTTGACGATGTCCGCGCCCAGTTCCACGCCCACGCGGGCGCAATGGGCCACCACCTTCGGGTCGTAGCTGTTGGGCACCTGCGGGCCGCGGGCGTAGACCATGGCCAGCAGCGGCATATGCCAGTTGTCGCAGGCTTCGGCCACCTTGCCGAGGTCGGCCAGCATGAGGCGTTCATTGGGATCGCCGAGGTTCACATGCACGGAGACGCAGTCCGCGCCGTGCTTGATGCCTTCTTCCACCGTGCCCACGAGGGTCTTGGTGTTGCCCATGGGGGACAGGGCGGTGGAGGCGGAAAGATGGACGATGAGGCCGATGTCCTTACCGGCGCTGCGGTGGGAGCAGCGCACGAGCCCCTTGTGCATGAGCACGGCGTCCGCGCCGCCGATGGCCATGTCGTTGACGGTCTCGCGCATGTCCACAAGGCCGTCCACAGCGCCGATGGTGACGCCGTGATCCATGGGGACGATGATGGTGCGGCCATTGTCACGATTGATGATGCGTTCCAGACGGACTTTCTTGCCAAGGTACATGGTGGTTCTCCTTTGCGGATGCGGTTCCGGGCCGCGGCGGCATAAAAAAGGGCCGCCGGCGGTATGCCTGCGGCCCTGAGGGTTCGGTTGACGGATGGATGTCAGCAACGACCCCGGCCACAGGCTTCGGTAAAGTACGCAAAAAAGTACCAGCTATAAAAGCCGGCGGCGGCGTAGTTGGAAGCGGTGGCAAGGGTGATGCGGGACATGAAAAACTCCATCGTTTCGACCTTGGTACGCCTCTCCCCGCGGACTTGTCAAGCCGGACGGAGACATTTTTTTCATATCCCCGCCGCGGGCGGCATGGCCGGTCGCTCCGTCCGGCCGGGGCCTCTCTTTGACAGGGCGGCGGGCTTGCGTGTACCTAAAAGGCATGCGCGTCTGTTTGTTCTTCCTTTCCCTGTGTCTGCTGCTCCTTGCGCCAGGCCCCTCCGGCGGCGCGGGGCCTGCGGGGACGCTGTCGGTCTTGTCGGCCTGCGGGGTGGCGCATGCCGCGCAGACGAGCCGGAAACAGCCGCAAAAGCGCCGCGCCAAGAAGAAAAAGGCTTCCCTGCACGGCGAGTCCTGGGCCTTCGGGCAGTCCGCCACCCGTGAGGATGCGCTCTGGAAAAATGGCGTGGAAGGGGAGACCCTGCACCATCGTGCCACGGGCGGCGGTCAGAAAGCTCCGGCCGTGGGCAATACCGCCAGCATCGAGGCCTCCCTCAGGCGGGAGGCGGAACGTCAGAAAAAAGATGAGGAACGCCGCCGCCGGGGCGGTCTGGGCATGAGCCTGGATACGGACGATTCCGTCTGGCGGCCGCAGACGCCCGCCGCGCCCGGCAAGCCGGACGAGATCCTCTCCATCGGCAATTCGCGGCATACCCTGCGCGCCTTCGGCGACGTGCGCAGCGACGACCTCAGCATCTCCGTGGGACCGGAGATCACGGTCAAGGACAAGGAGCACGGCGGCCATTTTGCCCGCAGCGAGGAACCGGATTCCGCCGTGGGCATGGGCATGCGCTTCTCCCTGGATTTCTGAGCCCGCGCCGCCCGGCTGAAACCAAGCGGAAAAACCGCGTTTTTTCTGCGAAATGTCAGGCCGTATGGTTTGAAACGCGAGACGTTTCAACCTAAAAATATTCTAGGGCGCGTTGACACAGATTTTACAAATAATTTCAGCGGATAAAATAAATGCTCTCTACACGCCCCGCTTGCCTTTGGGGCGAGGGTGTTCGTGTCTCTGACTCTTCCCTGGTAAAAGCGCGCTGGGGAAGGGATGGGGGGCTTGGGGGGAAGGGGAACCCTTCTCGCGCTGGCGGAGGGGTTCCCCTTCCCCCCAAACAAACAGCAAATAGTGTTAACAGGCCCTAGATGCCGGGACGGATGAACATGGCGTCCCCGTAGGAGAAGAAACGATAGCCCCGGCGGACGGCTTCCGTGTAGGCGGCAAGCATGCGCTCGCGTCCGGCAAAGGCGGAGACGAGCAGCAGCAGCGAGGACTCCGGCAGGTGGAAATTGGTCACCATGCCGTCCACCACCCGGAAGCGGCGGCCGGGGTAGAGGAAAACGTCCGTCCAGCCGGTAAAGGGCTGGAGCCCGCCGCAGACCTCCGCCGCGCCTTCCAGGGCCCGGACGCTCGTGGTGCCCACGGCGATGACGGGCCGTTTCTCGGCCTGTGCCGTGCGGATGGACTCCACCGTGCTTTCCGGCACTTCGATGTATTCCCGGTGCATGCGGTGGTGGCGCACATCCTCGCAGCGTATGGGGCTGAAGGTGCCGTAGCCCACATAGAGCGTCACCTCGGCCCAGCCGAAGCCCCGTGCGGCAAGGCGCTGCCGCAGGTCTTCCGTGAAATGCAGGCCGGCCGTGGGGGCGGCCACGGAACCGAGCTTGTCCTCCCGCGCATAGACCGTCTGGTAGCGGCTCAGGTCTTCCTTGTCGTCGCTGCGCTTGATGTAGGGCGGCAGGGGGATGTGCCCCGTGGCCGCAAAGGCCGCCGCAAGGTCGCCCTCCCAATCCAGCCGCACCCGGCGTTGCCCGAAGGGGCCGGATTCCAGCACCGTTACCGTGATGCCCGCGCCGAAGCTCACGCTCTCCCCGTCCCTGATGCTGCCGCCGCAGCGCACGAGGCCGCTGACCTCGGCGCTCCAGCCGTTTTCGGCATCCTTGCGGCGATGGGCGTTCTCCATGACCAGCGGCAGGGGCGTCAGCAGCAGGAACTCCACCTTGCCGCCCGTACCGCGCGTGCCCAGCAGGCGCGCCTGGAGCACCCGCGAGTTGTTGGCCACCAGCAGCGCGCCCTCGGGCAGCAGATCAGGCAGATCCGTAAAGGCATGGTCCTCAAGGACGAGCTCTCCCCGGCGCGGCATGACGAGCAGGCGCGAAGCGCCGCGCGTCTCCGGCGGGAACTGGGCTATCTGCTCCTGCGGCAGGTCGAAGCGGTAGGATTCGAGCAGGAAGTCTTGTTCGGTCACGGGCGGAAAAACAGGCTGGGGCATGTGTGATCTCCGAGGAAGTCGGGCGGGCCGCCGCTGCGGTCTTGTCAGCGGGGACGCGAGAGGCTATCGTTTCCAGCTGTTCCCCGGAGGGAACGAGCACCATCCGCAGGAGTATAGCCATGCCGCGTCTTTTTGTCACCTTGAGCCTTTGTGCCCTGCTTGCCCTGACCGGGGGCTGCGCTTCCCTGGGCATCGACAATCCTTTCGGCCCCGGCGAGAACACCCGGCAAAGTCAGTTGCTGGGCGTCTCCTTCCCCGCGGGCATGGCGCTCTCCAGCGATCACTCACGCGTCAGCGGCGGCGAGGGCGTGGAAGTGGCCTTCGGGCAGGTGACCTCCGCGGCGGCCGCGCAGGGCCTGTTCAACAGCCTGCAGTCGGCGGGCTGGCAGCTGCGCCTCCAGCAGAGCCGCGCGAGCAAGGGCGTCTATGTGTATGAGAATGGGGAACGCATGGCCGTCGTCGTGGTGGAATCGCAGGCGGTGCAGACCGTGGTGACCATCTGCGCGGGCAACCGTCTGCCGGACGGCAGCATGCTCAGTCTGCCGGGCGGCGGCAGCTCCGCGGGCGGCGAGAGCGGCGGCAGCGAGGACGGCTTCGGGACGCCCGCCGCCGATGCGCCGCCGGTGGGCACCTCCGAGAGCTGGGGCGCGCCGTCTTCCGGCGGTCTGCAGGAGCGCGAACTGTGAGTCTGGACTGCCTTTTCAGCCAAAGCCGCCGGTTCGCCGGGAAAAGGCTGCATCTGGGCATTTGCGGTTCAGTGGCCTGCTACCGTATGACCGACGTGCTGCGGGCGCTGCGCCTGCTGGATGTCCACGTCTCCGTGACGTTGAGCGCGGGCGCGCGGCAGTTCGTGACGCCGCTGCTCTTCGAGGCGCTGGGGGCCATGCCGGTCTACGGGGAGATGTTCGCCCCCGGCGAGGACCCCTTTGCCCATCTGGAGCCGGGCCAGCACGCCCAGGCCATGCTGGTGGCCCCTGCCAGCGCGGACGCCCTGTCCCGGCTGGCGCAGGGCGCGGCCTCGGACATGCTGTCGGCGCAGGCGCTGGCTTTCGAGGGACCGCTGCTGCTGGCCCCGGCCATGAATCCGCGCATGTGGCGGCATCCGGCCACCCAGGCCAATGTGGCCCTGCTGCGGGAGCGCGGCGCGCGGCTGATCCTGCCGGACTGCGGGCGTGCCGCCTGCGGCGATGAGGGGCAGGGCCGTCTTGCGCCGGTGGAACAGCTTTTCTGGCATACTCTGCGGGCCCTGTCGCCCCAGGACATGGCCGGACGGCGGGTGCTGGTGACGCTCGGCCCCACGCGCGAGCCGTGGGACGGCGTCCGCTACTGGAGCAACCCTTCCAGCGGCCGGATGGGCGGCGCGCTGGCTCTTGCCGCCTGGCTGCGCGGCGCGGAAGTGACCGCCGTCTGCGGGCCCGGCTGTCCGGCGCTGCCGCCGGAGATCCGCCGTCTGGACGTGCTTACGGCGCGCGACATGTTCGCGGCGGCGGCGGACGTTTGGCCGGAGATGGATATGGGCTGCTTCACGGCGGCGGTAGCCGATTTCTCGCCCGAACCGTTCGGGCCGGAAAAATTCAAGAAAGAAGGCGCGCAGGACGGTTTCAGCATCCGCTTCCAGGCCAATCCCGACATCCTCGCCACCCTTGCCGCCCGGCGGCGGCCCGGCCAGAAGACATTGGGCTTCGCCGCCGAGACCGCGCCGGACATGGAGGCGCTCATGGCGCTGGCCCGCGCCAAGCGCGCCCGCAAGGACGCCGACCTGCTGGCGGGCAACCGCATCAATGGCGAGGGAAGCGGCTTCGGCAGCCCGACCAACAGCATGGCCGTCACGGACAGGAGCGGGCACGGGGAGATCTGGCCGCAACAGGCCAAGGCCGATGTGGCCTGGGAGCTGCTCTCATGGCTTTTGCGTCTGTAAGCCCGCTGGCCGCCCCGTGGCAGCGGCTGGGCCTGCGCTACCTGTTGTCGCCCGTGGATCTGCCGCCGGAGCTCTCCCTCACGGCGGAACCGGCGGCAGGGGAGGCCCGTCCCCCCCGTTTGGGGGACCAGCGCTCCCCCGCGCCTCAAGCCGGCGTATCCGCTCCGTCCCGCGAAGCGTACCGTCCCGCTGCCGCGTCCGCGAACCGGCCGCCTGTCCGGCCGTCCGGCCGTCCGCCCGTCCGCTCGTCAGAAGGGCCGCCTACCGCCGAGGCAAGACGGGAAGCTCCCTTGCCGCCGTCCGGCGGCGCGGCGGATGCCGCCCGCGCGGAAGCGGAATGGCGGCCTCTTGCGCCCGCCCTCTGGCCTGCGCCCTGGCAGGAACGCCTTGCCCGCACCCGGCCGGGGCTGGTGGCCTGGACCTACTGGACCCTGGGCAGCGACCTCTGCGACGGCGGCCAACCCGGCAAGGCCGAGCGCGGCCTGTTTTTCCGGCGTCTCCTCCAGGATCTCGGCCATCCGCAGGGGACGCATACCTTCTGGCCCGTCTGCCTGCCGGATGCCGGCGGCGAGCTGCGGGCCGATGCCGGCATATTCTGGTCCGGGCTCCAGGCGCTCAAGGCTCGGGGCGTCATCCTCATGGGTTCCGCTGCCGCCCGTGCCGCCGCTCTGCCCGGCAAGCTCGAACCGTTGAGCCACCGCGTCTTCCGCGGGCGTCGCGTCTGGATCCTGCGCGATGTGGACCTCATGCGTGACGATGCGGCCCGTTACGACCAGATGCTGGCCTTTCTGCAAAACGCCCTGCAATCCTTTCTTCCGAGGTAGTCATGTTCATCCCCATTAGTCTCATGCTGGTGGGCATCGCGCTCGGCCTGTGCCTGCGCAAAGTCGCCTGGCTGGCGCAGGTGCCGCGTGCCATCACGCCCACCATCCTGCTCCTGCTCTTCGTGCTCGGCGTGGCCGTAGGGGGGGATCCCGTCCTCATGGGCAATCTGCCGCTGCTTGGCGGGCGGGCCCTGGCGCTCACGCTGGCGGGCGTGGGAGGGAGCATGCTTGCCGTCCTCCTCGTCCGCCGCTTCTTCCCCGGAGCGCAGGCGGGCCGCCATGCGCACGCCGCCATGTCCGGAGAGCGCGCCGGTAGCGCCGCCGACGCCTCGGGCATGGCCACCGCTTTTGAGGACGCGCCCGTCCCGCCGGAGGCGTCCGGCCGATCCGCTGAGGAGGTGCATCCGCATGGGCGGTAGTCTCGGCATCATCTGCTGTTTCATCCTGGGCGCGCTCTGCGCCTGGCTGGGCTGGGTCCCGGAGTATCTGCTGGGGCATGAGGCCACGGTCTATGTCCTCTATGTGCTCATGCTGCTGGTGGGCTTTTCCATCGGTTATGACCGGCGTCTGGGGGAGATCCTGCGCACCCTGCGGCCGCGTGTGCTGCTGCTGCCGCTGGCGACCGCCGCCGGCACCTTTGCGGGTTCGGCCCTGGTGAGCCTCTTCATGGTCTACAGCGTGAGTGAATGCCTTGCCGTGGGCGCGGGCTTCGCCTACTATTCCCTGTCCTCGGTCTTCATTACCCAGTACAAGGGGGCGGAACTCGGTACCGTGGCCCTCATGGCCAACATCATGCGCGAGCTCATCACGCTGCTGTTCGCACCGCTGCTCGTCCGCTGGATCAGTCCGCTGGCGCCCATCTCCTGCGGCGGGGCCTCCACGATGGACACCACGCTGCCCATCATCACCCGCTGCGCCGGGCAGCAATGGGTGTTCGTCTCCATCGTGCACGCCATGATCCTTGATTTCAGCGTGCCGTTCTGGGTGACGTTCTTCTGCAAGCTCTAAGGCCTGTTGATACGATTCGCTGCCTGCTTGGGGGGAAGAGTCAGGGACACGAGGCATCCCCACCTCTGAAGGCAAGCGGAACATGTGTAGTTTGTTTTATTCATTGAAAGTATTTGCAGGTCGTATGGGTGAAAACGCCTTAAGGAGGAAAAGCCATGTCCCGTATGCGTCACGCCAAGACTCGTTTTCGTCAGCTGCTCGAAGCGCCGGACTGGCGCGCCCATCTGCCCGAAGTCGCCGGAGAGGGCCTTTCCGCCGTGGGGCCGCTGCTCTCCTTCCTGCTGCTGTCGCCATGCCTGCGGCACCGGGCCGCCGTGGCCCTGGGGGCCGTCGTGGCCGGACTGGAGCGCGAGCAGCCCGAAGCCGTGCGCAACATCATGCGCCGCCTCATGTGGCATATGAACGAGGAGTCCGGCAATATCGGCTGGGGCATCCCCGAAGCCTTCGCGGAAGCCTGCTGCGCGTCGGAACTGGCGGCCAGGGACTTCCACCGCGTCCTCATCTCCTACGTCATCGAACTGGAAAAGGACGATAATTATTGCGATCACGACGTGTTGCGCCGTTCCTGCTTCTGGGGGATAGGCAGGCTGGCGCAGGTCCGTCCCGCGCTGGCGGAATGGGCTCGCCCGTGGTTGCGCCGGGGACTGGAAGACCCTGACGTCATCTGCCGGGGCATGGCCGCATGGGCTCTGCGGCAACTGCCGCCGGACATGATGGACGCCCCCCTGCTGCGGCGGCTGGCCGAGCAGGGCCCGGATGTCGCCTGCGAGATCTTCGACGGCGAAGACATGCGCGCTACATCGGTGAGGGAACTGGCCGCCGGCGGGAAGGAACTTTCCTGACGGGGCGCGGCCGCTGTCCGCCATCCGGGCGGCGACCGCTGACGGACTGGTGGAGGAGAAGGTCCGGCGTTTGGGGCGTGGGGGTATCGACGACGCCTTAGTCGGTTTTTCAGGGAATCGCGATGCGGGATAACGTTCAGGGAGCCCATTTATGACAATAAAGGACAGCATCCGCGCTCTCGTTGAAAAACTGTTTGCCCGGAAACGGCCGCACCCCCTCCCTGTCCATGAGATCGAAAACATCCCTGACCCTTTTGCACCGTGGGAGCTGTTTCCCCATAAAGACCCGGACATTTTCAGGTGCACGCAGGGCTTGGAAGAATTCTGGTCTGACCACATATTCCTTCCCTATTGGTCGCAGCTTTCTGAAAAAGAGCGAAATGACCTGAAACGCAGAGCGCCGTCAAAGGCATGGCTGGACTGGGTGGAACGGGTCACGACGCAGGAAGATCTGCTGGCCATACGGGCTTTCCACAAGCGGCATGGTCTCCCGTTCGACTACCGATTTTATTTGGGAGATTTCATGCTCTCCTATGCCAGGGACGTGCAGCACTTCCAGGATAAGCGCCGACCCTAGAGCGGATTCGCAGGGAAATTGTGTCCAATTTCCCTGCTGACGCTGCCCTCACACTACGGAAAAAGCGTGGTTTTTCCGTGTGTTCGGTTGCGGGTAGTCGCTCTCGCGACTACCAGAGCAATCCACATTTTC
>DWYJ01000027.1 GCA_019118745.1 Candidatus Desulfovibrio gallistercoris | reverse complement strand
AAGGGGGCTTTTTTGCAAAAAAGCCCCCTTCCTTCCCCCCGCACCCCCCATCCATCCCGCAAAAAACTTTGCCGGAACGATGACAGGGCGACGCTTCCCGGCAGGCCGTCCGCCGACCGCCAGTCCCCCGGCAGCATGGCAAAAAAAGCGGAGAAAGGCTTCTCCGCTCCCATCTCATGCGGTGAATTCCGTTTGAAACGTAGCGAATCTCACCCATACGGCCCGTGGTTTCGCGGAAAACGCGATTTTCCACTGGGCAGCGCTGTGCCGTCGCCTCGCCTTTTGCCTTTTTCAAAGGCAAAATGCTCCGGGAGAGAAGTCTTTTCCCTGACGCCATGTGGCTGCCGTGATGTACTTTTGTCGTACAAGAGATGTTTTTCGTGAACGGTCCCGCTGTCCGTCAGTCATTGCGGCGAATCAGGAAGGGGCTGTTTTCCGTCCCAGCTCGTTGCCGCAGCGACACCCTCCGCCCTTCGCACATCCCGTTATCCTGTTTGCTGTCGTAAGCGCGTCATGGCGCGGAGGAGATCGCCGCCCCGCAGGGGCGGAAGCTCCGACGCCGCCCGGACGCTCGTCCCGCGTGAACGCGGGACAGCGGGAGGGCGAAGGCCATACGACGCGCGTCAGGGAGGGGAGCAGGGGACGGATGAAGGGAGACGCTCCCCCGTCAGGGATGGCTGCCCCAAGGCGGGGTTGGGGATCGTAGGGGGTAAGGGGCCGCCCAGGCCCCTTATCCCCTGCCGCCCGCCGCGCAGGCGGCCAAGCCCTGATGCCGGGCAGAAGCCGCTGCCCAGCGGCAAAAGCAAAAAGGAAGATGCTCCTTCCCTCTTATACGCAAATGGATCGAGGCAACAACGGCTAGAATTCCCAGCCGAAGCTCAAACCGGCGTTGACGGCGGCGGCATCCGTGCGGAAAAACTCGCCTCCCGCCTCGATCTGGGTAAAGAAGTTGCTGGTGTGATGCAGGCGCAGACTGCCTTGAAGGAGCAGGGCGTCACGCCCCGCAAGTTCAGTGGCTGAACGGAAATCCTGACTGCCATACCCTCGGAAAGCCGACGTGGTGCGGAAAGTCCCGTCGAGCAATTCATGCCGCCAGGCGGCAAGGACATCCAGCCCGAGGGTAGAGCCGTTTTCCAGCGCGACATCCCAGCCGGCATGCGCACCCAGCGAGAGCAGCAGCGACTCATACAGGCTGTCGTCCACACGCAGGCGGCTGGCCTGACCGTCCCGCTCCGAGAAGCCGGGACGGCGCAAAAAGGCGTATTCCAGCCAGCCCAGCGGCCCGACGCTCAGGGAGCCGCTTTCAAATCGCCGGCTCCAGTCCTTGCCGCCGCCCAGCATGGCGCTGCCGGTGAGGCCCGTCCAACGACTCTCATTGTGACGGAGGTAGGTCTCGCCGATGCGGACGTTGCGGTCCATCTCTCCCTGCTCCATGCCCAGACGGGCTTGTGCCGTGAGGTAGAGGCCGTCCCACTGCTCAGGGGCCAGCAGGCCCTGCAGGCCCGCAAGGGCGGACTGGGTGTCGGCGGCGGCGTCATGCGCGCCGTTGATGGTGGTGCGGCGGGCGGCCAGCGCCAGATGGAAACCGAGGGTCAGTCCGGAATCGAAATGGCGGTCCATACCGGCCAGCAGACCGGCTCCGGCGCTGTTCCAGCCGGACGCGCCGCCGTGGCTTCCCTGCCAGGAGGCCGCGCCGTAGGGGGTGGCCCATGCCTGCCATTGATCCGCGTTGGGGATATGCTGCTTGACGGCAGCGGCCTGCGTGGCCTGCCGTGCGCGTTCGCCCGCCAGCATGCGCCGCAGCAGCAGGGTGGTGAATTCGTTTTGCTGGCCCAGCGAGGCGCGGGCGGAAGCGTCGTAGGCTTCGGGGCCGAGCTGGTCGAGGGCTTGCCGCACGCCGCTGCCGTCGCGGGGCGACCAGTCGATGGCGGCAAGCAGGTCCTGCATGTCGCCTTGCGCCGTTTCAGCGATGCCGCTGAGCGCACGGCCCAGGGAGGCCGCGCCCGAACCGGCGGCATAGCGGCTGTAGGCATCGGCAGCACGGGAGACGTGCAGTTGAGGCGCGTCGGGGCTGGCGGCGCTGAGGTGGAAATCCAGCGTGGGCGACTGGCCGGCGACGAGGCTGACCGACGAGAAGCCGCCGTTGATGGTGTCGGCCTGCACAGGCGCATCCGGGGTGATGACGGCATTGCCGGCGTAGAAGTCCGGCAGGGGGCGGAGGCTCCACTCCCCGGCCAGAGTGGCCGTGTCCGCCCTGACGCCGGCCACGCTGCCGTCGGCCCTGACGCCGGTCTCCAGCGTCGCGCCGGGGGCATTGACGAAGGAGGTGGATACATCGGCAGCAGCGCCGGACGCCGTCATGCCGCCGAGGGCCAGATAGCCGGAGTTGGCAAGGCTGTAGACGGCAAGCGGCCCGGTGACGGCAAGGCGGCCCCCGCTGAGGGTCATGTCGATGCTTTCCGCACCGTAGACGCCTCCGTTGAGGGTCATGGCAAAGGCGGCATCCGGAGTGCTGCCGGCGCTGCCGTCAGCCTGCGGCGCAAGACCGAAGGTCAGTGCGGTGTGCAGGTCGGTGGTGGGGCCGGCATACTGGAGGTCGGGGTTTTCGGGATCCCAGTCGGAAATGATGTCGCCGTTGATGGACGCCCCGGAAAGCACATTGATCTTGCTGACGAGGGCATTCTCGGCAATGTAGATGGCGGCCGCGCTGCCGCTCAGACTGCCGCTCACGTCGAAGGTCGAGACCAGCGCCCCGTCGAGATTGAGGGGCAGGCCGCTGTCATCAAGGTTGCCGCTGCCGGCGATGGACTCCGGCTGCCCGTCCACCGACCAGATCCAGGAGCCGCGGTATTCCGTGGCATCGCCCAGCAGATTGTGTCCGAAGTCGAAGCGGGCCGCCACACCGCCCGCGCCGAGGGCCTCGATGGCCCCGCTGCTGATGATGTTCTGTTCCTTGCCGTAGGCCACCAGCAGGCCGGTGCCGCCGTCGCCGTTGGCGCTGACGCGCACCCCGGAGGCTATGCGCAGGGTGTTCTCGCTGCCGTCCATGCGTATGCCGGTCCCGGCGACGCCGTCGGCCAGCAGGTCGGCGGCCTGCGTCACGTCATTCCGTTTGCCGTAGATGTGCAGGCCCACGCCCAGGGTGGCCGTATTGCTTTGTCCCGTCAGGTAGGCATCCCCGGCGGCATTGCGGGCGTAGTAGGCGTTATGGTTGATGATGGTCCCGTCATCGCCGTAGACGGAAAAGCCGAAGAAGTTCCGGCGGTCGAGGGAGTAGCCCATATCCTGCAGGGCGGCCAGCTCCGCCTCCATGAAGGTGGTGTAGTTGCGGTAATTCTGGTGGCTCCTCAGGCTGTGTTCAAGCTCGATGTGCGAGAGTTCCGCATCGTCATCTTCATAGCCGTTGACGGGCAGGCCTTCACCGGCCCCCATGACTTCCGCCACATGTTCGCCCTGGAAGGTGACGCCGCTTTGCGCGCCGTCTCCCACGATGAAGTCCGTGCCCGGCGTGCCCTCGCCCTCCTTGGCGATGGTCACGTCCGGCCTGAGCCAGGTGCCGTACTGGTCTCTGAGGTGGACATCCCAGGTGCTCAGGTACTGACTGTCCTTTGCCGGGGCCAGGGACGATATGCCGAGGGCGTGGCCTATCTCATGGTAGAGCACGGCGACAAGATCCGTGCCGCTGACGGACGGCACGGGCGAGAGGCCGTCAGGGATGGCGAAGTCGAGCGTGCCGATATGGATGAGTCCCGGCGAGTCTGGGGTGATCCCGTTGATGATGGCGTCCTGCACGCCTGTGGGGAAAATGGCGTCCCCCGCGCCGGGGGCGCCGTTGGGCTCGCTCGAGGCGTCGGCATTCTGGACGAGATACGTCCCGATAGTGATGGGGATGGGGGCGCTGTTGCGGCTGTCGGGGCCGAGCACTTCCGCCCAGAGGGCGGCGGCTCTGGTGACGGCATCTTTTTGGGCGCCACTGAGCTGCCAGGGGGAGTAGCCCGGTACGTCCGGATCCTCGTAGTCCTCGTAGCGTTCCCCCAGATCAAAGAAATGCAGCGCGAAAAGCGGAGAGCCGTCCGGCTTGTTCACGATGCGCTCTTCACTGGCCTGCACGGTAGCGGCCTGCAGGGGGGAGAGCAGCGTGACGCCGCCGAGGAGGACGGCGCACAAAGCCGACAGTGCCGTCGTTTTCCAGCGCTGCCGCTCGGTGCGGGAGTCATGCGGATTCATGGATGAGATATGCCTCCTGTGGAGAGTGCTTTTGCCCATGAAAAGGGCAAACCGTGAAGAGGCGGCACAGCGCCGCCCGGCCAAAAGTGAGCGGAAAAAGAGCATGCGACAGGTCGTGGGCTGGATCGCAGCCTGACCAGAAGACGTTTTCGCAGCCAGTGCGCTCAGGGGGGCTGACCCTAGCAAAAGCGCAGGCTGCTCACTAGGAAAAGCGATTCTTTTCGTTCATGTGGGAAAAGCGGGCCGTCCGAAGAGCTGCGCTGTGCCTGTCGTGTCGTCTGGGGCTCTGATAAGGAAAAGGGCTCGCCCCTCGGCGAGCCCTTTTCGCGAGGCAGATGGTGTGATGCAACGGCATGCGTCATGCCGCGAGGAGTGGGAGGGTATGAGACTCCGGCGGATAAGTGGGGGGCCGCCGGGAGGTTATTGGCCCATTTCGTGCCGCAGCCAGTTCTTGATGGCGGGCGTGGGTTCGCTGATGCCGCGACAGGTACCGTGCACAGCGTGGAAATCTTCCAGGAGCGAGTCGGGCAGCGGGACGGAAAGCAGGTCTTCCGCATTTTCGGAGTTGCGGCGCACAAGGCGCACTACGGGTTTTTCACCCCAGTTGTCCACCACGAAGTAGTAGGACACGTCTTCCTTGGAACGCACCGGCGGGTATTCCGCGTGCCAGTCGTTGTTGCCCCATTCCAGATACATGGTCACGGCATGCTCAGGGGAAAGGTTCCACGATATATCGTATAAGGCAAAATCCTTCAGGCTCGACATGGTGTGCCTCCTTGTTGGTTCATTAGTAACCATTCCTAAAAAGAAAGTCAAGCCTTTTCCGAGTGAAAAACTTGGAAAAGACTTTGATCCCATGCCGCCGACGAGGCAAAACAAGAGGATGCGTCGCGCGACATAAAAAAACCGCCTGCCGGAGAGGCAGGCGGTGGAGCGGTTTTTAGTTGTCTTCCATGCGGCGGCGCAGTTCTTCCTGACGCTGGCGTTCGGCTTCGGCCTCCTGCATGCGTCGGGCGTTCTCCGCTTCCATCTGGCGCTGGCGGCGGATGCGGTCCAGGCGCATCTGCTGGGCCTTTTCGCGTTGTTCGCGGGCTTCGTTGAGGAGCTTTTCCCGCTTGGAGTCAAAGACCAGGGTGGAGCGCAGGGCGGCGATGCCCAGGGCGATGACCGAGACGATGAAGACCAGGACCTTCTGGATGCCCCACTGGTTCTCTCCGATGAGGTCGCGCAGCCAGCCCATATAGAAATTCTGGCCCCAGAGCACCACGGCGGGCACGCCCAGGAAGCAGAACAGCAGGCCCGCCAGTTCGACCCAGAGGAAGGTCTTGCCCATGGTCATGACGAACAGGGTCACGTCACGCACCATGCGCAGGAACTTCAGGCGTTTGCGCAGGTCCCGCAGCAGCTGATTGAGGCGCGGCGTGGTGGACTGGGCGCGTTTGAAGGTGGCGGCGTCGTTGAAGTTGCAGGCAAAGGCCCAGTTGATGATGCCCGCGCATTCGTTGAATTCCTGACTGAATTCCTTGAGCGCGGAGGGGAAGGGGAACCACGAGGCTTCGTCGCGCACTTCCTGCAGGCGTTCCAGGTAGCCCTTGTAGCGTTCGCGCAGGTCGTCCACCTCGTGCTGGATGCACTCGTCGAGTTCCTTTTCCAGAGGCGGCGTCTCTTCGACCACGCGCAGGAAGGCGGTATAGTTCTTGACCTCGCTCATGTGCTTGAGCTGAGCGATGCGCTTGCCGAGCTTGATGTGGACGGGGTGATCCTCCTCGAACCACTGGCCGAGGCGTTCTTCCATCTCGTTGATGCGTCCGGTCTCGTCCAGCGCGCGGCTGAGGGCGGCATCCCAGAGGTCATAGAGCGAGGAGAGGATGAGCAGGCGTCCGCGTTCCAGGGCCGGGTCGATGAGGATGCGGTTGAAGAAGGCGGGCTCTTCCTTGACCAGCTTGGCGATCTGATCGAGCACCTGCTCGCCGAAGCCCATCTTCACCTTGCAGACGATCTCCCGGTAGCGCAGGTCATGCCACTGGGGCATGAGGCGCAGCACCTGAGCGTATTGTTCGAGGGCCTGGGCGTAATGGCCGAGCTCTTCGTGCAGGCGGCCCTGCAGATATTCGTTCCAGGCCTGCAGCGCGGGCGAGGGGGTGAGGCTGGCCGCTTCCCGGAAGGACTGCGGCGCATGGGCGTAGTCGCCGCGCTCCACCTGCAAAAAGCCCAGCACCGTCCGCAGGCGCGGGTCGCGCGAATGCCGGGTGATGGACTCGTTGATGGCCTTTTCCAGCGAAAGGAGGCCTTCCGGCGGGGTCTGGGCCAGCTTGTCGAGGAAATCCCAGGCCGGGCTGTCATCCCGCTGGACGTTTTCGTTCTCGTCCGCGTCCCGCATGCGGTAGAGCCACTGCCGGGGCACGTTGCGCAGCTGGCCGGCCCCGTTGAGGTCGAGCACCGCCTGCAGGAGGGTGGCGGTGGGGCCGGGGGTGTTCAGCAGTTCGCCGTAGCCGTTGAGGCCCTTGGCGACCAGCACGTGTTCGATCTGGCGGAAGCCCTCATTGATGGTGTCCAGGTCCAGCGCGGCCAGCTCGTCCCAGATCTGGGGACGGCTGGGGGCGTAGGTGCGGGTGGGACACTGAGCGGCGGTGTGGGTGCGTATGCCGCAGTAGAAGCAGCCGGTGTCGCCCGCGCCGCTGGAAGCCAGATGCCCGGCCATGAGCAGTGGGATGGAGCGGTGGCTGACGCTGTTCTCATCGAGGATGATGTTGCACCAGCTGTCGATGCTCGACTGGTCGCCGGAGAAGGCGATGTCGCGGATGGTGAAGCCCTCGCCCAGCAGGTAGGCGTTGCGGTAGCTCAGGTAGGGAAAGTCGGGCATGAGGCTGTCCCACTTCAGGCCGACTTTCTTGGGCAGATCGTTGTTGAAGTTGAAGTTCTTGCGGTCCGTCACCACGCAGACGCAGGGCCAGCAGGGGGCTTTCTGGTCGCTTTCGCGGTCGAAGGTCTGGAGGTAGTCCCGCAGGAAGGTGCGCAGCATGAGCAGGTTCTCCACGGCGACCATGACGAAGGTCTCGTGGACGATGAAGCGCATCTTGTGTTCCTGGAAGAGGCTTTCCAGCCGTTCGAACATGGCGGGCCAGCCGGTCTGGTATTCCTTGTCCAGCGGGCTGCCCAGCGGGTGCAGGATGGCGAACCACGACTGGGTGGACGTGTAGGGCATGCGCACGTCCGCCTTGAGCAGGGCCCAGTCCAGCTGGGCGATGCCCTGACGGGGCGCGGTCTTCTCAAAGTCGATGCCGGGCAGGGTGTTCTTGCCCTCGCGGCTCTTGGGGTGCACCCAGACTTCCAGGTTCTCGCGCACCATCATGGACTGGGCGGCCAGCTTGCCGTCCACCCAGAGGTTCATCTCCCGGCGCGCGCCGAATTGCAGACGGCCTGGGAAGATCTCGATGGCGACGGCCAGCTCGTTGAAGTTGCCCCAGACGGAAAGGCGCGCCAGCGCCAGGAAGGCGTCGTCGGTAAAGAAGAACCACAGCGCCTGATCGCCCTCTTCGGTCAGCAGCATGCCGCCGTAGTTGAGCAGCGTCTGATTGACGGCCGCAGGCGGGGTCTTTTGCCAGCACACCCATACGGCATGCCCCATGGTGCTCATGCGGACCACGGGGATATCGGGCAGACGATTGAGAAGCTGCGACAGATTGGCCATGAAAAAATCCTTTATGCCGGGCGGCGATACATGTAGACTGCTGCGTCAGCGCATATGTCATGCGCGCAACAGGAGAGCTCGACTTATGGACATCACCAAAACGCTCCAGGAACTGAAACAGCGCCCCGGCTTCAGCGATCATGTAGGCATGATGCTGGTGCACAACGGCGTCGTGCGGGGCTGGTCCCGCAAGGAACATGCGGCCGTCGGGCGGGTCATCGTCCGGCCCGACCGCGAACGGATGGAGGCCATCCGCCGCGAGATGGAGGCCCGCCCGGGCATCTTCGCCATCCTGGCGGAAGCCGCCGAAGGCGAACTCCGGCCGGGGGACGATCTGCTCTTCCTCGTGGTGGCCGGCGACATCCGCGAGAACGTGAAAGCCGTTTTCGCGGAATTGCTGGACCGCATCAAGGCCGAGGCCGTCATCAAGGAAGAGCTGCCGCCCGCTTGATCCGGATGGCCGCAACCCGTCAGTTCCTTTCCTCTTATCGGCACGGCGGGGAGGGACATTAGCGCCGCTTTCCTTTTTCTGCAAAGATTTACGGCATTGCCAAACGGCAAAGCCTGCCTATACTATGGGGACAGGCCGGGGCATGCCCCCCTCTCCGTGAACCCATTCCCTTTCGGCCGCAGGCATGCGGCCGGGCTTCCCAGGAGTCCCGATGTTCGGATATATCTTCAAGAAGATCTTCGGCAGCAAGAACGAGCGCTATCTGCGGCGCCTGCGTCCGCTGGTGGCGCGCATCAATGCGCTTGAACCCGATATGCAGGCCCTGGCGGACGAGGATTTCGCCCGTCGCATGGGCGAGTACCGGCAGGCCGTGCAGGACGGGGAAAAGACGCTGGACGAGCTTTTGCCGGAGGTCTTCGCCCTGGTGCGGGAGGCCTCGCGCCGCGTGCTGGGCATGCGCCATTATGACGTGCAGCTCATCGGCGGCATGGTGCTGCACAAGGGCAAGATCGCCGAGATGAAGACCGGCGAAGGCAAGACCCTTGTGGCGACCCTGCCCGTGGCCCTCAATGCGCTGTCCGGCAAGGGCGTGCATGTGGTGACGGTCAACGACTACCTCGCCCGGCGCGACGCCGAGTGGATGGGCAAGCTCTACGGTTTCCTCGGCCTGACCACGGGCATCATCGTCCACGGTCTGGACGACGAGGAGCGCAAGGCCGCCTACGCCGCGGACATCACCTACGGCACCAACAACGAGTTCGGCTTCGACTATCTGCGCGACAACATGAAGTTCTATGCCGAACAGCTCGTGCAGCGCGGGCACAGCTTCGCCATCGTGGACGAAGTGGACTCCATCCTCATCGACGAGGCCCGTACGCCGCTCATCATCTCCGGCCCCTCGGACGAGGACGTGAGCGCCTACCGCATCATGGACGGGGTGGTGCGCCAGCTCGGCCCGGAACACTACACCGTGGACGAGAAGGCCCGCACCGCCATGCTCACCGAAGAGGGCGTCATCCGCTGCGAAGAGCTCCTCAAGCTGGACAACCTCTTCGATCCGGTCAACGTCACGGCCCAGCACGGCATCCTCCAGTCCCTCAAGGCGCATCACATCTTCAAGCGCGACAAGGACTATATGGTGGTGGACGGCCAGGTGGTCATCGTGGACGAATTCACCGGCCGTCCCATGGAGGGCCGCCGCTACTCCGACGGCCTGCACCAGGCGCTGGAAGCCAAGGAAGGCGTCACCGTGGCCGCCGAGAACCAGACGCTGGCCGCCATCACCTTCCAGAACTATTTCCGTCTGTACGACAAACTGTCGGGCATGACCGGCACGGCGGACACCGAAGCCGTGGAATTCCAGCAGATCTACGGTCTGGAAGTGGTCTCCATCCCGCCCAACCGGCCCATGATCCGCAAGGATTATCCCGACCTCATCTATCGCAGCCGCAAGGAGAAGTACGAGGCCATCCTCGAATCCATCCGCGAGCTGCACAAGACGGGGCAGCCCGTGCTGGTGGGCACCATCTCCATCGAGACCTCGGAGATGCTCTCCGCGCACCTCAAGCGCATGGGCATCCCGCACAACGTGCTCAACGCCAAGCAGCATGAGCGGGAAGCCGAGATCGTGGCCCAGGCCGGGCAGAAGGGCAAGGTGACCATCGCCACCAACATGGCCGGCCGCGGTACGGACATCATCCTCGGCGAGGGCGTGCGCGAGCTGGGCGGCCTGCATATCCTCGGCACCGAACGGCACGAGAGCCGCCGCATCGACAACCAGCTGCGCGGCCGTTCGGGGCGTCAGGGCGATCCGGGCTCGTCCCGCTTCTACCTCTCGCTGGAAGACGACCTCATGCGGCTTTTCGGTTCCGACCGCATCGCCGGGCTCATGGAAAGGCTGGGCCTCAAGGACGGCGAAGCCATCGAGAACCGCATGGTCACCCGCGCCGTGGAAGGCGCGCAGAAGCGCGTGGAAGCGCATCATTTCGAGATCCGCAAGACCCTGCTGGATTACGACAACGTCATGAACCAGCAGCGCGAGGTCATCTACAGCCTGCGGCGTGACATCATGACCGAGGCGGACATGGAGCCCGTGGTGGCCGAATTCCGCAGCGACGTGCTGGACGACGCCTACGGGCAGCTCGACCGGGTGCCCGCCGACCAGATGGACGAGGCGCGGCAGACGGTCATGGCCCGCCTGGCGGACATCTTCAACCTCGGCCGGGTCATGGAGCCGGGCACGCCCCTGCCGGAGCGCGAGGTCTGTGAGGAGAAGATCCACGAGATCTTCGGCCAGCTGCGGGAAGAGGCGCAGTCCATGTACCAGCCCATCCTGCGTTACTTCCTGCTGGAAGAGCTCGACCGCTGCTGGAAGGAGCATCTGCGCAACATGGACGCCCTGCGGGACGGCATCGGCCTGCGCGGCTACGGACAGAAGGATCCCAAGCTGGAGTACAAGCGCGAGGGCTTCGAGATCTTCCAGAACATGCTCTTCCAGATCCGCGAGGGCGTGTTCCGCACCCTGACGCGGGTCCACGTGCAGCCGGAGAGCCGCGAAGAGGAACCGCCCCTGCATCACAAGGAAGAGGAGCAGAACCTTTCCTACTCCGGCGGCAGCGAGGTGGAGCCGCCCAAGGCCCGGCCCGCCCGCGCGCGGCAGCAGGTGGGGCGCAACGATCTCTGCCCCTGCGGCAGCGGCAAGAAATACAAGCGCTGCTGCGGCGCGAACCAATAGAGCCTTTTTCCGTGTAAACGCGTCGCGTTTCACGCCATATGGCGGGAGGGAGGCCCTGCGGGGCGGCCCTCCCGTTTGCCGTTCCTGGGCGCCGCCGGGCTGGGCCGGGGGGCTCCCCTTTGCGCCCGGCGGAAAATATGCTAGAGCGGTTGCACTTTGAAAGGAAGCGTACCGGGCGGGCGCAAGGGCGACCGTCCGTATCCTGCCTGCCGGGCGGGACGCGGCGCAGTTTTTGCCGTACTGCCGCTTGGGAAGCGCAGGCGGATGGGGACGAGCCGCGCGCGGGGAGGTGCTATGGCCGATGAGCCAGTCATTCAGATAGTCGGGCTGGAGAAACGTTTTTCCGGCAAGAATGCGCAAGTCTATGCCCTGCGCGGCATCGACCTTGCGATCGGCAAGGGCGATATCTTCGGCATCATCGGGCAGAGCGGAGCGGGCAAGTCCACGCTGGTGCGCTGCATCAACATGCTGGAGCGCCCCACGGGCGGCAGCGTGATCTTTGACGGCAAGGACCTTTGCCGGCTGCCGGAGGCGGAGCTGCGGGCGGCCCGCCGTTCCATGGGCATGATCTTCCAGCAGTTCAACCTGCTCATGCAGCGCACGGCGCTGCAAAACGTCTGCTTTCCGCTGGAGCTTGTGGGGACGCCGCGCGCGGAGGCCCGCAAGCGCGCGGAGGAGCTGCTGGATCTGGTGGGCCTTGCCAACCGCATGGAGTCGTATCCGTCGCAGCTTTCCGGGGGGCAGAAGCAGCGCGTGGCCATCGCCCGCGCCCTGGCCACCAATCCGCGCGTGCTCCTTTGCGACGAGGCCACCTCGGCCCTTGACCCCGCCACCACGGACTCCATCCTGGCCCTCATCAAGGACATCAACGCCCAGCTGGGCATCACCGCCGTGGTCATCACCCACGAGATGAGCGTCATCGAGAAGATATGCAGCCATGTGGCCATCATCAGCCGGGGCGTCATCGAGGAGCAGGGGCTGGTGGAGGAGGTCTTCTTCCATCCGCAGACCGAGGCCGCCCGGCGGCTCGTCCTGCCGGAAGCCCTGCAGAAGCTGCCGGGCGAGCACATGTACCGGCTCATCTTCAACGGGCGCTCCTCCTTTGAGCCCGTCATCGCCAATATGGTGCTGGAATGCGGCTGCCCGGTGAACATCATGTACGCCGACACGCGCGACATCAACGGCGTGGCCTTCGGTCAGATGGTCCTGCAGCTGCCCGAGCGCGAAGCTTCGCGTACCCGCATCATGGCGTACGCCCGCGCCCACGACATCCATCTGGAGGAGATGCGCAATGATTGATCAGCAAACCGTCGAGATGCTGCTTGTGGGCGTGTGGGACACCCTCTACATGACGCTGGTGGCCACCTTCTTTTCCTATGTCTTCGGCCTGGTCATGGGGGTGGTGCTGGTCATCTGCCGCAAGGACGGCATCCGGCCCAATGCCCTCGTCTACGGGGTGCTGGACGTGGTGGTCAACCTGACCCGCTCCTTCCCCTTCCTCATCCTCATGATCGCAGTCATCCCCTTCACCCGCTTTTTGGTGGGCACCACCATAGGCAACAACGCCACCGTGGTGCCGCTGGTGCTGGCGGCCGCGCCCTTTGTGGCCCGGCTGGTGGAATCCTCCCTGCTGGAGGTGGACGGCGGCGTGGTGGAGGCGGCCCAGAGCATGGGCGCGTCCACCTGGCAGATCATCAGCAAGGTGCTGCTGCCGGAGGCGCTGCCCTCGCTCATCAACGGCAGCGCCGTGTCGGCCATCACCATCCTGGGGTATTCGGCCATGTCCGGCGCGGTGGGCGGCGGCGGTCTGGGCAAGCTGGCCATCATGTACGGCTACAACCGCTACCAGACCGACATCATGGTCATGACCGTGGTGCTGCTCATCATCATCGTCCAGGCCTTCCAGAGCTTCGGCAACTGGGCCACCCGACGCAGCGACAAGCGCGGCTCCTGAGCGGCCGCGTGACACCCTTTAGCCTGTGGGAGACACAGCCATGAAAAAACTGTTCCTGGCGCTGGCGGCCCTGCTGCTGCCCCTTTCCGCCCATGCGGGCAATACCATCGTGGTGGGCGCTTCGCCCACGCCCCATGCCGAGATCCTGGCCGAAGCCGCCAAGCTCCTCAAGAAGGACGGCTACACCCTTAAGGTGGTGGAATATTCCGACTACGTGCAGCCCAATGTGGCGCTGGACAGCAAGGAGCTGGACGCCAACTACTTCCAGCACAAGCCCTATCTGGATGATTTCAATGCCCAGAAGGGCACCAAGCTGGTGAGCATGGGCGGCGTGCACTATGAGCCGTTCGGCATTTACGCGGGCAAGTGCAAGAGCCTCAAGGACCTGAAGGAAGGGGCCATGGTGGCCGTGCCCAATGACGCCACCAACGAGGGCCGCGCTCTGCTGCTCATGGAAGCCGAGGGCCTCATCAAGCTGAAGAAGGACGCCGGTCTGGCCGCCACCCGCCGCGACATCGCCGAAAATCCCAAGAAGCTCAAGATCGAGGAAATCGAGGCGGCCCAGCTCGTGCGCGCCCTGCCTGACGTGGATGTGGCCATCATCAACGGCAACTACGCCATCCTGGGCGGCCTGAAGGTGGCCGACGCCCTGGCCGTGGAGGCCGCCGATTCCGTGGCCGCCGCCACCTACGCCAATATCCTGGCCGTGCGGGCCGGCGACGAACAGCGCCCCGAACTCGTCGCCCTTTACAAGGCGCTGACCAGCCCCGAGCTGGCCGCCTTCATGAAGAAGAAGTATGCCGGCGCGGTGCTGCCGGCGCACAAGTAGACCATTCGGATCGGCTGCCCCGCAGCGGGCCGGATGACGGGAGGGGCGTCTGCCATGCAGGGCGGACGCCCCTTGAGCATTTATTGTTGGGAGGGCGTTACGTCCCAAACCATACGGTAGGGCGTTTCGCGGGAAAGATGCGGCTTTTCCGCCTGGTTCGGGCCGGGCGGCGCAGTGTCGCCGCGGGTTTTCCCTTTTTCAACGGCAAAACGCTCCTGCCGCTTCCCCCTTTTTCCTCCCGACCGGGGGCGCTCCCCCGGCGGCGCGCCCGGCGGGCGGACTTGACCGCGGGCGCGTGTTGTGGAAGACATAGGCATCATTCCCGTTAACGAAAAATGAGGCATCAAATGACCGCGCAAAGCTATCGCTGCGGCTGGGTGGCGCTCATGGGGCCGCCCAATGCGGGCAAGTCCACGCTGCTCAATGCGCTGCTGGGGCAAAAAGTCACCATCGTGACGCCCAAGCCGCAAACCACGCGGAACCAGATCGTGGGCATCCATACCGACGAAACGGCGCAGACCGTCTTCATGGATACGCCGGGCCTTTCGCAGGTGCGGGGGCGGCTGAGCAAGGCCATGCTCCAGGCCGTGTGGCAGAGCCTCAATCAGGCCGACGTCATCATGCCCGTGCTGGACAGCCACCTGTACATCCGCCATCCCGACTACCTGGAGCGCGACCTCGCCCCGGTGGCCGAAGCGCTGGCCAGCGAGACGCGCCCCATGATCGTGGTGGTCAACAAGGTGGACCTCTTCGCGGACAAGAGCCGCATGCTGCCCCTGCTGACCCGTCTGAGCGAGATGTGGCCCTCGGCGGAGATCTTTCCGGTATCGGCCCTCATGAAGGACGGTCTGCCCGCCCTGATGGAGCTGATCCGTTCGCGCCTGCCCGAAGGCGAGGCCCAGTTCCCCGACGACCAGATCTCCACGGCCCCGGTGCGCTTCATGGCGGCGGAGATCATCCGCGAGAAGCTCTTCCTCCAGCTGCGGCAGGAGGTCCCCTACTGCATCGCCGTGGAGGTGGAGCACTGGGAAGAGGACGAGCAAAGAGGGCAGACCGTCATCCACGCGGTCATCTATGTAGCCCGCCCCATGCACAAGGGGATGGTCATCGGCAAGGGCGGCAAGGTGCTCAAGCAGGTGGGCATGGAGGCCCGCAAGGATATCCAGGAACTGCTGGGCGGCAAGGTGCATCTCGAGCTCTGGGTCAAGGTGCGGGAGAACTGGACCGAAGACCCGGCCTTCGTGCAGGAGATGACCCGCGTCGCGGAGGTGCTGTAAAATGGATGTATGCGCACGTTATGCGTCTGTGCTGGAACGGCTGGACAAGGCGGTGAGCGCCGCCGGCCGCAAGCGGGAGGAGGTGACCCTGGTGGCCGTCTCCAAGCTGCACGCGGCGGAAGACGTGGCCCGCGTGGCCGCGGCCGGCCAGGTGGATTTTGGCGAGAACTACGTGCAGGAGGCCCTGCAGAAGCGGCAGGACCTGGCTGCCGACCCGGCCTGTGCCCATATCCGCTGGCACATGATCGGCCACGTGCAGAGCCGCAAGGCGCCGCTGGTGGCCGGGGCTTTTGCCCTGCTGCACACGCTGGATTCCCGCAAGCTCGCTGACGGGCTGGAAAAGCGCCTCGCCGCGCTGGACGCCCGGCAGCCGGTGCTTTTTGAGATCAATGTGGGGGCCGAGCCGCAAAAATCCGGCATCATGGCTGAAGATTTGCCGGAACTTGCCGATTATGTTCTGGAGCAGTGCCCGCACCTGGATGTGCAGGGCCTCATGTGCCTGCCGCCGGTCTTTGACGCCGGGGACGCCGCGCGCCCGTATTTCGCGCGTCTGCGTCACCTGCGCGAAGAGCTGCGGACGCGCACCGGGCTGGCATTGCCGCATCTGTCCATGGGCATGTCCGGCGATTTCCCGGCGGCCGTGGCCGAAGGTTCGACCATCGTCCGCATCGGGACGGATATTTTTGGTCCGCGACCGCCAAAAGTCTAGCGTGGCGCGGTTATTGCAATAGCTTACGCGGATCCATGATGCGACGGTACGGTGGCAGCGTATGTGGCCTGCCGCCGGGAACATGTTTCGGGATACCGCCAACGGCAAGGAGCAGCTATGGCAGCCAAAGACGGCAGCAAGGAATCGCAGGCCCTTCCTCCGGGAGCTGCGGCAGACACCCCAAAGAAGAAGTCCCGCGCCAAACGAATCGTCATATTTTTGGCGATACTGCTCATCACGCTGAGCGCTGCGGGTGGCGCGGCCTATTGGTGGCTCTTCCTGCGTACGCCTGACGGCGCGACGCCGGAAAATCCGGCGGCCGCGGCCGCGCCGGCGGAAGCCGGTTCAGCGCCGGCAGCGGGACAGCCCGCCGCAGCAACCGGCACGACGGCGGGGCAGGCCCCTGCCGCGGCGGCTTCCGGGGCTGGTTCCGCCCGCATCGAGCCGCAGCCGGAAGCGGTGCGCAGCACGGGCATCGTCCTGCCGCTGCAGCCCATCCGGGTCAACCTGACCGATCCCAGCGGACGGCGTTATCTCACCGTCGGCATGGAGATCGAGGTCAACAGCGACGTGTCGAAGGAACTCAAGGCGCAGAGCGCCCGCATCAACGACACCATCATCATGCTGCTGGCCGGGAAGACCTACGGCGAGATCTCCACGCCGGAGGGCAAGGTGTCGCTCAAGCATGAGATCGCCGCGCGGCTCAACCAGATCCTGGGCGCGCCGCGGGTCATTCGTGTCTACTTTACCAACTTCGTGGTGGAATAGCTTCCCCACGCCTGAAACGAGGATGTGAGCATGGCGCAGGACGATCAGGACGATATGGCCGCACAGTGGGCGGCCCAGCTGGATGGGAGCGGAGGAGCGGACGACCTGCTCGCCGACGTTGACCTCGGAGGGGATGCTTCCGCGCCCGCAGGCGGCGAGGATGAAGCGCTGGCCTCGGAATGGGCCGAGTCCCTTGCCAATGACGAAAAAAACAGCGGTTCGGACAGGTTGTCGAGCTTTTCCGAACAGGCTACGGACGCGCAGTTCAAGGACATGACGGAGGCGGCCCGCCAGCCGCACGACCAGAAGCTCAAACGCGAACTGGACTTCATCCTGGACATCCCGCTGGATGTCTCCGCCGAACTGGGCCGCACCCGCCTGCTCATCAATGAGCTGCTGCAGCTGGGTCAGGGCTCCGTGGTGGAGCTGAACAAGCTGGCCGGCGAACCGCTGGAAGTCTTTGTGAACGGCAAACTGGTGGCCCGCGGGGAAGCCGTGGTCATCAACGAAAAATTCGGCGTCCGTCTGACGGACATCATCAGCCCCATCG
Organism: Candidatus Desulfovibrio gallistercoris; assembly: GCA_019118745.1. Taxonomy (GTDB): domain Bacteria; phylum Desulfobacterota; class Desulfovibrionia; order Desulfovibrionales; family Desulfovibrionaceae; genus Desulfovibrio; species Desulfovibrio gallistercoris. The sequence continues at coordinate 7,425 of DWYJ01000027.1, read as the reverse complement.
AACGGGTAAAGCAGCTTGGCTAGTCGCCTTCAACGCTGCCTGCCCATCCTGGCGGCGGCATGTGCAGGGATCTGGGCGGCCGGAGTATCCTCTCCGGCCGCCTTGGCCGCTGACGGAGCCGCCCCGGCGGCGAATACGCTGGGGCAGCCCATGTTCTCCTGGGGCAGCTATGTGCAGGCTCTGGCCATCCTGTGCCTGCTGCTGGGCGTGCTCTGGGTCGGGGTGTGGCTGCTGCGCCGCTACGGCCGCTTCAATTTCATCCCGCGCCCCGGCACGCTGCCGCGTGACGCGCTCATGATGGAAGCGCAGATGCCCCTGGGCCCGCGCAAGGGACTCATGGTGGTACGCTTCATGAATCGCAGGCTGCTGCTCGCCGTGACCGAACAGCAGATCTGCCTGCTGACGGAGGAAAGCCTAGACCATGAAACGCCTTGTCAGGATTTTCAGCACCTCCTGGAGCAGAGCGTTGCCGCTTCTGCTCACGGCGCTGGCGCTGACGGTTCTCGTCCCTGAGCAGGTGGGGGCCGCGCAGGATCTTACCCTGCCCAGCATGCAGCTCACCCTCTCCGGCGGAGCGACCGAACCGAGCAAGGTCTCCGTCCTTCTGGAGATCCTCTTCCTCTTGACTGTCCTTTCCGTGGCGCCCTCCATCATGCTCACGGTCACCAGCTTCACGCGCATCATCATCGTCTTCAGCTTCCTGCGGCAGGCCATGGGCGTGCAGCAGCTGCCGCCCACCCAGGTGCTGGCCAGCCTGGCGGTGTTCATGACGGTGGTCATCATGTTCCCGGTGGGCAAGCGCATCAACGACGAGGCCCTGCAGCCCTACCTTCAGGAGCAGATCGACTACAAGGTCGCGCTGGACAGGGCGCAGGAACCGCTGCGCGTCTTCATGTTCAAGCACACCCGCGAGAAGGACATCTCGGTCTTTTACGCCATTTCGGGCATGGAAGCGCCCAAGAACAAGAATGAAGTGCCCACCATGATGCTTGCCGCCGCCTTCGTCATCAGCGAACTCAAGACGGCTTTCACCATCGGCTTCCTCATCTATATCCCCTTCCTCGTGCTGGACATGGTCATCTCCAGCGTGCTGCTGGCTATGGGTATGATGATGCTGCCGCCCATGATGGTCTCCATGCCGTTCAAGCTGCTGCTCTTCGTGATGGTGGACGGCTGGAACCTGCTGGTGGGCTCGCTGGTCAACAGCTTCCTCTTATGACGGGAGGGCAGGCATGACGACGGATTTTGTCATCGGTTTCGGCAGGCAGGCCATCGAGCTCTGCCTCATGATGGCGCTGCCCATGCTGGCGGTGGGGCTTGGCGTCGGGGTGGTGGTGAGCATCATCCAGGCGGCCACGCAGATCCAGGAAACGACCCTGAGCTTCATCCCCAAGATCATCAGCATGTTCATCGCGCTTTTGCTGGCGCTGCCGTGGATCATGGAGCGGGTGGTCACCTTCACCCGTGAGGTCTTCATCAATATCCCCAACTACGTCCAATAGCGCCTTTTCCGCTGGGAACGCTTTGCGTTCCGTTCCCACGGCCTGCCGTTTTGCGGGGAACGCGGTTTTTTCGCTCACGTCGGGCCGGGCGGCGCTGTGCCGCCGTTTCGTGTCCCCGCCTTTCCAGCGGCAAGCGCTCCAGGTCCCGCAGCCTGTCCCGGCACGAGGATTTCCCCGTTCCGGGGCGGGCTTGCCGCCGCGCAGGCAGGCTTTTTGCTTGCCTGCATCTTGCCTAACCGGCCCGGCAATGCTATAAACAGGTTCATGGATGTTCTTGAGCAGCTTGAAGTCCGCGTTTCGGAACTTTTGCACAAGCTGGAGGCCATGCAGGCCGACAGCGACCGGCAACAGGCTGAAATGGCGGCGGCTGCCAGGGAAAAAGAGGCTCTAGTGGCCGAAAACGAAGCGTTGCAGCAGGCTTTGGCGCAGGAACGGGCATGGCGTGCCGAGGCCCTGACCCGGCTGGATGCCCTGATACAGGCTGTGGAAGAGCAAGACAGCGCGGAGTAGACGCCCATGAGCCCGGAAAACGCGAGCAGGCTGACCGTCCTCGGGACTGATATCTTTTTTCGTCCCGGCGCGGATCTGGAAAAGTTCCGGGCAACCATCGCTCTGGTGGAAGAACGGTTCGCCGATTTGAAACTGAGGTCCCACGGCGCGCAGACCAAAGATATTCTGCTGACGTACTTGGCCCTTGGGCTGGCGGACGATTTACTGCAAGCGCAGAAGAAGCAGGCGGATGTGCAGAATCGCATCCAGGACCTGCTTACGCAAATAGAAGAGTCGCAACCTCTTTAACTCCCTGGGGTGTGCGTGATTTATGTCTTGGTGCTGACCTTACAAGCATACAAAAGGGAGCCGTACCCGCTACCGGTGAGCATGCCCGCAAGGGAAGCCTGAAGGGAGCGCCTCGGCGCCCACCTGGGAAACCAGGTTCTGCACCGAAGACATGACACGGCACTCTGGGGCATTTGCCCCGGACACCTCCGGGTGTGCCTGTCTTGCGCCATCTGGGCGCGTCTCTACCTGCCCCCGCCGTGGTTACACGCTGACCGCTGCGCCTTGAGGTGCGGCGTTGGGCGGCTTTGCCGCCATTCCGGGGGGAATCTATGGACATATTGACCATCGTGGCGGCGGTGCTGGCGCTCCTTGTGGGCGCGGCGCTCGGCTATGTGCTGCAAAGCCGTGCGACCACCAAACGCATCGGGGATGCCGACGAGCTGGCCAAGCGCATCGTTGAGGAGGCGCGCAAGGAAGCTCAGGCCCAGAAAAAGGAGATCCTCCTGCAGGGGCAGGATGACCTGTACAACCAGAAACGCGAGCTGGAAAACGAATTCAAGGAGCGCGAGCGGGAAGTCAAGAACCGTGAGCGCAAGCTCGAAGAAATGGGCGACCGGCTGGAAGAGCGCCTCGGCAAGGCCACGGAAAAGGAACACGAGCTGCTCGCCACGGAAAAGGAACTTGCCCGCAAGGAACGCCAGCTGGCGGAAAACGAGGAATACCTCCAGGGCCGCATCGAGGAGCAGGAACAGCGCCTGTCCGAGATCGCCGGTCTGACGGCGGACGAGGCCCGCGAGCGCCTGCTTGCCGAGATCGAGGCCCGCACGCGGCACGAATCCGCCCGCATGATCCGCCAGATCGAGACCGAGGCCCGCGAGATGGCCGACCGCAAGGCCAAGGAGATCCTTTGCAGCGTCATCCAGCGCTATGCCGGCGACTATGTCAATGAACAGACGGTCACGGCGGTCAGCCTGCCCAGCGAAGACATGAAAGGCCGCATCATCGGCCGCGAGGGCCGCAATATCCGCGCGCTGGAAGCGGCGACCGGCGTGGATTTGATCATCGACGACACGCCGGAGACGGTCATCCTCTCCGCCTACAGCCCCCTGCGCCGCCAGGTGGCCAAGATGGCGCTGGAACGCCTCATCCAGGACGGCCGAATCCATCCCGCCCGCATCGAGGACATCGTGCAGAAATGCGAACAGGAGCTGGACGCGCAGGTGCGCGAAGTGGGCGAGCAGGCCACCTTCGACGCCGGCGTGCACGGCATCCACCCCGAGATCGTCCGTCTGCTGGGCCAGCTGCGCTACCGCACCTCCTTCACCCAGAACGTGCTCCAGCACTCGCTGGAAGTGTCCGCCCTCTGCGGCATGATGGCCGCCGAGCTGGGCATGGACGTCAAAAAGGCCAAGCGCGCCGGCCTGTTGCACGACATCGGCAAGGCCGTGGACCACGAGGTCGAGGGGCCGCATGCCCTCATCGGCGCGGATATCGCCAAGAAGTACAACGAAGGCAAGGACATCGTCCACGCCATTGCCGCCCACCACGAGGATCAGCGCCCGTCCACGGCGCTGGCCGTGCTCGTGCAGGCGGCGGACTCCATTTCCGGGGCCCGTCCCGGCGCGCGCAAGGAACTGCTGGAAAATTACGTCAAGCGCCTTGAGGATCTGGAAAACATCGCCACGTCCTTCGACGGCGTGTCCAAGGCCTACGCCATCCAGGCCGGACGCGAGATCCGCGTCATGGTCAATCCCGAAAGCGTGGATGACGACACGACCTATCTGCTGTGCAAGGACATCGCGGAAAAGATCGAGAAGAACCTGACCTACCCCGGACAGATCCGGGTCACGGTCATCCGTGAGCGCCGGGCCTCCGGCTTCGCCAAATAGGTGCGGCCGTGCATTCCCTCTGGCTGCTGTTCCTGCTGGGATCCGAACTGCCGGTCGTCTTCCTGCTGGCCTTTGCCGCAGCCTGCCGGGCCGGTCTAGGCGGTTCGCGGCGGGGCGCGGCCCTGCTGACGGCCCTGCTGACCCCGCTGGCGGCGGAGGTGCTGCGGCATCTCCTGCTGCGCAGCGGGCAGTATCTGTTCCTTGTGCATCCGCGGGAAGTGCTGGCCTGCATGCTGGCGGGCGGCCTGCTGGGCTACGCGGCCTCGCGGGGGCGGCATGCCGCTCCCGTGCTCATGCTGGCCGATACGCTGGGCCTGTTCCTCTTTGCCGCGCTCATGGTCCATGCCGGTCTGGCGTCCGGGCTCTACGCGCCGCAGGATGTGGGGCTGGCCCTGCTGGCCTGGCTGGCGGCCTGCCTGACCGCGCTGCTGCGGGACACGCTCAATGCCGACAGCCCCCGCATCATGGAGGAGCAGGCCTACGCCACAGGCATGGCGCTTGCGGCCCTGCTGCTCCTGGCCGCCCGGCTGCACTGGCCCAAAGCCACACCCGCCGGGCAGCTGGGCATGCTCTGGGGGGCCGCGCTGCTGCCGCTCCTGTTGCGGGGCATCTGGCTGTTCCGGCAGCGGAGCCGGGGCCTGCCGGCCTGGTGACGTGATCCGCACCACATTCGTCTGGTACCGGCCTCCTGTCGCCGGCCCTTTTCAAGCAGGGCGCAGGAGGGTATACGGAAAGGAGCTTCCTCCCGAACGCCTCCGTTCGGGAGGAGGGTTTTTTTTTGCATAATACCGCATCCCCGCAGTTCCGGCGGGACAGCCCCGTCCGGCGCGCCCGGCGTGCGCCGTCAGGCTGCGGCAGGATCGCTTTCGCCACCTTATGACCAAAGAAGAAATGACGATGATCCCCATGCCTGAACAGCTGCCCCATCCGCAGCTTACGCCCAACATCGAAGTCGTGCTGAAAAAGCGCTATCTGCGCAAAAGCCCTGACGGCCTGTCCGTGGAAGAACCCCGCGACCTCTTCTGGCGGGTCGCCGCCGCCATTGCCGCCGTGGACGGTGATTACGGCGCGTCGCTGGACGATCAGACCGCCCTGGCCCGTCGCTTCTACGACCTGATGACCTCCTGGAAGTTCCTGCCCAATTCGCCGACCCTCATGAATGCGGGCACGGAGCTGGGTCAGCTTTCCGCCTGTTTCGTGCTGCCGGTGGGCGACTCCATCGAAGAGATCTTCGATGCCGTCAAATACGCGGCCATGATCCACAAGTCCGGCGGCGGCACCGGCTTTTCCTTCTCGCGCCTGCGCCCCAAGGCCAGCCGGGTAGGCTCCACGGGCGGCGTGGCCTCCGGTCCCGTCTCCTTCCTGCGCATCTTCAATACCGCCACGGAGCAGGTCAAGCAGGGCGGCACACGGCGCGGGGCCAACATGGGCATCCTGCGGGTGGACCATCCCGACATCGTGGAATTCATCCGGGCCAAGGAAAAGGACGGCGAATTCAACAATTTCAATCTGTCCGTGGGCCTGACGGAAGCGTTCATGCAGGCAGTGGAAACGGACGGGGAATACGAGCTGCGCTCGCCCTTGAACGGCGAGGTGACCAAGCGCCTGCGCGCCCGTGAGATATTCGATCTGCTGGTCCGCAAGGCCTGGGAATCCGGGGACCCGGGCATCATCTTCCTCGACCGCATCAACCGCGACAACCCGACCCCGGAGCAGGGGGAGATCGAGTCCACCAATCCCTGCGGGGAGCAGCCCCTGCTGCCCTATGAGGCCTGCAACCTCGGTTCCATCAATCTTGCCTGCTTCTACCGGCCCGGATATAACGAGGAGGCCGTGCCCGCCGACGGCGGCATAGACTGGGACGCGCTGCGCGACGTGGTGCATCTGGCCGTGCGCTTCCTCGATAATGTGGTGGACGCCTCCCGCTTCCCTCTGGAGCGCATCGCCGAGACCGTGCGGCGCAACCGCAAGATCGGCCTCGGCGTCATGGGCTTTGCCGATCTGCTCTATCAGCTCGGCATCGCTTACGATTCCGAAGAGGGGACGGCGCTTGCCGAACGCATCATGGCCTTCATCAATGAAGAGGGCCACAAGGCCTCTGCCGAGCTGGCCCGCCAGCGCGGTCCCTTCCCGGCCTATGCCCATTCGACCTATGCCGCCCGCGGCGAGGGCCCCTACCGCAACGCCACGGTGACGACCATAGCCCCCACGGGCACGCTCTCGCTCATTGCGGGCTGCTCCTCCGGTGTGGAGCCGCTCTTTGCCCTCTGCTTCACCCGCAATATCCTGGACGGCGAGCGTCTGCTCGAGGTGAATCCCCACTTCGAGGCCGCGCTGCGTGAGGCCGGCCTGGATTCGGATGAACTCATGGGCCAGGTGCTCGAAAAGGGTTCCATCCGCGATCTGGCCCAGTTGCCCGCGGACATGCGCCGTGTCTTCGTGACGGCTATGGATATCGCGCCCGTCTGGCATCTGCGCATGCAGGCCGCTTTCCAGCGGCATACGGACAACGCCGTGTCCAAGACCGTCAATCTGCCGCACTCCGCCACCGAGCAGGATATCCACGAGATCTACTGGCTGGCCTACAAGGAAGGCTGCAAGGGCGTCACCGTCTACCGCGACGGCTGCAAGGCTGTGCAGGTGCTGGCCACCGGCGAAGGGCAGCGCAAGATGGACGGCGAACCGGCAAAGGCTCCGGTCTCCGCCGTGCGCAAGCGTCCCGACGTGGTGCAGGGCTTCACCCAGAAAGTGCAGACCGGCCTGGGCGCCATGTATCTGACCGTCAATGAGGTGGACGGCAAGCCCTTTGAGGTCTTTGCCACCATCGGCAAATCGGGCCGCTCCATCACGGCCAAGGCCGAAGCCATCGGACGGCTGGTCTCCCTGGCCCTGCGCTCCGGCGTGGAAGTGCGGGACATCGTGGCCCAGATCAAGGGCATCGGCGGTGAACACCCCGTCTTCCGCGGCAAGGGCCTCCTGCTCTCCATCCCCGACGCCATAGCCTGGGTGCTGGAACGCCGCTACCTCAAAGACGAACAGCTCGGCATCGGTGTAACGGACATCGAACAGCAGCACTGTCCGGAATGCAACGCCGTACTGGTCTTTCAGGAAGGCTGCCTCATCTGCCCCACCTGCGGCTTCTCCCGCTGCGGTTAGGCTGGACGGCATTGCCCGGCGGGGCGGATCTTGCGGGGGGAAGGGGGACCCCCCGCCTCGCGCGGGTGGGGTCCCCCTTCCCCCCGCACCCCCCAACC
>DWYJ01000026.1 GCA_019118745.1 Candidatus Desulfovibrio gallistercoris | reverse complement strand
TGCTGTCGATGCCCGTAAGGCTCCCTTGTCGCCTAACGGGCACGGCCTGCGGCCGCCTTGCGGTCGCGCTCTGCTGTCGATGCCCGTAAGGCTCCCTTGTCGCCTAACGGGCACGGCCTGCGGCCGCCTTTCGGTCGCCGCCGGCGCTGGAGGGCTTTCCCTTCCCCCCAGCCACCATCCTTTCCCCGGCGCGCTTTTACCGGGGAGAGGACGGGGCATGCGGCAAGTATTCAACAAATGAGCCGGCAGGGCTTAGTTGTCGATGCGGTAATTGGGCGCTTCCTTGGTGATGACCACATCGTGCACATGACTTTCCCGCAGACCGGCCGGGGAGATCTCGCAGAACGTGGTGTTCTCGTACAGGTCGGGCAGGGTGCGCGCCCCCACATAGCCCATGCCGGAGCGCAGCCCGCCCATGAGCTGATAGATGGCGTCCATGACCGGCCCGCGGTAGGGCACGCGTCCCACGATGCCTTCCGGCACGAGTTTTTTGCTGCGCTCCTGGAAATAGCGGTCGGAGCTGCCGTCCTTCATGGCGTCGATGGAGCCCATGCCGCGATAGACCTTGTAGGTGCGGCCCTGATAGAGGATGGTCTCGCCCGGGCTTTCTTCGGTCCCGGCAAAGAGGGAACCGATCATGACCGAATGCGCGCCCACCACCAGCGCCTTGACGATGTCACCGGAGAATTTGATGCCGCCGTCGGCCACGCAGCAACGATCCATCTCGCGGGCGGCGCGGCTGCCGTCCATGACGGCCGTCACCTGCGGCACGCCCACGCCGGCCACGATGCGCGTGGTGCAGATGGAGCCGGGGCCGATGCCGACCTTCACCGTGTCCGCCCCCGCTTCGAGGATGGCTCGGGCGCCTTCATACGTGGCCACGTTGCCGGCGATGAGCTGGCAGCGGGGGAAAGCGGACTTCACCTTGCGGATGGCGTTGAGCACGTTGACGGAATGCCCGTGGGCCGAATCCAGCACGAGCACGTCCGCCCCGGCGGCCAGCAGCTGCTCGGCGCGGGCGTCGCAATCCTTGCCGATGCCGATGGCCGCGCCCACGCGCAGGCGGCCTTTGTCGTCCTTGCAGGCATTGGGGTATTTCTGGACCTTGTCGATATCTTTCATGGTGATGAGCCCGCGCAGACGGTTGTTCTCGTCCACCACAAGCAGTTTTTCGATGCGGTGCTCATGCAGATGGCGTTTGGACTCCTCCAGCGAGGTGCCCATGGGGACGGTCACCAGATTGTCGCGCGTCATGAAGTCGGCCACCAGCACGGAAGAGGCATCTTCCACAAAGCGCACGTCACGATTGGTCAGGATGCCCACCAGGCGCTCATCGTCCACCACCGGCAGACCGGAGACACGGAAGTCGGCCATGAGGTCGAGGGCCTCCTGCACCGTATTGCGGGAGGAGACCGTCACCGGATCGAGGATCATGCCGCTTTCGCTCTTCTTGACCTTTTCGATCTCCAGCCGCTGACGCTCCACCGGCATATTCTTATGGATGATGCCGATGCCACCCATGCGGGCCATGCTGATGGCCATGGCCGATTCGGTGACGGTATCCATGGCCGCGGAGAGCAGCGGGATGCGGAGCGGGATCTCCGGGGTGAGGTAGGTGGAAAGATCGACGGCGTCGGGAGTGACCTCCGAATAGCCGGGGATAAGCAGAATATCGTCGAATGTCAGGGCCTTACCGCGATTGGTAAACATGAAGCGCCTCGCAATGTGCTGAAATTGCAGGATAATTTTGAATAGAGCATCATATCTTCTCGTCAGGTGGCTGTCAATGTGAAGCGACCGGGTTTCTATAGAGTTTTTAATGTGTTGATATGGCAGGAGAAGCGCGAAAAGTAAAAAATTTTTTATCAAAACGGCATTTTTGCTTTGACACGCGGCCGAAGAGGGTATAAAAATTTAAACACGAGGAGCTGATAAGGGCTGCTTATGGCGGCTCGCCAAAGTGGGGACTTTGGGGCAGCTCAAGGGGTTTTCGTTCGCCATCTGCAGCGAGCGGAAAATTGGGGACCCGCAAGGGTAGGCCGCAAGGCCATAATCGCAGAAACACAAAGTTAAGGAAGGAAGATCATGAAGAAGCTTATGACTCTCGCTCTGGCTGCGGGCATGCTGTTCGGCGCTGCCACCGGCGCCAGCGCTATCGATTTCAAGGCTAAGGGCCAGTGGCTGTTCGGTTTCGGTCTGGCCAACACCGACCTGACCTCCAAGAAGGACAACGCCAAGTCTGACGACAGTGACGACTTCTCCGCCATCCAGCGTATCCGCATGCAGTTGGATGCCGTGGCTTCCGAGTCCCTGTCCGGCACCCTGTACTTCGAAATCGGCAACCAGCACTGGGGTCGTCAGGATCAGGGCGGCGCTCTCGGCGCTGACGGCAACAACGTCATCAGGGTGAAGCGCGCCTACTTGGATTGGCTCGTGCCCAACACCGACCTGAAGTTCCGCATGGGTCTTCAGGGCGTGGCGCTGCCCAATAAGGCCGGCGGTTCCGCTGTGATGGATACCGACGTGGCCGGCGTGACCGCCTCCTACACCTTCAACGAGAACGTCGCCCTGACCGCCCTGTGGGCCCGTCCGTTCAACGACAACTTCACCACCGACGGTACTGGCAACAAGTATGATCATGCCAACTACCTGGACAACATGGATCTGTTCGCCCTCATGCTCGATCTGAAGTTTGACGGCGTGCAGGCCACCCCCTGGGTCATGTACGGCGCTGCCGGCCGCAATGCTTGGGACGCCATCAACGGCGGACAGTACAATGACGGCGATCCCGCGATGACCATGAATCCGTATATGTCCGGATTTAACCATGTGCCTTTGGGTTACGATCAGTTCGGCGATCCTATCTATGGCTACAACCCCAGCAGCAACCTCTACGGCTCCATGTTCTGGGCCGGTCTGCCGGTGGCCATCACCCTGTGGGATCCGCTGAACATCGAATTCGACATCAACTATGGCTATGTGGAAAGTTATGGCCGCTTCGATGTGTACAAGCGCAACAACGTGAACGATATTCGTCGCGGCAAGTTGCAGCGTGAAGGCTGGCTGGCCAAGGCCCTGGTGGAATACAAGATGGATTGGGGCGTGCCCGGCGTGTTCGGCTGGTATGCCTCCGGTGACGACGGCAATGTGAAGAACGGTTCCGAGCGTATGCCCTCCATCGCTCCCATGGGCAACTTCACCTCCTTCATGGGTGACGGTAACCTGGGCTGGTGGCTCAACGACTACAACACCAGCTATGCCGGCACCTGGGGTATCGGTCTCCAGATCCGCGACATGAGCTTCATGGAAGACCTGAAGCACACCTTCCGTGTGGCTTACTGGGGCGGTACCAACAGCCCGTCCATGGTCAAGTACATGGACAGCTCCTATGCCTGGGATAACGGCGCCGGCGTGGAAGGCCCGTACCTGACCACCAACGACGGTCTGCTGGAATTCAACCTGGTGAACACCTACCAGATCTACGAAAACCTGCAGCTCAACCTCGAACTGGGCTACGTGGTCAACATGATCGACCAGGATACCTGGAAGCACTCCACCTACAACACCAACCAGTTCTCCAAGCAGGATATGTGGAAGGCCCAGCTGGTCTTCGCCTACTCCTTCTAAGAGCGCATTTGCCTAGCGTCTAGGCAGTTCGGGGAGGGCCCTTGTGGCCCTCCCTTTTGCGTATTTGCAGACGCGCTTTGCCCTTGAAAAAGGCAAAATATGCGGCTTGGAACAGGACCGCGCGGCTAGAAACGGCGGAGTCCGCGTTTCCCTCGCAACGATAGGGCTATCCATTGGAAGGCGAACGAAGCCTTTCAGATGGAAACTGTTTCTAAAGCCGCCTAATCCGACACGCGCTCCGACGTACAGCGCAGAGTCTGCCTTGCGGCTTGACCAACGGCGGCAAACAGTCTAAGAACGAAAGTTCTGTGACTGCCGCATCCACGCCATGCGTGCGCGGCGCGTACCTTCCCCCTCTGTCAGAGGTAGCCATGTTCGAAAGCCTTTCCGACCGTCTTTCTTCCGCTTTCCGCAGTCTGCGGGGTCAGTCTCACCTGACCGAGGAAAACATGCAGGCCGGGCTGCGCGAGGTGCGCCTTGCCCTGCTTGAGGCGGACGTCAACTTCAAGGTCGTCAAGGACTTTGTGGAGAGCGTGCGCACCAAGTGTCTGGGGCAGGAAGTCCTCAAGGGCGTGAGCCCCGCGCAGCAGGTGGTCAAGGTGGTGCATGACGAGCTGGTGAACCTGCTGGGCGGCGAGACGGCCCACCTTGATCTGCAGGGGCGGGAACCGGCGGTCATCATGCTGGTGGGCCTGCAAGGCTCGGGCAAGACCACATCGGCAGGCAAGCTTGCCAATCTGCTGCGCAAGCAGAAGATGCGCCCCTACCTCGTGCCGGCGGACGTTTACCGGCCCGCGGCCATCGATCAGCTTACCGTGCTGGCCCGGCAGCTCGATATGCCCTGCTATCCCTCCACGGTGGACATGGACCCCGTGGACATAGCCAAGGCCGCGCTGGAGGAAGCGCGGGCCCAGCAGGCCACCGTCCTGCTGCTGGATACCGCCGGCCGCCTGCATGTGGACGAGCCCCTCATGGAGGAGCTTTCCGCCATCAAGGCCGCCGTGAAACCGCAGGAGATCCTCTTCGTGGCCGACGCCATGACGGGCCAGGATGCGGTGACGGTCGCCGAATCTTTCAATGACCGGCTCGGCATCACCGGCGTGGTCCTGACCAAGATGGACGGTGACGCCCGCGGCGGCGCGGCCCTGTCCATCAAGGCCGTTACCGGCGCTCCCGTCAAATTTGTGGGCATGGGGGAAAAGCTGTCGGAGATGGAAGTCTTCCACCCCGACCGCATCGCCGGACGCATCCTCGGCATGGGCGACGTGCTGACCCTCGTGGAGCGCGCGCAGGAGACCATCAATGCCGAGGAAGCGGAAGCCCTTGCCCAGAAGATGCGCAAGGCCAGCTTCGACCTGGAAGATTTCCGCACGCAGATGCGGCGGGTGAAAAAGCTTGGCTCGCTGGACAGCATCCTGAAGCTGATCCCCGGTCTGGGCGGCCTGCGTGAAAAACTTTCGGAAATGAACGGCGCCGTCCCTGAAAAGGAGATGGCCCGCACCGAAGCCATCATCAACTCCATGACTATGGCCGAGCGCCGCAATCCCGATATCCTCAACGGCAGCCGCCGCGCGCGTATTGCCAGAGGGGCTGGGGTAAGTGTACAGCAGGTCAATCAGCTCGTGCGTCAGTTCGAGCAGATGCGTCAGATGATGAAGGGGATGATGGGTGGCGGCAAACCCAAGGTCCCGGCCATGCCCAAGCTGCCGCGCGGCATGCACCTGCCCGCCGGTATGGGCGGTATGGCGCAGGGTATGGGCTTGCCCGGCATGCCCCCCGGAGCCGGTATGCCCGGCATGCCCGGAATGGGCCTGCCACCGATGCCCGGCGGCGGGAGCGGCAAGGACGCTGCCGCCAAAAAGCGTAAAAAGCGGGAACGTCCCGCCAAGCGCAAGAAAAAATAACAGACTCCGTCTGTTCGGTATTGTCCGGCAGGAGCGGCCCCGCTTGCTCTTTTGCCTGCCTCACGTTACAAGAAAATTATCATAACCAAGGGAGTTTGACTCATGGCTGTAAAGCTGAAATTGACCCGTATGGGCAGCAAGAAGCATCCGTTCTACCGCGTGGTGGCCGCCAATGATGAGACCCGGCGTGACGGTCGTCCGCTGGATTTTCTGGGCTACTACAATCCCATGACCTCGCCCGCCGAAGTGAAGTTCGACGCTGAAAAGGTCAAGAAATGGCTCGGCCGCGGTGCGGAACCGACCGACACCGTGCGCGCTCTTATCAAGAAGCACATGGGCTAATGCCGTGCCTTCTTCCGGCGCGGGGGAGGTTCGTATGAAGGATTTGATTCTCTATATCGCCAAGTCGCTGGTAGATAAGCCTGAAGAGGTGCACGTCAGCGAGATTGACGGCGAACAGACCACAGTGCTGGAACTCAAGGTCGCCAAGGAAGATCTCGGCAAGGTCATAGGCAAGCAGGGACGCACGGCCCGTGCCATGCGTACCCTGCTCAGCGCCGCCTCTACCAAGTGCGGCAAACGGACCGTGCTGGAAATCCTGGAGTGACCGGCTCATGCCGCAATGGATTCACTTGGGCACATTACTGCGCCCGCATGGCATCAAAGGGGAGATCTGCATAGAATGGTATGCGGACTCCCCAGCCTTGCTTGATGCCCCCCTTTGTCTCGAAGTAGGCAAACGCCCGCCGTATCCCGTGCGCATCGTCAGCCACCGGCAGCACAAGGGCCGTCCCCTCGTGATGCTGGAAGGCGTTGCCGACCGCAACGCCGCCGAGGCCCTGCGCGGGGCGCGCCTGCTCATCCATCATGACAGCCTGCCTGCGCCGGACGAGGACGAGATCTACGTGGAGGATCTGCTGGGCTGCGCCGTCCTCCTGCCGGACGGCAGCCGTCTGGGGCGGCTCGACCATGTGGAATACCCGGCGCCGGACAAGGAGATCTGGAGCATCCTCACCGACGACGGCAAGGAAGTGCTCTTCCCCGCTGAAGCCTGCTTCATCGAAGGCTTCGACCTCACAGATCCCGACGCCCCCACCGTGACCATAGCGCCACCCCCCGGCCTGCTCGACATCTATCTGCAGGACCCTGCCTGAAACGCCCCGTCCCCACGGGGCGTTTCTGTTGGGACGGGGGAGGGGAACCTTTGCAAAGGTTCCCCTCCCCCGAACCCCCACCCTTCGAAAATCTTGCTCTGGTCGGCAAAAGCTGTCCTGCCGCAGCAGTTCGTCTCTGCCTCGACCGTCCCCCGGCTGGATGAAAAAACGTGCAGAACCCCCCAACAGCCCCAAAGCGTCCTGGGCCTGTTGACACAAATTTTACATATTATTTCAATAGATAAGGTAATTCGTTTGTGTAAATTCCGCGTGCCCTCAGGGGGTGGCTGCCTCGTCCTCGGTATGCTCCCCTGATAAAAGCGCGCCGGGGAAGGGATGGGGGCTTGGGGGGAAGAACGACGAGAACGCCTTTTCTCGCTCCGCTGCGAAAAGGCTGGGCCCTCCCGCGCCGGCGGCGACCAAAAGGCGGCCCGGAGGGCCGTGCCTGTTAGGGCCTGTTGACAAAAAATTTACATATTATTTCAATAGATAAGGTAATTCATTCATATAAGCTTCGCTTGCCCTCAG
>DWYJ01000025.1 GCA_019118745.1 Candidatus Desulfovibrio gallistercoris | reverse complement strand
GGGGAGTTTGAGGGGGGAAGGAAGGGGATTTAGGCGCTAGCAAATCCCCTTCCTTCCCCCCTCAACAAAGAAATACATGGACACGGCAGGCATCAAAGCAGGCCGGGCAGTTGTTCGGCGTTAGTGAGGATGCGTTCGAGGGCGTTGTCGGAGAGGCCGCCGACGCGTTGGAGGCGTTGTTGTTCTTCGGCGGGGTCGTAAAGGGGCCAGTCGCTGCCGAAGAGGAAGCGTTCGAGGGGGTGGGCATCGAGGAGACGGCGCAACAGATGCGGCGTGACGAAGGGGCTGGTGCTCGAGGTATCGAACCAGACGTTATCGAGCCCGGCAAGCGCCTCGATGGCCATATCCCACATGAGGTAACCGCCGAAGTGCCCGGCGATGAGCGTCAGGCCGGGGAAGGCGCGGGCGATGGCGGCCAGCTGTTGCGGGCTGGAGGGGGCGGAGCTTGCGGGCTGGGCGCTGCCGATATGCAGCTCGAAGAGGAAACGGCCCTGCGCGGCCTCGAACATGGGCAGCAGGCGCGGGTCGTCCAGACGGAAGCCCTGGAAATCGGGATGCAGCTTGATGCCGCGCAGCCCGCCGCGCTCCATGCTGTGGAGCTCTTCCTCCCAGCGGGCATAGGCGGGGTGGAGCGTACCGAAAGCGATGATCTCGGGATGCGTGCGCTGGAGTTCGCGGGCGTAGTTGTTGGCCGGGATGACTTGCGCGGGGGTGGTGGCGGCGCAGAGCACCACGCAGCGGTCCATGCCCGCGGCGCGCTCGCAGGCCAGCAGGTGTTCCACGGTGCCGTCGCCCTCGCAACAAAGGTCGTAGGCTTCATTGAGATGCGCTACGGCCTTGGCCGCGATCTTCGGATGGAAAGCGTGGGTGTGGATGTCGATACGCATGGGCGTTCACGGGGGACGGCCGCCGTCCGCGCCCGCCGGGAACAGTCGGGCGCGGCGGCAGGGAGGTTATCCCTTTACGGCGTTGACCACGTTGATGGGCGTGCCTTCCTTCCAGCGGAGGATGTTTTCCGCGGTCAGATTGATGATGTTCTGACGGGCGCGCACGGTCGCCCAGGCCATATGCGGCGTGAGCAGGGTATTGGGCGTGGAGAAGAGGGGGTTGTCCCTGACGGGCGGCTCGCTGACCATGACGTCCGCGCCGTAGCCGCCGAGCTGGCCCGAATGCAGGGCCGCCGCCACGTCGTCCTCGTTGACCAGGGGGCCACGGGCGGCATTGAGCAGGATGGCCCCACGCTTCATCTTGGCCAGGCTTTTCTTGTTGATGAGGCCGCGCGTCGCATCGGTCAGGGGGCAGTGCAGGGACACCACATCGGACTGGGCCAGCACCTGATCGAGGGTCGCAAAAGCGAAGGGGGCGTAAGACGGCGGATTCTTGGGATTGCGCCGGTTGGCCAGCACCTTCATGCCGAAGGCATGGCCCAGCTCGCCCACGCGGCGTCCGATGTTGCCGTACCCCACAAGGCCCAGGGTCATGCCTTCGAGGCAGACCGGCGTGTGCATCCAGTAGCACCATTCGCCGCCGTCGGTCCATTCGCCGCTGCAGATGCTCCGGGTGTGCTCGCTCGTCCGGTGGCAGAGCTCCAGCAGCAGGGCCATGACGTGTTGCGCCACATCATTGACGCCATAGGCCACCACGTTGCAGACCGGGATCTGGCGTTCAGCAAAAGCCTCGATGTCCACCACGTCATAGCCTGTGGCCACGACGCCGACCATCTTCACGTCCGGGAGGCGTTCCAGCGTCTCGCGGCGCAGCGGCACCTTGTTGATGAGCACGACATCGGCCCCGGCGGCCCGCTGGGGGACCTGTTCCACCGTGCTGTCGTCGTAGACCTTGAGATTCCCCAGCGCTTCCAGCGGACCCCAGTCCACATCGCCGGGATTGAGCAGTTTGCCGTCAAGGATGACTATGTTCATGGCGTACCTCGCTGGCGGAATGTAGCCTTCTGCGCGGCGGGATGCAAGAGCGTCGGCGGCAGCGCCGCAGGCGAAAAAAAAAGGCCGCCCTGGCGGGCGGCCTTCTGCCTTACGGCTTCAGATCCTAGTGAGCGACCACGGTGAAGTCGTCGCGACGGTTCTGGGACCACACGGCTTCGCCGGTGCCCTGAACGGCCGGATTTTCCTTGCCGTAGCTGATCATTTCAAGCTGAGAGGGGCTCACGCCCAGCATCACGAGATATTCGTAAGCGGCGCGGGCGCGGCGTTCGCCAAGGGCGAGGTTGTATTCCTGGGTGCCGCGTTCGTCGCAGTTGCCTTCGATGCGCACGCGCACGGAGGGGAACTGCTTCATGAGGTCGGCCTTGGCCTTCAGCATTTCCTTGTATTCGGGCTTGATGTCGAACTTGTCGAAGGCGAAGAGCACGCGCCCGTCGGTGATCTGCTGGATGGCAGCACGCATTTCAGGGCTCATGTCGTCGGAGAGGGAGCCTTCGTCGGACGTCTTCTTGGCGCAACCGAAACCGGCGGCGAGGGCCATGACCAGGGCAAGGATAAGAGCGTAGCGTTTCATTGTGTTTTCCTCCTGAACAGCTCTAACTCAAAAAAGGTACCTTTCCTTTCTGAACACACCGAGGTCACCTTGACCTCGCTTTGGGATGGTATATGCGGCGTGATTTTTGTCAAGATGCGGGACAGGCCTCCGGCCCGTTTTTGGTAAAAAAATTTTGCCCGGCAGCCATGCGGCCACCGGGCATACGCGTAACACGCCGAACGGGTCTGCCCTATTGCGGCATGCCCCAGCGCGGGAAGTAGCAGGCGCCGCCGCCGGTGGGCACCTGCTTGGCGTCGCCGCCGTGACGCGTAGTCAGATAGATGCCGCGCGTGCCGCCCCGGCTGGAGCTGAAGGCGATGAAATAGCTGTCGGCGCAGAAGGACGGCTGCTCGTCGCTGCCGGGCCCGAAGGTCACCTGCCGCTCAAGGCCGGTCACCATGTCCTGCACGAAGATGCGGTGGCCGTAATCGGTCATGCGGCTGAAGGTCACCAGCGTCCCGTCGGGCGAGAGGTTGGCTTCGGTATTGTAGCCGCCGTTCTTGCTCACGCGCACGGTGGAGCCGGAGGCCAGGTCCTTCATGAAGATCTGCGGGCCGCCCATGCGCGAGGAGGTGAAGGCCATCTTGGTCCCCGTGCTGTCGAAGGTGGGCGAGACGTTGATGGAGTTATGCTCTTCCAGCACCCGTTCCTTCTGGAAGGAGTGGTTCAGGAGATAGATGACCGGATACTTGCCCTTGGAGAGGGCCACGGCCACCTTGTTGTCCGGCGTGAAGGCGGGCCCGATGACCACGTTGCCGGGGAAGCGCACCCGCTGGGTCTTGCCGCTCTTGCGGTCCCAGACGCCGAGGGAGTGGGACTTCTTGTCGATGAGGGTGAAGACGATGAAGCGCCCGTCGGGCGACCAGGCGGGGGACATGGCTTCGCCGCCGATATTGGTGACCTTGCGCAGGTCGCGGCCCGTGGGACGCACGGTCCAGACGTCGGCGGTGAGCTTGCCGCTCTTCTTCACGAAGGCCAGCGTGGAGCGGAAGAAGGCCCCGCTGCCGGTCAGCACTTCCAGCAGGTCGGCGCAGAAGCGGTCCGCCACTTCCGGCAGGTCACGGCTGGAGACGCGCGGATATTCCTTGCCGAACAGACGGCCGCCGGTGTTGGTCTCGAAGGCGCGGATCTGCACGGCCTTGGTGCCGCTGTCGCCATTGGGCCAGACCGTGGTGACGACCACGTCAGAACCCGCCAGCTGGAAGCGCTTGAAGTCCACGTTCGGCGGTTCAAAGCCGGGCAGGAGCGTGCCGCCCAGGACGGCCTTGGGATCGGTCAGGCGCATGAAGGGCAAAAAGCTCAGGTTCTGCTGGATGAGCTTTTGCAGCTCACGGCCCATGTTGCCGGCGGCCTGGCTGGGGCCGGTCAGCGGATCGGCCAGCGCCAGATTGACGCTGTTCTGACCGGGACCGTAGATGTCCACACGCATGGCGGCCTGGGCGGGCATGCTCCAGGCAAGCAGGCTCAGGGCAACCAGAAGAAGAACAAGACGTTTCATATCAGCCATTTCCTCCGGGTGCGCTAACGCACCATTGTTAGGGTCACGTCAAAGGGCGAAGCCAGACCGGCGGGCGGCGGACTCACCTTGCCCGCGCGCTTGACGCCCTGACGTACATACGTATCAATGCGGTCATTGCCGCTGGACTGCACGATCTCGTAATTGGTGATGGCGCCGTTTTTGGCGACGGTCAGGCGCACGGTCACGTAGTAGCTGCCGCGCGGCGCTTCCACCGGCACGAAGCTGGCTTCCCGCAGCTGGCGGGCCACCTTGTTGAGGTAGTTATGGAACTGGATGGCGTAGGCATCCTGCGCCATGCGGCTGCCGCCGGACGCGGCGGGGGCCGCGGGGGCCGCGGGCGGTTCCACCACCGGCGCGGGGGCGGCGGGGGCCGCAGGCGCGGCCTGCTTGCCCGGCTGGGCGGCCGCCTGGCCGGAGGAGCTGACGGTTATGGTGCCCTGCTGGGCCGGCGCGGGACGCGGCGTCCCGCTCCAGAAGGCCAGATGCACGTCTATGGGCATGGCGTAGGGCGGCGTCTCCAGCTTGCCGAGTTTTTTGGCCGCCTCGCACACGCTGGCGTCCAGCGCGGGCACCCCGGAGCGCTGGGTCGGCGTACAGCCCAGCACGCTCCCGTCGCCGTTCACGCTGATGCGCACGCGCACCATGCGGTTGCCGGTATCGGCGGGCGGCGTCCAGATCTCACAGAGCTTGCCGAGCACCACCCCGGCATAGCCTTCCTGATGGTCGGCAGCCGCGATGGCCGCCGCAAAGGCCGCCGGCGCCGCCGCCGTGAGGCCCAGAAAGAGCAGGCCGGCCAGGGCCCGCCGTTTGAAGGGATGCGCCCTGTCTCGAAGGGGCAAGTTTCGTATCATGTCTCCTCCGGGGGGATGTGCGGGGCATGACGACCGTCACGCCCCGTCTCAGCGCCCCATCATTTCATTGAGCGTGAAGACCAGATCCAGCTCGGTGAACTCGGCCGAGGGCGGCGGCGGGAACTCTCCGCCACGGCTCGTCCGCCAGATGGCGTTCACCGCCGAAGCATCGTACTGGGCATTGCCGGAACTCTGGGTCACGGTCGCCTGCTGCACTTCGCCCTGCATGTTGACGACGATATGCACCACGCAGCTCATATTGGCCCGGCTTGCCGAGGCAAAGCTCCAGTTGGGCCGGACGGAGAGCATGACCGTCCCCAGGTAGGCCTCATTGAGTCCGCCGCCGCCGGGGCCGTCGCCTTCTCCACCGCCGCCGCCACCGGTGCCGCCCGCATTGCGGCGGGCCTGCGCCAGGGCCTGTTCCACCGCGTTGCCGCGGTCGCCGGACTCCACGCGAGAAGAGGCGGAACGGCGGGCCTGCGCCAGCGCGTCCTTGACCGGATCGCCCTTGGGTTTGGTCTTGGGCTTTTCCTTGGGCTGTTCCTTGGCCTTGTCCTTGCCCGTATCCTTTTCCATGGGTTGTTCCTTGGGCTTTTCCTTAGGCTGTTCCTTCGGTTTTTCCTTGGGCTGTTCCTTCGGCTTCTCCCTGGGTTCCTCTTTGGGCTTTTCCTTGGGCTTTTCCGGTTCCTTCTTCTGCGCCAGCGGCACGGCTTCCTCTTTGGGCTGCTGCCGCGGTTCGGGGATCTTGGGCTGCGGGGCCTTCTCCTCGGCCACGGGCACGGGCTCGGCCCGTTCAGGACGGGCGCGGCGCGCCACTTCGTCCTTCTTGGCCGGAGGCGAGATATCCTGGGGGCCGTTGGTCGGCTCGCCTATCTTGCCGAGGATGTTGGAAGGGGTCCGGTTGCCGCCCGGCGCGCCGTCCACAAGGCTGATCATCACCGGCGGCGAATCCAGCTTGACCGGCGGCGACGTGGGCCAGAACAGCACCAGCAGGATGAACGCCGCATGCAGGCAGAGGGACAGAAGGTACGACGACCAGTTCATAGAACGTTACTTCCTGCCGGAAGCGGCCGGTTCGGTATCCGGCTTGTCGGCCACCACGCCCAGCTTTTCGATGCCCACGGCCTTGATGCGGCCCATGACGTCCACCACCACGCCGTAGGGGACGTTCTTGTCGGCCTGCAAAAAGAGCGTCTTGTTCTTTTCCTTGACGAGCTTTTGCAGATAGCCTTCCAGATCGTCCATGTTCTCCACGGCGTAGGTATCCAGGTACACGCTGCCGTCCACGCGCACGGTGAGCACCATGCTCTCGCTTTCCGTCGGCAGGGTCTCCACCTGCTTGGTCTGCGGCAGGTCCACATCCAGCCCCTGGCTCATCATCGGCGTCGCCACCATAAAGATGATGAGCAGGACGAGCATCACGTCCACAAAGGGCGTGACGTTGATCTCGGAAACGAATTTCCCGCCGCCTCCGACATTGGCGCCCATGCTACATCTCCGTGGCGCCCGTGCGCTGCACGGGGCGATGGGCGTTCAGCTCGCGCTGCACGCGGTTGAGGAAGACGCCGGCAAAGTTCACCAGCAGGGTGTCCACCTGGGAGATCTTGCCCATGAAGATGTTGAAGCCGACGGTGGCGGGCACGGCCACGGCAAGGCCGATAGCCGTGGCCACGAGGGCCTCGGAGATGCCGGGTGCCACCGTGGCGAGCGAAGCCGACTTGAGCATGCCGATGGAGTGGAAGGAGCTCATGATCCCCCAGACCGTCCCGAACAGACCAATGAACGGGGCCGTGTTGGCCGTGGTGGCCAGGATGGACAGCGAGCGTTCGAGGCGGGCCTCCTCGCTGGCCACGCCCTGCCGCAGGGCGCGCCGCACGTTGTCCACCACCACGTCGCTGGTATTGCCCATCTCCTTGGAGCGGTTGAATTCCAGCACGCCCTGATGGGCCACGAAATACAGGGGCGAGGCGGGGTCGGCCCCCAGGGACTGCACCGCTTCGCGCAGGTTGGCCGCCCGCTCGAAGTTCTCCGTCCCGATGCGGCTTTTCTTGTAGGCGGCCGAGAGGGCCAGGGCCTTCTGGATCATGAGCGCCCAGCTGCTGATGGACATGAACAGGAGCAGGACGAGCACCAGCTTGGCCACCAGGCTCGCCTGCGCGATCATATTGATGAAACTGAATTCCATGCCTGACTCCGTAATGGGATGAAGACCGCGCAAACACGCGGCTGCCCGGCCAGACGGCCGGAAACGTACGGCACAGACGGCCTGCCGCCGGAAAACGCGCCATAGCGCAAGAGACCGCTTTTCCCTCAGGGAGAAAAGCGTTCCCGCGTTCCCGGCCGCTGGCTGTCGCAGCGCCGTATGCCGCAGCAGCATGCAACGGGGACCGGGAATTTTCAAGGGATTTTTCCACATCCTGCGCGAAGAGCGGCACGCCCGTGATTTTTCAGCGGAAAAATCGCATTGCCAAGGGATTGCGTTACCGCTATGCTGACAGCCATGTGCGCATTACCATCCGTCAAACCTGCCTCGCACAAACGCGGGGCCTCCCGCTGTCTCCTTGCCCTCGCAGTCTGTCTTTCTTTTCTGTCCGGCGACCTTTCCCCGGCCCTGGCCGCTTCGGCGCGTGAACGGGTCAACGAGGCCCTCCAGACGCCGCTCTTTCGAGGCGAACGGCGGCCGGAACCGCGCCCTGACGGCCATGCGCCCGGCCGGGCCATGACCATGTCCGACGCCGTGCAGCGCGCGCTGGCGCACAACCCCAGCCTCGGCGCTCAGGAAGCCACGAGCCGCGCCTCCGAAGACGGCAGGAAGTCGGCCCGCGGCCAGTTCGGCCCCAAGCTGAGTCTGAGCTATCAGGCCTACAAGCAGGAGCGGGAGAGCTCCCCCTCCACGA
This sequence comes from Candidatus Desulfovibrio gallistercoris, assembly GCA_019118745.1. Taxonomy (GTDB): domain Bacteria; phylum Desulfobacterota; class Desulfovibrionia; order Desulfovibrionales; family Desulfovibrionaceae; genus Desulfovibrio; species Desulfovibrio gallistercoris. Next base: position 37,482 of record DWYJ01000025.1, on the reverse strand, counting down.
GTTCCGCCCGCACGCCGCGCCTCGGCACCTGGAGCATGGGCGTGGACATCTCCCAGCCCATCTTCCAGGGCTTCCGCCTGCTGGCCCAGTACCAGAAGGCCGCCCTGCAGGCCGAGAGCGACCGCGCCTCCCTGCGTCAGGCCGAACTGACCATGACCGGCGACGTGCAAAAAGCCTTCCTTGCCTATCTCCAGGCCGAGGAGAACGTCCGCAGCGAGCAGGATTCCCTGGCCCGCCTGCGGGATCAGCTGCGCATCACGCAGGCTTTTTATGATGTGGGCCTGCGCCCGCGTCTGGACGTGCTCCAGGCCGAGGTGGACGTCAGCAATGCCGAGAACCTGCTCATCCAGGCGGAAAACACGCGAGACACGGCGCAGGCCCAGCTCAATACCCTCGTGGGGCTGCCGGTGACGGCGCGGGTGACCTACAGCGGCAGGCTCGAACACGTGCCTTTTTCCCTCAGTCTGGAGCAGTGCCTCGCCGCGGCCTACCGCCAGCGGCCCGACCTCTATATAGCGGCCAAGACCGTAGCCATCGCCGGCAAGAGCCAGCAGGAGGTCCAGAGCGTATATTATCCGAAGGTGGAGGCCTATTACAACGTCAGCCGTCAGGGGAACACCTTCGACCTGCAACGCTCCGGCGAGAACGGTTCCAGCACGCAGGTCTGGGAAGTGGGCGTAAGCGCCACCTGGGACGTCTTCCAGTGGGGCACGACCTATTATGCCGACAAGCAATACGGCTGGCTGGTCACCAAGACCCGCTATGAGGAAGAGCAGCTCAAGCTGGACGTGGGCTACGAGATCAAGACCCGCCTGCTGGACGTGCGCGAGGCCGAGAAGCGCATCGGCGTGGCCAGCAAGAGCGTGGCCCAGGCCACCGAAGCCTATCATGTGGCCCTTGCCCAGTATCAGGAACAGGTCGGCACCAACTTCGACGTGCTCAACGCCTCCGCCAACCTGACCGCCGCGCAGGCTTCGCTGACCGGCGCCAAGGCCGATTATCTGACCGCGCTCTCCCAGCTGTATGTGGCCATGGGCGAATACCGCCCCGACCTCATGCGCCGGGACGCCGCCCCCGCCTCGCCGTCCCCGGCGGCCGGGGCCTCCGGCGGCAGCCGCGCGTCCTCTCCCGCCCCCCGTACTCATCCATAAGGATATGCCATGCAGACCAGCGATGCCTTCGTGACCATCACGCCTCTGGGGGGGCTTGGCGAAATCGGCCTCAACTGCCAGCTCTGGGAAAGCCCGGCCGGCGTCGTCATGGTCGATTGCGGGCTCATGTTCCCCGACGACTTCCATCTCGGCGTGGACGTCATCATCCCTCATTTCGGGGCGGTGCAGGCCGTGCGGGACAAGCTGCTCGGCATCGTGCTCACCCACGGGCACGAGGACCACATCGGCGCCCTGCCCTGGCTGGTGCCCCTGCTGCGCGGCATCCGCATCTACGGCTCGGCCTTCACCCTTGCCCTGGTGGAGCACAAACTGCGTGAACATGAGCTGCTGGACTGGGTGGAGCTCTGCCCGGTCACCAGGAGCAGCGTGGTGGAGCTGGGGGACTTTCGCTTCCACTTCCTGCCGGTCTGCCATTCCATCCCCGAAGGCTTCGGCCTGGGGGTCGAGACGCCGGTGGGCCGCATCGTGCACAGCGGCGACTTCAAGATCGACCCCGACCCCCTGCACGGCACGGGGACGGACCTGGACGTCTTCCGCAGCTTTGCTGGCCCGGAGGGCGCGCGCCTGCTGCTCTCCGACTCCACCAACGTGGAGCGCCCCGGCCGCTCCATCAACGAGCGTCAGGTCAAGGAATCGCTGAGCAAGGTCTTCGCCTCCGCCGAAGGACGCATCGTCATCACGCTCTTCTCCAGCCACATCCAGCGCATCCAGGAAGTGTTCGACCTCGCGCGCGAATACGGGCGTACCGTGGTCATCAGCGGCAAATCCCTGGCCAACAACATCGAGATGGCCCGCGACCTCGGCTTCGCCAAGCTGCCGCCCAGCTTCTTCAACGCCCACAACGGCGTGCCGGACCTGCCGGACGAGAAGCTGGTGCTCATCGTCACCGGCGCGCAGGGCGAACCGCTCTCGGCGCTTTCCCGCATGGTGCTGGGCGGGCACAGACAGCTGCGCGTGCGCAAGGGCGACACCGTGGTCATGAGCTCGCGCATGATCCCCGGCAACGCCAAGGCCGTGTCCCGGCTCATCAACGAGATGTACCGGCTGGGCGCGGAGGTGCTCTACGAGAGCATGCACACCATCCACGCTTCCGGCCACGGCTATGTGGAAGAACTGCGGGACATGCTGGAAGCCGTGCGGCCGGAGATCTTCGTGCCCGTGCACGGAGAATACCGCCACCTGGTCAAGCACGCGCGCCTTGCGCGCTCCTGCGGCGTGGCCGAGGAGAAGACCGTGCTGCTGGAAGACGGCCGCGCCCTGACCCTCCTGCCCGACAGCTTCCGGCAGGAAGCGCCCATCCCCATGGAATGCACGCTGGTGGACGGCAAGGGCGTGGGCGACGTGGGGACGGCCGTGCTGCGGGAACGCCGCATCCTGGGCGACGAGGGACTGGTCATCGTGCTCCTGGTGCTGGATGCGGAGACCGGCATGGTCCTGCACGGGCCGGAGATGTTTTCCAAGGGTTTTGTTTTCGAGCAGCAGTACAGCCACCTGCTGGAAGACGCCAAGTGCCTGGTGCTGGACGAGATCGAAGCCATCCGCCCCGGCCAGCTCACGCGCCTGCAGGACGGCATACGCGCCTCGCTGCGCCGCTTTTTCCGGCGTGTGCTGGAACGTGACCCCGTCGTGGTCGCCATCGTCAGCGAGATCTGAAGGGAACGGGCATCATGATCCCTTTCAGGAGCATGCCCCGCCCCGCCCTGTTCGCTCTGCTCGCCCTGCTGGGGCTGGCGGGCTGTCTGGCGGCACACTTGTGGCGGACGCGGCAGGACGTGCGCATCGTTTCCCCGCTGCCGCTCGCCGCGCCGGGCTTCACGCTGGAAGACGCCGAAGGCGCGGACATACGCGTCATCCCTCTGGCCGGGGCCCGTCTGCACAGCACGGCGGCCCACGATGCCGGAGGGGCGGAGCCTCCCCGCACGACACGGCGCACGGCCCCTTGACCTTTTTTGTATCGTGCCTATGTGTAGACAAATCGTGTGCCCCATAAAAGTACTCTCACTTCCAACCAGCGAGACGACATACAGATGAACTGGGACTGGGACAAACTGCAGGAGAAGCGGGAGCGCCAGCAGCGGCAGCGGCCCGCCTTCCCTGAATCGCGTCAGGACGAACGCGAAGAATACGATGACGACCGCGAAGAACGCCGCAACCGGCGTTCCCCCTTCGGCGGCGATCCGCGCGGCGGTCTGCCCAAACTGCCCAAGTGGCAGCTCCCCAACGGCCTGCTGATCGGCGGCGGCGTGCTCGTCGTGCTGGCCGTCTGGCTCCTGTCGGGCATCTATATCGTCAACCCCGGCGAGGAAGGCGTGGTGCTGCGCTTCGGCAAATACGACCGCACCGTCGGCCCCGGCCCGCATTATGCCCTGCCCGCCCCCATCGAAAAGGTCTACAAGCCGCAGGTCTCGCGCGTGCTGCGCAGCGAGGTGGGCTATCGCTCGCCCGGCGAGAGCCGCACCTATCAGAAAGGACAGGTGCGCCCCATCCCGGCCGAAGCCTCCATGCTCACCGGCGACGAGAACATCGTCAACGTGCAGTTCAGCGTACAGTACCGCATCGCCGACCCCGTGGCCTATCTCTTCAACATCTACGAACCGGACATGCTGGTGCGCAGCGCGGCCGAGGCGGCCATGCGCGAAGTCATCGGCAACAGCCTCATCGATGCGGCCCTGACCGACGGCAAGTTGCAGATCCAGGCGGATACCACCAGCCTGCTCCAGCAGATCCTCGACCGCTATGACGCCGGCCTCCAGGTCATCGCCGTGCAGCTGCAGGACGTGCATCCGCCGGATGAAGTGCGCGATGCCTTCAAGGACGTAGCCAGCGCCCGCGAAGACAAGATACGCATCATCAACGAGGCCGAAGCCTACCGCAACGAACTGCTCCCGCGGGCTCGCGGCGAGGCCGCGGCCATCGGCAACAAGGCCGACGCCTACCGCGCCACCCGCATCCAGAACGCCGAAGGCGAGGCGGCCCGCTTCACCGCGCTCAGCGCCGAACACGCGCGCGCCCCCAAGGTCATGGAGCACCGGCTCTATTATGAAACGCTGGAGGAGCTGCTCAAGAACGCCCGTGAAAAGGTGCTGCTGGACGGCAAGTCCCCTGAGCGCATCCTCCCCTATCTGCCGCTGTCCGGCCTGAAGCCCACACCCGCGGCGGGCACGACGGAGAAACGCTGATGCTGAACAATCCCCTGACCTATCTCGTGGCGCTGGTGCTCGCGGTCTTCCTCGTCTTCCAGTGCTGCTTCACGGTACAGCAGTCCGAGAAGGCGCTGGTGCTCCAGCTCGGCGAACCGCTGCCGGAAGTCTACGGGCCCGGCCTGCACTTCAAGCTGCCCTTCATCCAGAAGGTCCTGCGCTTCGACGCGCGCGTGCTGGACTACACGGCCTCCTCGCGTGAAGCCTATACCGTGGACAAGAAGACCATCGTGCTCGACAACTTCGCGCGCTGGCGCATCAGCGATCCTCTGCAGTTCTACCGCACCATGCGGACCATCCAGGGGGCGCAGGCCCGCCTGGACGACGTGGTCTATTCGCAGCTGCGGGCGCTGGTCGGTCTGCATACCCTGACGGAGGTGGTGTCCTCCGACCGGGCGACCATCATGAAGCTCGTCACGGACGAAGCCTCGAAGCTCATGCAGCCCTACGGGGTCGAGGTGCTGGACGTGCGCATCAAACGGGCCGACCTGCCCGAAGCCAACCAGCGCGCCATCTTCGGCCGCATGCGGGCGGAGCGTGAGCGCCAGGCCAAACAATATCGTTCCGAGGGCGAGGAGGCGTCCACCCGTATCCGTTCGGATGCGGACCGCCAGAAAGCGCTCATCCTTGCCGAAGCCGCCCGCGACGCCCAGATCGTCCGGGGCGAGGGGGATGCCCGCGCCGCCGCCATCTTTGCCGACGCCTACGGCAAGTCCCCGGAATTCTACAGCTACCAGCGTTGGCTGGAAACCTTGCGCAGGGGCCTTGAAAAGAACAGCTCGCTGATCCTCTCCAACAGCGATCCCCTGCTCAACCTGCAACGATAGCGCGCGCCGCGCGCATGACGGAGATAGCCATGCCTGCCTTTGCAGATGTTTACGAACGCATCAAGCTGGCCACCAACTGCCGAACCCAGATGGAGCTTGCCGCCGTGCTGGATATCCGACAGTCCAGCATTTCCGATGCCAAGCGACGCAACACCGTGCCGGGCGACTGGTTCATGAAGCTTTTTGAACGTTTCGGCCTCAATCCCGACTGGCTCAAACAGGGGTCCGGGCCCATGTACCTGCGCACGGACAAGGGCTACGTGCCCAGCGAGAAGCCGGAAGGCCTGGCCGAAGATCCGGCCCATTTCGGCGATCCGCAGTCCCGTTGCGTCATCAGTCCCATCTTCCTCATGTCCTGTCCCTACAGCGACAGCAAGCCCCGGCCCGCCTTCTCTCCGGCGGGGCGTCTGGCCATCCCCGGTTCCCTGCAGCGGGACGAGCTCATGGTCTTTCGCATGAGCAGCGACAACATGGCCCCTCTGCTGCCGCCCCAGGCCCATTTCGGCGTGGACAGCAACGATCTGGAGATCACTTCCGGCAAGCTGTATGCCGTCTTTGCGCCGCATGAAGGCGTGACGGTCCGCAAGATTTTTCTGGACGGCGAACAGGAGGGCTATCTGCTGCGCTCCGAATCCGCCCAGTATCCCGAAACCCGGCTCACGCCCCAGCAACTCAAGAAACGCCTGCTGGGCCGCGTGATCTGGATCATGCAGGAGTTGTGATGATGCGACTGTACAGGCGTGCGCTTCTGGTCCTCATGCTCGTGGGCAGTCTGGCCCTTGCCGCTTGCGGCGGCACGCAGGCGGCGGACGACGGTTCCGTGCCCATCGGCACGCCGATCCTGGAAGCTCCGGAAAAAGCGACCGATACGGATGGTCTGGAAGAAAAGACCCTTTCTTCCCAGCAGGTGGCCCCTTCGGGGGCCACCCCCGTTTCCGGCCTGCGGAGCGGCGCGCTGCCCGTGCCGCCCGGCGCCATGCCTGAACCGTTGCCTCCCGCGACCCCCACGCACGGAACGCCCGCTGCCGTCTGGCAGCCGCTTTTGCAGCGTCTGGCGGCCGACGGCATCTCCGGCCCGCAGGTCACCGCCCTGTTTGCCGCCCTGCCGGCGGAAGCCACCCAGTCGCCTATGGGCCGCAAGATGAAGGAGCTCTACCGCCGCCGCTTCCTGCCGGCGCCCCCGTCCAGCGGCAAACCGCGCCAGCAGTACTACAAGGGCGTCGTCACGGAAGCCAATGCCCGCATCTGCGCCGATTTCGTCCGGGCGAACGCGGCGGCCTTCGACGAGGCCCAGCGCCGCTACGGCGTGCCGCGCCATGTGGCCGTGGCCCTGCTCTTCGTGGAGACACGCCTTGGCCGCGTGCTGGGCGACGTCAAGGAGAACGCTTTCTATACCCTGGCCAGCATGGCCGTCAGCCGCGAACCGGACAGCATCCGCCAGTGGCTGCCGCAGCTGCCCGGCTACGAAAAGCATCTGGACTGGCTCAAGGAGACCATGCCCCAGCGTGCCGACTGGGCCTACAAGGAGACGCGCGCCCTCGTGGAGCACATGCTGCGCGACCAGGTCCCCGCCGAGCACCTGCCCGGCTCCATCTACGGCGCGGTGGGCCTGTGCCAGTTCATGCCGTCCAACATCACCACCTACGGCGCGGACGGTGACGGTGACGGGCGCGTTGATCTGTTCACCATACCCGACGCTGTTGCAAGTCTTTCCTGTTACCTGTATAAGCATGGCTGGCGGGCCGGCATAGACCGCAAACGTCAGCATGCCCTGCTCATGCGGTACAACAAGTCCACCGTCTACGCCAATACCATCATGGCTCTGGGAGACCTGGTAGCCAAACAGCTCTAGCAAGCCGTCTCCCCCCCGGCTTGACGGACCTGGGGGGAGCACGACATGCCCATATCGCTTTTGCACAATCTCTCGGCCAGCCAGGTGGCCAATACGCTCTCGGCCCATTTCCAGGCGCTGTCGGACTCGACGCGCCGCCTTTCTTCCGGTCTGCGCATCGAGGAGTCCGCCGACGATCCCGCGGGACTGGCCGTGCGCGAGCTCATGCGCGCGGACATCAGCGCCCTCAACCAGGGCGTGCGCAACGCCAATGACGCCATTTCCATGATCCAGACCATGGACGGCGCGCTGGGCGTCATCGAAGAAAAGCTCATCCGCATGAAGGAGCTGGCCGAGCAGGCCGCTACCGGCACCTATGATTCCGTGCAGCGGCTCATGATCGACAGCGAGTTCCAGGCTATGGGCTCGGAGATCACGCGCATCGCGCTGGCCACGGATTTCAACGGCATCAAGCTGCTGGCCGGCGCCGGCGGCATGGGCGGCTTCGCGCAGCAGACCGTGGGGGAATGGAATTTCAACGACCTTTCCGACAGCAGCGGCAACGGCAACAACCTCACCCAGAACGGCACCGTCTTCACCGGCGGGGGCAACCTGACCACCGTGGACTCCCTGCTGGGCAACGTGTCCGCCAGTCTGAACCTCAACGGCGGGGCCGGCTTCAGTCTCTCCATGACCTTCAATCCCGCCCTGACCGCGGGCGCGGGGGCCCATGCGGAACTTTTCCAGTTCGGCGGCCTTTCCGCACGGGTCACCACCACGGGCGAACTGGAGGTGAGCCTCGGCGGCCAGAGCGTCCAGGGCCCAGTGGGCGGCGTGGCCAACGGCGGCAACAATTCCCTTGAGGTACGCATCGAGGCGGACAACGCCCTGCACGTCATCCTCAACGGCAACGATGTGGGCAACATCGCCAACGCCAATGTGGGCGGCAACGGCAATCTGGTCATCGGCAGCTGGTCCAATATGGGCGTCGGCGTCGTTTTCGGCCCGGTCAGCGTCAAGGACAACCCCAACGGCGCGCAGGCGGGCGGGCAGACCGCCATACCCGGCGATCCCGCCCCGGGCAAGGTGCTCATCCACTTCGGCACGGGCAACGACTCCGCCGAGGATTATTACGTCATCGACAAGTCCAACGCCACACTGGCGGGCCTGGGGCTGGCCAATGCCGACATCACCACCCAGAACAACGCGCAGACGAGCCTGACCCGCGTCAACGGCGCGCTGGAGCGGCATGCCGAGATCCGCACCTACCTGGGCGGCCTGCAGAACCGGCTGGAAAATACCGTCACCAACCTCACCGTGCAGAGCGAGAACACCGCCGCCTCCGAGTCCCGCATCTCCGATGTGGATGTGGCGCAGGAGATGCAGACCTTCGTCCGCAATCAGGTCCTGTCCCAAGCGGCGCTCTCCATGCTGGCGCAGGCCAATTCCCTGCCGAGTATGGTCGCCAGCCGCCTCATCGGCTGATCCCACCGCAGGCCCAGAAAAAAATGAAAAATATTTTCTCCATGCCCCTCAAGTTCTCTCCTGTCCGTCCGATAGGACAGTTTACCGCATCTTGACGGTTCACCTGTCAGCGGGAGAAGCCTAACTCCCGCCGGAATGACACGGACCGTGGATGTTCCGGTCACTTCCCGTCGAGGCCGTCCCGCAATATGCGGGGCGGCCTTGGTCTTTTAGGGCCTGTCAACACTATTTACTGCCTGTTTGGGGGGAAGGGAAACCCTTTGCTCTGCTGTCGATGCCCGTAAGGCTCCTACGTCGCCTAACGGGCACGGCCCTGCGGGCCGCCTTTCGTTCGCCGCCGGCGCGAGAGGTTTCCCTTCCCCCCAAGCCCCCATCCTTTCCCCAGCGCGCTTTTACCGGAGGAAGAGTCCGGGACGCGAGGCGACCCCGCCCAAAGACAAATGAAATGTGGATAGTTTTTCCTTATCAATTGAAATTACTTGGAAATTTTAGTTAATAAGCCCTAGGCCCTTCCCGCTTGAAACGCTTTGCGCATCAAACCATACGGCCTGGCGTTTCGCGGAAAAAGCGCGCTTTTTCCGCTCGCTTTTGTCTTCCACGTTCTGCAAACGGGCCCGGCCGGCTGCGGCCCTGCGCCCTTCCTTGCCAAGGCGGCGAGGCAGTGGCATACTCCGTCCCATGTCAGTGCTCATGCCCCCCAGCGATACCGGGCCCCTTTTCCCCCATCCCTACTCGCATCTGCCGGAGCCGACGCTTGCGCCCGGCGTGCCGCAGCCGCCCGCGCCCGATGAGGCGGCCTGCGTGGCCCTGTGGGAAAAATACGCCATGCCGCCCCATATCCGCCGTCATTGCAAGGTGGTGGCGCATATCGCCTGCACGCTGGCCCACCGGGCGGCGGCCCGCGGCTATCGCGTGGACGTGGCGCAGGTAAAGGCGGCCGGTCTCCTGCACGATCTGGCCAAGGCCTACAGCATCCAGTACGGCGCGGGGCATGCCCACCTCGGCGCGAGCTGGGTGGTGGCGGAGACGCGCCATCATGCCGTGGCCCAGGGGGTCATGCTGCATGTCCACTGGCCGTGGCGCATCCCCGTGGACGACGGCGCGCGCCTGTGTACGCTGCCCTTTTTCATCCTGTATGCCGACAAGCGCACCCGGCATGACCAGTGCGTCACGCTGGATGAACGCTTTGCCGACCTGCTGGAACGCTACGGGCGCACCGAGGCCGCCCGCGCGGGCATACAGGCCTCCCATCAGCAGGGACTCACTATCGAACGCGCTTTCGAGGCGCATCTGGGGTGCTCATTACATGAAGATTCTTTTGATTGCGGGCGGCTGGTCCTCTGAGCGGGAGATCTCCCTGTCCGGCGCGCGCGGCATACAGGCTGCGCTGGAGCAGCGTGGCCACAGCGTGACCTTCTTCGACCTGCTGGACAGCTTCGACACGCTGCTGGACTGCGCGCGGGCGCATGATTTTGCCTTCATCAACCTGCACGGCGCGCCGGGCGAGGACGGCCTCGTGCAGGCCATGCTGGAACGCGTGGGCTGCCCCTATCAGGGCTCCGGACCGGCGGGCTCCTTTCTGGCCCTCAACAAGGCTGCCGCCAAGCAGATCTTCCGGCAGGCCGGTCTGCCCACGGCCGACTGGGCCCTGCTGCCGCAGCGTCCCGCTCCCGACTGGCAACCGCCCTTCGGCTGGCCGGTCTTCGCCAAGAGCAACACCGGCGGCTCCTCTCTGCATCTGGGCCGGGCCGCCAGCCCGGAGGAACTCGCCCCCATCCTTGACGAGATCTTCAACGCCGGGGAGTGCGCCATCATCGAACCGCAGCTGACGGGACGAGAGGTCACCTGCGGCGTGCTGGGCGAGGAAGCGCTGGCCCCCATCCTCATCGAGCCCGTGGCCGGGCAATTCTTTGATTTCACCAGCAAGTACGCCAAGGGCGGCGCACGCGAGCTCTGCCCCGCGCCCCTGCCCGACGCCGTGACCGCCGAAGTGCGGCGTATCGCGCTGGCCGCGCACAAGGCGCTCGGTCTTGCGGGCTACAGCCGGGCGGACTTCATCCTCGGCGCGGACGACAGCCTCCACCTGCTGGAGGTCAACACCCTGCCGGGCATGACGTCCACCAGCCTCGTGCCGCAGGAGGCGGCCGTCGCCGGGCTCGATTTCGGCCAGCTGCTGGAACGCCTCATCGAACTGGGGCTGGAACGCCACGCCGCAATGACCCGCGCCCGCTAGGGTCTGCCGGCACTCTTCGCTTTGGGGGCAATGGCCCCCCAATAAGCAGTAGAGAGAAAGCGACAAGGAAGGCGACGCATAATGGCGAGCATGTTTTACTTGCGTGGAAGACATCGTGACCTCATGCTGAAAACCCCTTGTCCCTCCACCGGAGTGCGGGCATGAGCCCTCGTGTAACGGCGCATGTGGCCGCTGTATTGACCATCTTTGTGTGGGGGGCCACCTTCGTTTCCACCAAGGTGCTGTTGCGTGGCTTCTCGCCGGTGGAGATCCTCTTCCTGCGCTTTGCGCTCGGCGCTGTGGCGCTGGCGCTGGCCTGTCCGCATCGTCTGCGCAGCCGCAGCCTGCGGGAGGAAGGCCTTTTTGCGCTGGCGGGCCTCTGCGGCGTGACGCTCTATTTCCTCTGCGAAAATGTGGCGCTCACGCACACCCTGGCCGCCAATGCCGCCGTCATCGTGGCCACGGCTCCCTTCCTCACGGCCCTGCTGGCCCGCCTGCTGCTGGGGGAGAGCCTGCATCCCCGCTTCTTCATCGGCTTTGCCTGCGCGCTGGGCGGCATCATCTGCATCAGCATCAACAGCGGCGCGGTGCTGCGCCTCAATCCGCTGGGGGACCTGCTGGCCTTCCTGGCGGCACTGACCTGGGCATTTTACTCCATCTTCACCCGCAAGGTCAGCCAGTGCGGCTACAACATGGTGCAGGCCACCCGCCGCATCTTCTGCTGGGGGCTGATCTTCATGCTGCCGGTGCTGCCGTTCACCGACGTTCGCTGGGAGTTCGCCCGCTTCACCGACCCCGTGCTGCTGGGCAACCTGCTCTTTCTGGGGCTGGGGGCCTCGGCCCTCTGCTTCGCCACCTGGAATTATTCCATCAAGATCCTGGGAGCCGTCAAAACCAGCGTCTACATCTATCTAGTGCCGGTGGTGGCCGTCATCACCGCCATGCTCGTGCTGCGTGAGCCGCTGACCTGGCTGGCCGCGCTGGGCATGGGGCTGGTGCTGCTGGGCCTGGGCATCTCCGAAAGCCGCCTTTCCCTCAAGCGGCCCCACTCTTCTGGAGCGGATTCGCATTGAAATCGTGTCCAATTTCCATGCTGAAGCTGCCCTTACACAACGGAAAAAACGCGGTTTTCCGCCTGGTTCCGGCCGGGCGCGCCGTGCCGCCGCTCGCGCGGCCTGAGTCCCGCAAAGAAAGGACCTCCCTTGCCCACATCCCCCAAAAGGAACCTGCCCCATAGCGCACGGCACAGGGCAGGTCCGGGGAGGAGGGAAAACTTGCTATTTGCTGTCTGTTGGGGGGGAAGGGGAAAACAGGGACACGGGGCGCACCGCCCCTCAGGGCAGGCGCGGTACGTACAGCAAAGTTACTGGCTATGCTAAAATAATGAGTAAAATTTACATGATAGGCCCTAAGCAGGGCACGCCCTTCCGGTGGGCCGAAGCGTATGCTCCGGCTCACACCGCCGCAGCCTGCGGCAGGGGGCCGATGCGCCCGGCACGCGCCTCATCCAGCCACACGGCCCAGGCGACGCCCATCTCCATGAGTTGCTCGCGGCTCAGGCGGTTGCTGTCGTACAGCAGGAGGGCCGAACCGCTCAGCGGGTTGACCTCCACCTCACGCACGCCGGGGATGGCGGCTATCCCCTGCTGCGCCAGCGCGGCCACCTGACGGTCTTGCAGCGCGGGATGACGCAGCCGCACGCGGCCATCCATGAAGCTCCGTACATATTTGATAAAACGCAGGGTATCCACCATTTGGCTCTGCTCCGTGATTTTCCTTGTCCGACGTTCCATAGGAACGTTTTCCGCTTGAAGCGCTTCGCTCCACAGCATACGGTCGCGAAAAGGCCTCAGGCCGCCGTTCCGTCCTTGCCCGCCAGCAGCTCCAGGGTGCGCCCGTCCTCCTCGAGCGGCCACTCCGGTTCGCTGGCGGGGGGCAGATGCGGCCGCATGGCGTTGAGGGTGATGCCCAGGGTCGTCAAATTATGCAGCAGAGCTGACACGCCGGGCGTCAGCAGCATGAAGAGCCCTCCCAGCAGGAACAGGCTGTTCAGGCCCATCGCCGCCGCAAAATTGCACCGGATGCGGGACAGCGTGCCGCAGCCCAGACGCCGCGCCGTGAGCAGCCCTTCAAGACTGGGCCGGGTCAGCAGCACATTGGCCACCTCGCGGGCGAGATCCGCGCCGTCGCACATGGCCACGCCCACATGAGAAGCGGAAAGCGCGGGCGCATCGTTGATGCCGTCCCCGACCATGAGCACTTTGCAGCCCTCGGCATTGAGCTCCTGGATGACGGCGGACTTTTCCGTGGGCAGCACCTCGGCCCGGAATTCCTCGATGCCGAGCCGGGCGGCCACGGCGCGCGCCGTCCGCGCGTCGTCCCCGGTGAGCATGAGGATACGGCGGACCCCGGCCTCACGCAGGCCGCGCAGCACGTCCGCCGCTTCAGGCCGCAGGGGATCCTCGATGGCGATGATGCCCGCCAGCTTGCCGTCGATGGCCAGATAGAGCAGCGAGCGGCCCAACCGCGTCTGAGCATCCAGCACGTCCCGCATGGGTTCGACGCTCACACCCTCGTCATGCTCGATATAGTGACGGCTGCCCACGCGCACCTTTTGCCCGTACAGGCTGGAGGCCACCCCGTGCGCCACCACGTACTCCACATGGGCGTGCTCTTCCTCGTGCTGGAGGCCTTCTTCCTGCGCCTTGCGCACCACGGCCCGCGCCACGGGATGGGGGAAATGCTCTTCCAGACAGGCGGCCAGCCGCAAGACCTCGTCCCGCTGCCGCCCCTCGGCGGCAAAGACCTCCGCCACACGCGGCGTGGCATTGGTCAGGGTGCCGGTCTTGTCGAAAACCACGGTGTCCGCTTCGGAAAGCGCTTCAAGGAAGCGCCCGCCCTTGATGACCACCCCGTGCCGGGCCCCCTCGCGCATGGCCGCCAGCACGGCCAGCGGCGTCGCCAGCCGCAGGGCGCAGGAATAGTCCACCAGCAGCACGGATGCCGCCTGCAGGGGATTGCGGGTGATGAGCCAGACCAGGGCCGCAAGACCGAAGGTGAAGGGCACGGCCATATCGGCCATGCGTTCGTATTTGCCCTGGATGCCCGCCTTGAGGGCCTCGGATTCCTCGATGAAATGGACGACCTGTTGCAAACGCGTCCCGTCGCCCACATGCACGGCACGAATGACCAGCCTGCCCTGCTCCACCACCGTCCCGGAATAGACGGACGCCCCCACCCCGCGCGGCACGCCCAGCGGCTCGCCGGTCATGGAGGCCTGATTGACCACGGCCTCACCCGCTTCCACCACGCCGTCCACGGGGATGCAGCCGCCGTCCTGCACGACCACCAGATCCCCCGGCACGACCTGAGAAAGCGGCACGCAGATCTCCGTACCGTCGCGCTCCAGCCAGACCTGCTCCACATTGAGGGCCAGACTTTCGGTCAGGCTGTCCAGCGAACGGCGGCGCGTCCAGTACTCCAGCGCTTCGCCCAGGCCCAGCAGCAGCGTCAGCATGGTGACGGTGCGGAAGTCCCGCCGCGCCAGCGACACGGTGATGGCCGCCGCATCCAGCACGTCCACGTTGAGCTTGCCCTGCAGGAGGGCGTCGAGCCCCTTTTTCAGGAAGGGCAGCGCCCCCATGACGGAGGAAACCATGCGGGCGGCCACGGGCAGGAAGGGCCGCACGAAGAGGAAACGCAGCAGCGGCCCGAAGCCCCCCAGCGGCGGAGCGTCGCTTTCATCCAGCAGGCGCAGCTCGCCGTCGACCGGATGCACAGGGGAGAGGGAGACCGCCGGGCCCTCGCCGCGGGCGGAGGTTTCCCCCGCCGCTTCCGGCCCGGACCGTTCAAGCAGATGCCGCAGGCAGGCCGTGCGGGCCGCCGTATCGTCATAATATAGCAGCAGGCTGCCCACACGAGGATTGACGGCCGACACCGTCACGCCGGGAAGCGCCGCGAGCTCCTCGCGCAGCACGTCGGCCAGGGCCGCATCAAAGGTACGAGAGGCGCGCACGCGCATCCGTCCGCCGGACGGCAAAACCACTTCATGGACCAGATAAAACCGCATGCGCACTCCCCTGAACACGCTTGACTCGCCGCCCTTCCGTCCTGCTGTCCGTATTCCTGCGGCATCTCCGCCGGACAGTCTCTTTGGACGCGCGGGCTCAAAAAAACGCCGCCGCACCCTGCGGCGACACTCCGTTGTTTTTCCTGACTGGCGCGGCATGCGGGATGCCCCGCCAGCCACCGACCAAGGCCTGTTAACACTATTAACTGCCTGTTTGGGGGGAAGGGAAACCCCTCGCTCTGCTGTCGATGTCCGTAAGGCTCCTGCGTCGCCTAACGGACACGGCCCTCCGGGCCGCCTTTCGGTCGCCGCCGGCGCGGGAGCGGGTTTCCCTTCCCCCCAAGCCCCCCATCCCTTCCCCAGCGCGCTTTTATCAGGGTAAAGCAGGGACGAGGGGCGTACTGCCCGTCAGGGCAGGCGGAATATGTACATCCGACTTTCTGTATCTATTGAAATGATTAGTAAAATTTGTGTTAACAGGCCCTAGGCGTCCTGCTGCGGCGCGGACCGGCGATCTTCGGCCTTGGCGCGGGCTTCGGCCGCCAGATCCTGCATGTCTTCCTTGACCGCTTCCACCTTGCTCAGGAGAGCGTCTTTCACGTCCATGCCGCGGCTGATGAGATCCGTGGCCAGAGGCTTGAGATCCAGCGAGCCGCGCTTGACCGCCGATGCGCCCAGCGCGCCCACCACGAGACCGCCAAGAAAAACCAGACCGTACTTGAAAACAGAATTCATAACCTTTTTCTCCTCACTGCTACACCTTGAAAATCAGGGGGCTCCCCCCTTCCTCCGTCGCTCGCGCGCGGAGCCTTCCGCACACCGGCAGTAGCTTAGCCGGCCACATCGATGGTGATATGGTCGGCCTCACTGTTGCGCAGGGTCACCGTCACCCCGGAAAGGCGCAGGGCCACCGGGTCCTTGAGCGGAGCACGCCCCACCACGGAGACCGTCGTACCGGGGATAAGCCCCATGTCCCGGATGCGACGTCCCATTTCGCCCAGAGCTTCCACAGCGGCGATCTTGCCCTGCTGCCCTACCGCCATCTGACGCAGACTGATGATATTGCTCATGACCGTCTCCTGAAAAACATGGTTTTCGCACGGGCAGCTTCCGGCACGCAGGTTCGGCGCGCCAGCGGCACGCCGCAAGGGGTCGGTCCTGGACAGTCGTGCCGGAAGCTGCCCGTGCGGGCTTGCAAAGGACAGTGACTTACTTTAGCGTAGCCGTCAAGAAAAAATGAAAGTTAAATTCAATTTTTTCCATCCACCCCAACTCTGGAGGGAGTCATGTCCACGACCGAACCCCTGGAAACAACTGCACAAACGTCCACCCCGCCCGCACGCCGCCCTGCCGTCAACACCCGCAAGCTGGCCATGCGCGTCATGCTGGGGACGCTGGGCGTCTCGCTGGCTCTCGGCCTTGCGGGCAAGAGCAAGGCCCATGTCCTGACCGGACTCGTGTTCAGCGGTCTGCTGGCCGATCACATCTGGAAGCGGCGCAAGGCGCTGTAGCGCGCTGTGCGCACGAGCCGGCCGCCGTCCTGCCCTTCGCCGCCGGGACGGCACGCAAAACGGGGCTGCCCTGAGGCAGCCCCTGCTGTTTTGATGGCGTGACCCTTTCCTGAGGAAAGCGGCTGGCAGTCACAGGTCCATCGTCGCCGCTGCGTGCCGGGCACGCCCGGAGGCGGCGTCAGCTTGCCTTCTTGTCGCCGTCCTGCGGCGCGGCATCCTTTTCCTCGGCGACCGGCGCGGGCGAGGCCGTTTCATGCTGGCCCAGCAGCAGGTTCTGATGCCCGGTGATGATGGCGTCCAGCACTTCGGGATGCGCCAGGGCCGTCGTGTCGCCCAGATCGTCATAGACGTTGCCCGCGATCTTGCGCAGCATGCGGCGGATGATCTTGCCGGAGCAGGTCTTGGGCATGGCTTCCACGAACTGGATATATTCCGGCGAAGCCAGCGCGCCGATGTCCCGCCGCACGGTGTCCCGCAGCTTCTTGCGCACGTCGTCGCTCCACGGGACCTCGTCGCGGACCACCACATAGGCGTAGATGGCTTCCCCCTTGAGCGCATGCGGCATGGGCACCACGGCGGCTTCCGCCACATCGGGGCTGGCCGTGAGCACGGCCTCGATCTCCGCCGTGGACAGACGGTGTCCGGACACGTTGATGGAATCGTCGATGCGCCCCAGTATCCAGAAATAACCGTCGTCGTCGATCTCCGCGCCGTCGCCGGAGTCGAAGCAGCCGAAACGGCTGAAATAGCTCTGGTACTTCTCCTCGTCGTTGAACACGCCAAGCATCATGCCGGGCCACGGCTTGCGGATGACCAGGTGGCCGGAGCGGCGGCCTTCGGTCAGGTCCTCGCCGTCGCGTCCGGTGGAGCCCATGACCGTGGCGTCGATGCCGGGCAGGGGGAAGGTGGCCGAACCGGGCTTGAGCTTGGTGGCGTAAGGCAGCGGGCTGATCATGGCGCCGCCGGTCTCCGTCTGCCACCAGGTGTCCACGATGGGCAGCTCGCCGCCGCCGATGTTCTTGTGGTACCACTGCCAGGCTTCGGGATTGATGGGTTCGCCCACCGAGCCCAGCACGCGCAGGGTGCGCAGGTCATAGCGTTCCGGCCAGGCCTCGCCCATGCGCATGAGCGAACGGATGACCGTGGGCGCGGTATAGAGGATGTTGACCCGGAATTTTTCCACGATGCGCCAGTAGCGGTCGGGCTTGGGCCAGTTGGGCACGCCCTCGAACATCATGGTCGTCGCGCCCAGGGCCAGCGGGCCGTAAACGCCGTAGGTATGGCCGGTGATCCAGCCCATATCGGCCGTGCACCAGTACACGTCGTCATCGCGCATGTCGAATATCCACTGCGTGGTGTGCGCCGCATAGGTGAGGTAGCCGCCCGTGGAATGCATGATGCCCGTGGGCTTGCCGGTGCTGCCGCTGGTATGCAGGAGGAAGAGCGGATCGTTGGCGTCCATGGTCTCGCAGGGGAAGTCCACGTCCAGCGTGAAATCCTCGATGAGGTCATGCCACCAGATGTCGCGGTTGGGCATCATCTTCACGTCCTGAAGGCCGGCATGGCCCACGACGACCACATGCGCCACGGAGGGGCACTTTTCGAGGATGGGATCAAGGTTGCTCTTGAGCGGCTTGATGCTGCCCGCACGGATGACGCCGTCGGCCGTGATGACCACCTTGGCCTTGGCGCCCTGGATGCGGCTGCGCACGCCGCCCTCGGCGTAGCCGGAAAAAATGGCGGTATGCACCGCGCCGATGCGCGCACAGGCCAGCATGGCGATGACCAGTTCAGGGATCATGGGCATGTACAGGGCCACGCGGTCGCCCTTGCGCACCCGCAGAGAGCTCAGGGCATGCGCCACCCGGCAGACTTCCGTATACAGCATCTGGTAGGTGAAGCAGCGCACATCCATCTCCTTCTCGCCCTGCCAGATGAGCGCCGCCTTGTTGCGGCGTCCGGAATAGATGTGTCTGTCGATGCAGTTGAAGGACGCGTTGAGCTTGGCATTGGTGAACCATCTGTACTTGTGCTTCTCGTCGTCCGCATCAAGGACCTTGTCCCAGCGCTTGTACCAGTGGATAAGCTGCGAAGCGCGCGCCCCCCAGAAGTCGTTGGGATCTTCAAGAGCCCTCCGGCAAATGGCTTCAGCTTCATCCTGCCCGCAAATCCATGCACTTGACTTGCCGTGTTCCGGCGGAAGATAGCTACGGCTTTCAGTCAACAGCGTGGTGATGCGTTCTTGCGACATGACCTTGATACTCCCTGCATGGTTAAGAGTGAAAGACATGGGCACTTGCCGATGATATGGGCCTAGGAGGATTTTTCGGGAGCGTCAAGAGGGGGAAATTGTTTGTGCTTCCAATCATGGTTGAGCATTTTGTCACAATCGAAGAAAATGCACGGGCAAGTGCTGGAAAAACCGCCTGTTGCCGTCATCTCGACGGCGTTCCGTTTTTCACAAGAAACGGCAAAAAAATTTTTTGGAACGCCGCCCCAATCTGTGCGACAAGCAGCCGAAAACATTAACTGTTTAGACAAACAGGAGGCTCGTTCATCCCGGACTGGGTGACTGTTTGCACAAGCAGTCTGTGCCGCGACGGCACAACATCCCCCCGGCGTGCCTGAAGCCCTGACGGCGGGCACAAAAAAAGGACCGTCTAACGGTCCTGGGACAGCAGCGGACGACAGCCCGCGCCCATCGAACATTTTGCTTTTGAAAAAGGGAGACTACGAGGCGGCGGCACAACGCCGCCCGGCCCAGACCTCGCGGAAAAACCGCGCTTTTTTCCCGCGAAACGACAGGCCATACAGTTGGAAACGCAACACGCTCCAAACGGAAAAGCCGTCTCGCTCAGACGGCAGGCCCGGCGCCCACGGGCGTCAGCCAGCCGCGCGACAGCATCTCCTGCGCCAGACGGCTCACAGGCAGCCCGACCACCGTGCTCCAGGAGCCGTCCACGGCCTCCACCAGCACAGCGCCCTGCCCCTGGATGGCGTAGGCCCCGGCCTTGTCGTCCGGTTCCCCGGTGGCCGCATAGGCCGCCAGCACGGCCTCCGGCCAGGGGGCAAAGCGTACGCGGCTCACATCGTGGAACACGATCTCCTCGTCCTGCGGCCCCAGCAGGCAGACGGCACTGATGACCTCGTGCGTCCGCCCGGCAAGACGGCGCAGCATCTCCAGCGCCTGCGCCCTGTCCGCAGGCTTGCCGAGGATATCCTCGCCCAGAGCCACGATGGTGTCCGCCGCCAGCAGCACGCGCGGCCCCGCCGCCTGCCCGTCAGCCGCGGCGGCAGACAGCGCCTTGGCCCGGGCCGCCCGCCGGGCGTAGGCCGCCGGAGCCTCCCCCGCTCGGGGGCGCGGCTCTTCGTCCCGGCCCGTCACGATGCGGTAAGCGAGCCCCCACTCCTCCAGAAACTGCCGTCGCCGCGGAGAATGCGACGCCAGCACCAGTTCCCAGCCGCCGGGCAGGGCGAACAACGACGGCCATGCCGTCACGGAAGCAGTCATGCCGGCCCCGCTCAATCGTTCTGACGCGGCCAGTGGCGCAGCACTTCCCGGCCCTGCATGTCCAGCACGCGGAAACAGCCGTCCTCATAAACGGCGTAGCTGCGGGGCGAGCCGCCCTTGGGCAGGCTGAGGGAACCGGGGTTCCAGAAATGGTAGCCATCCCGCGTCTCGCCGCGCGGGATATGCGTATGTCCCCGCAGGAAGACCGTGCCCTGCGGGAAACGGGCGGGCATGGGCGGCACGTCGGGCAGCAGATGCCCATGCGAGGCGAAGACGCGCAGATTGTCCACCGACAGCCAGGCATTCTCCGCCGTGGCGAAGGGCAGCAAACTCATGTCCACTTCGGCGTCGCAATTGCCGCGCACGGCGACCAGCGGACAGTCGATGGCGGCAAAGGTATCCAGGACGCCGCGGGTATCGTAGCCCGACGGCAGCGGATTGCGCGGCCCGTGATACACGAGATCGCCCAGCAGCACCAGCAGATCCGGCGAAAGGGCGGCGGCACGCTCCCGCAGGAAATCCAGGCTTTCCAGCGAGCCGTGCAGGTCTGAAGCAATAAGAAGACGCATGATGCCTCCTGAAAGGATGTCAGGAACGGCCGCGCGTCGCGGCCTGCGGGGACCGGTCAGGCGGCGGGATGATCAGCCCGCCAGCGGTCCAGCGGCACGGCCTCTTCCGGCAGCATGACGGGGATGCCGTCCCGGACGGGATAGACCAGCGCGCAGGCGGCGCAAACGAATCCCGCCGGCTCGTCCGTCCGGCCCTCCGCCGTCAGCTCGCCGTGACAGCGCGGACAGGCCAGTATCTGCAAAAGTTCTTCGGTCTGCATGCGCAAGATCTCCTCCGGTTCAGAAATGACGAGGCAAAACATAGCCGCATCCCGTCCGCACATCAAGAGCATCGGGTCTGATACGCTCAAGGGGTGGCCGCCTCTTGCCATTTGCGCGCAAAACGGATGAAATGCCCCAAAAGGATACTGCCATGCGCTTCATCGATCTCCACACCCACAGTCAGGCCTCGGACGGTACGGACAGCCCCGCGCAGCTGGTCGCCGGAGCGGCCGCCGCCGGACTGGCCGCCGTGGCCCTGACGGATCACGACACCCTTTCCGGCCTTGACGAAGCCGAAGCCGCGGCCCAGCGGCACGGCATCGAATTTTTGCGCGGCTGCGAACTCTCCACCCGCACCGAATACGGAGAGATGCACATCCTCGGCCTCTGGCTGCCCCGCCAGGCCGATGCGCTTGAACAGCGCCTGGCCGATATCCGGCACAAGCGCGACAACCGCAATGCGCACATCCTGGAAAAGCTCGCCACGCTGGGCATCTCCATCAGCATGGACGAGCTCCAGCACGAGGCGCAGGGCGAGAGCGTCGGCAGGCCCCACATCGCCGCCCTGCTCGTCAAAAAAGGCGCTGTGCCGGACATGGAGACCGCCTTCCGGGAGTATCTGGGCAGCGGCGGGCGGGCCTATCTGCCCAAGGAAGTGCTGGAACCGGAAGAAGCCGTGCGCCTCATGGCCGGTCTGGGGGCCACGGTCAGCCTGGCCCACCCCTGCCTCAAGCCGCTGCCGCCGGACTGGCTGGAAGCCTTCGTCCTGCGTCTGAAAGCCTGCGGTCTGAGCGCCATCGAGGCCTATCACAGCGAGCATTCGGATGCCGCCATCCGCAGCTGCGTGGATCTGGCCCGCCGTCTGGACCTCGGCCTGAGCGGCGGCAGCGACCACCACGGCCGCAACAAGCCCCGCATCCGCCTCGGTCACGGTTACGGCGGCCTGCGCGTCCCCCTGGACATCCTGGAAGACCTCAAGGCGCGCCGCCGTCAGCAGGGACTGCCCTGTTAACGGCTGTTGACGCTATTCGCTGCCTGTTTGGGGGAAAGAATCGGGGACACGGGGCACCCCCGCCTCCGAAGGCAAGCGGAGCATGTACGGCTTATTTGCCTTATCTATTGAAATCATTTGCAAAATTTATGCAAACATGCCCTGACGGACGTCAGCTCCTGCGCCACTGACTGAGCAGCACTCCGGCGATGATCAGCGCCGAGGCGGCGTACTGGGCGGGCAGGAAGACCTCCCGCAGCAGCCAGACGCCGAGCAGGAGGGTCAGCACCGGGATCAGATTGGTGTAGGCGGCGGCCTGAGCGGCCGAAAGACGGTGGACGCCCACGTTATAGAGCCCGTAGCCCCCCAGCGAGACCACGCAGCCCAGATAGGGCACCGCGGCCCAGGCAGCCCATTCCGGCAGGTCGATGCCCAGCTGTACCGGCGTCACTTCCAGCGGCACGAGCAGATGCAGCAGCCCGAAAAAGACGAGCCCCACCAGCGACTGTACCGCCGTGATCTGCAAGGGAGAATAACAGGAGGAGAGGTGCCGGGCCGTCACCGTGTAGACGGAGCCGCAAAAGATGGCCAGCCCTTCAAGGATGTTGCCCAGCAGAGGGTTGGGGGCGCTGGTCTGGGGGGCGGCGGCCAGCGTCAGCCAGATCACCCCGCCCACCGCCAGCCCAAAGCCGCACCAGCCCTGCGCCCCGACGCGTTCCCGCAGGGTGAACCAGGCCAGCAGTCCCACGAAGAGGGGCATGAGGGCAATGACCATGCCTGCCTGTGAGGCGGTGGTGAAGCGCAGGGCGTTGGTCTCCAGCAAAAAGTAGCACCCCGGTTCGCACAGCCCCATGAACAGGAGCCAGCGCCATTGCCCATAACGGCGGATCGCCCTCCAGAGATGGGGCCAAAGAGGGAGCAGCACCAGCGTGGCCACGGCCATGCGCCCCAGCATAAGGCTGTGCGGGTCAAGGGCTGTCAGGGCGATACGCATGGCCAGATAGGATGTGCTCCAGAAGCACATGGCCAGCAGCAGGGCCAGATGCGGCCAGATTCGTTGCAGAAGGGGCATGCTCGCTCAGCGGGGATGGCGGAAGGGTTGACGGGAATGGGCCTGTACGGCGACGGATGATTTTTGCCGGAGCCTATGCTACATTGCCGCTGACTTCAAGTATGGTGTACGCTCGATGACTATCCGCGCCCTCACTCGCAGCTGGAATATCGTCCTCCTGACGGTAACGACCCTTTTCTGCGCCTCGCTCTTCATCCTCGGCATGGACCTGTATGACAGGAGCAGCCGCCTTGATGAGGTCGGCCAGGCCTACGATCTTTCCAGCCATATCGAATACCGTACCCGCACCAAGTATGCGCTGGCGCGGGAATTTGCCCGCACGGGCAACCGCACGCTCCTGGCCATGATGGAAGAGATCCGCCTCCAGGACGAGGGCACGCTGCCCCGGCGCGAGGACCCCGCGCAGGATCTGCCGGAACTGCCGGCCACGGTGGAGAAACTCCCCCTTGCCCCCACGCCCCGCTCGCTGCTGACCAGCACCGTCACGCTGTACAAGGACTTTTCCGTCCAGCTAGGCGAAGCGGCACGACATGCGGCCGGCGACATCCCGACCCATGCGCGTCCCCACGTCATGCCCGACAGCTCCCGACAGGCCATGCAGGAATTCCTGACGGCGCGCAACATGCGCCGCCAGTTCGAGGTGATCATCGAACAATGCCGTGATTTCCGCCTCCTGCTGCGCCGCAACATCGCCCTGCACGCCGAAGAGCTGCGCCACAGCCTCAAGATACTGGCCTGGGCCTGCACAGGCGCTCTTGCGCTCATCGGCGTGCTGATCTTCACCTTCATGCGGCTGCGTGAACGGCGCTTCATCAATCCCCTGCGCGATATGCACAAGTATGTGCTGGCTTCCCGCCGGGGCGAGAAGGTCCCCCGCCCCCAGCCGGCCCATCAGGACGAACTTTCCGACATCTTTCGGGCCCTCTGCGGTCTGCAGGACGACCTGGAGGCCCGCATCCGCGCGCTGGACATGGCGGACCGGCAATCACGCGAGAACTGCCGCCTGGCGGAGATCGCCCGCCACGATGCCGAAGAAGCCACCCGCCTTTCCCGGCAGGCGCTGGCCGCGCGGGAGGACCTGCTGCGGCGCATGAGCCATGAGCTGCGTACGCCCATCAACGAACTTCTGGGCATGAGCTTCCTTCTGCTCAAGACGCCGCTCCAGCCCCGCCAGCAGGGCTACGTGCGGCAGATACAGCAGTCCGGCGGGCGGCTGACCACCATGATCGACCGCATCCTCGAATTCTCCAGCCTGGCCGATGACCAGCAACGTCCGGACGACCAGCCCGTGCGCCTGGTGGAACTGCTGGAACGCACCATCCGCCCGTTTGCCGCCGTGGCCCGGCAGCGCCACCTCGGTCTGGCGCTGGATGTGGCCCCGGAGCTGCCTGTCGAGGTGCTGACCGATGCCCTGCGCCTGCGCCGGGTGCTGGAGAACCTGCTGGACAATGCTCTGCGCTACAGCCGGCAGGGGACCGTCGTCCTCTCCGCCCGCCTCCTGTCCCTGCCGGCGGAGACCGCCTGCTCCGGCCGCGCTCTGGTGGAGTTCGACGTCACGGACGACGGCCCCGGCTTCAGCGAACCGGCCCTGAAGCACATCTTCGAGCCGCTGGCTTCGGGGGACAGTTCCCTGACCCGCACCGAGAACGGCATCGGCATGGGCCTGGCTCTTGCGCATCAGCTGGTGCGCCTGCTGGGCGGACAGCTTGAGCTCGTTCCCCTGCCCCAGGGCAGCAGCCTGCGCTTCAGCCTTTCTTTCCCCGTTCTGGAAAAGGGTGTCCCCCAGCCGGCCTTCTGCCGGCTCCTTGCCTGTGAACATCTGCCGCCGGATGACGCCGCTCCGGGAGAAGACGGTCTTGTCCCTGCCGCCCCCCGGCCCAGCCCCCACATCCTCGTGGTGGACGACAACGAGATCAACCGGGAGATCCTCCAGGAGCTCATCACGCAGATGGGTTGCCGGGTCAGCCTCGCCGCCAATGGCGAAGAGGCCATACAGCTGACCGAACAACAGCAGCCGGACCTGATCATCACGGACATGCAGATGCCGGTGATGGACGGCATGGAGACCACCCGCCGCATCCGCGGCAACGGCCATTCGCCGCAGAGCCTGCCCATCATCGCCCTGAGCGCCCACACGGATTCCGGCTCGCACATCGCCGGGCTGGCTGCCGGCATGAACGACTATCTGACCAAGCCGGTCGATCCGGTAAAACTGCGGGATACGCTGGAAAAATGGCTGCCCTGCGGCCTCCCCGCCGCTGCGGAGACGCCCGCCGCCCCACATGAGACGGACAGGCCCGAAAGCGAGGCGGCCCCCGGCGGCGAGGCCCTGCCCCTGCTCAGCCCGCCGGACGGCCTTGCCGCCGTGGCCGGCAACGAACGCCTTTACCGCTCCCTGCTGCAGCGCTTCGCCCAGCGCTATGCCGACTGCACGGTACAGATCCGCAGCCTCCTGCAGGATGACCGGCTGGAGGAGCTGCTCCAGCTCATCCATGCCATGCGGGGCGTGGCCACCAATCTGGGGCTTGCCCGCTTTGCCAAGCACGCTACGGAGATGGAAAACACCCTGCTGCGGCAGGCCCCCGAAGCGGAAAAGACGCACATCTTCCTCCAGACCCTGGATGAGAGCCGGCAGGCCATCCGCGCCTATTGCGGCGGAGAGGAGGCGCCCCGGCAGCAGGGCCGCGCGCCGGTCCCGTCCGATGTCCGCTCCGCCGCCGCCGCGACCCTGACCGGTCTGCCCGAGGTGATGGAGCGGGACTGGGGCACGGCGGAGACGCTTGCTTCCCAGCTGCTGGAGCGGGCGCGGGGCACCTGCCTGGCGGAACAGCTGGCCCAGCTGCTGCAGGCCGTCAACGAGTTCGACCTGAACGGCGTCCGCCGCTGCTGCGGGGCCATACTGGCCACGCTCGATGAGACCGCGCGCGCTCTGCCGTCCCCGCAGGCCCCTCCCCAGCCCGCCCCCCAGAACACTCCTCGGGACTGCTGAACCTTCCGGAAAGACGAAAAAAAACGGGGCCGCCCTTCTCTGGGCGGCCCCATTCCTGTAGCCATGAGCATTTTTCGTTTGAAACGCTTTGCCTTCCACGCCATACGGCCTGCGTTTGACGAGAAAACCGCGGTTTTTCCGTCCACTTCGAGCCGGGCGGCGCGTGCCGCCGCCTCGCGTCCCGCCTTTTTCCAAGGCAGACGCCTTACTTGGCGTTCTTGAGCGTTTCCTGCATGACGTCGATCATGCGGGCGTCGGGCTTCTTCTTGCAGGCGGCAAGAAAGGCGTCCAGCGTCTTCTGATCGTCCAGGACGGACTTTTCCGTCACATTGTAGTGACGGTTGTAGCCGTCCAGCCAGATGACGAAGCCGCTGCCGTCGTCAGGATTGTCGTTGTACTGGCGGCAGGTGGTCGCATCGGCCTTCCAGTGCTCGTCCTGCGGATCGGAAAGCTCCAGCTTCATCTCCTGCCAGACATCGGCCGCCACGGCCG
The DNA here is from genome assembly GCA_019118745.1 of Candidatus Desulfovibrio gallistercoris. GTDB lineage: Bacteria > Desulfobacterota > Desulfovibrionia > Desulfovibrionales > Desulfovibrionaceae > Desulfovibrio > Desulfovibrio gallistercoris. The sequence continues at coordinate 11,269 of DWYJ01000025.1, read as the reverse complement.
TGGGGTCGCGCTGGCACACGGCGTATGTCCGGGCCATGAGGCTCATGACCATGCGCGGGTCCGCCACGGTCTTGCCGATGTTGGAGCTCACAAAGCCGTCGATCTGCAGGCTCTGGAAGAGCGGAGGCGCGGACTGCGTGGAGGCGAGGGCCACATATTCGGCGCAGATATAGGTCGTCGGATCGATTTTCTCGTCTTCGGCCCGGACGGCAGCGGGCAGAGCGAGCCCGACCGCCGCCAGCGAAAGGACGAAAGCGGCAAGATACGTCTTCATACTGATCTCCGGGAGCACGCCTGGACGGGAAGGACGGCCTGCGGCACGCCCGCAGCGGGCAGCCGCACGCCTCCCCCCGAAAAAGCGTCACCGTTCACGTTCTTTTATGGCATCTCCAGTTTGAAACGCTTTGCGTTCCAAACCCTGCGGCCTGTCGTTTCGCGGAAAACGCGGTTTTCCGTTCACTTCGGGCCGGGCGGCGCTGTGCCGCCGCCTCGCGCTTTGCCTTGTTCAAAGGCAAAACGCTCTAAAATACGCCGGGCAGGTCATGATCCCGCAGGGCCGCATCGCACGAGCCAAGATGGTACTGCGTATGCGACGCCAGCATGACCAGCACCCACATGGCGCTGACCTCAAACCCCAGCACGGCGCTCAGGCGCGCATCCTTCACGGGCAGCGCGGCATCGTCCAGCGCCGCCAGCCAGGCGTCCACCCGGCTCTTGACCGCCGCCATGTACGCGCGCAGCGCGTCCTTGTCCACCATCTCCGTCCCCTGCACGGAGAGCATGAGCACGTCCTGCGGGGCCGGAGCGGGCAGCAACGGCTGCTCCCCGCAGGTAAAGAAATCCAGCACCGTCACCGCATGCAGCATCTGCTGCCACACCGGCCAGCCGCCGTTCTTCTCTTCCCAGATGGCCTCGGGGCAGGCATCCACATAGGCTTCCAGCAGGCTCCAGGCATGGGCGAAGGGCACTGCCGCCGCCGTCGTCAGCGTTCGGGACATGGTGTCTGCGTCCTATTCGAAGCGGCTTGCGCCGGTGATGAGCACCATGTCGGTAGGCACGGCCTCGTGCACGCCCACGGCCTTGGTCTTGACCTTGGCGATCTTGTCCACGGCGTCCATGCCGTCCACCACCTTGCCGAACACGCAGTAGCCCCAGCCATCCACCGTCGGCTCGCTGTGATCGAGAAAATCATTGTCCACAAGGTTGATGAAGAACTGGGCCGTGGCGCTGTGCGGCTCGCGGGTACGGGCCATGGCGATGGTGCCGCGCTCGTTCTTCAGGCCGTTGTCGGCCTCGTTCTTGACCGGCTCACGGGTGGGCTTCTCGTCCATGCGGGCGCCGAGGCCGCCCCCCTGGATCATGAAGCCGGGGATGACGCGGTGGAAGATGGTATTGTTGTAAAAGCCGTCATCCACATACTGGAGGAAGTTGGCGACGGTTTCGGGGGCCTTGTCGGGAAAAAGTTCGATGAGGATGTCGCCGGAGGTGGTCTCCAGCAGCACCGTGGGATTCTCGGACATGGGATCTCCTTGCGATGAGTGTGCCCGCGGCACAGGCGGCCGTCGAGTCCGGGGAGTATATGCCAAGCGCCGCCTGATGACAATGCGCCTGCCGGGGTGTAGGCTGGGCCCATGAGCAAAAAAAACACCCCTCTGCCCTTGCCGGTGACCGGGGCCGTGCCGCCGCCGGGCCACCTTGCCCCGCAGGACCATCTGCCGCAGATGCGGGAGGCCCTGCTGCGCTGGTTCGCCGCCAACGGGCGCGACCTCCCCTGGCGCAAGACCTACACCCCCTATGAAGTCTGGATCTCGGAGATCATGCTGCAACAGACCCAGATGGACCGGGGCGTCAGCTATTTCCAGCGCTGGATGGAGCGCTTCCCCACGCCGGAGGCCCTGGCGGCCGCCTCGGAGGAGGATGTGCTCCACGCCTGGGAAGGGCTGGGCTATTATTCCCGCGCCCGCAACCTGCTGGCGGCGGCCCGCCGCATCCGTGACCTGCACGGCGGCGTCTTCCCCGGCAGGCGGGAGGATATCGCCGCCCTGCCCGGTGTGGGGCCGTACACCACGGCAGCCATCGCCAGCATCGCCTTCGAGCAGCCTGTGGCCTGCGTGGACGCCAATGTGGAGCGGGTCATCGCCCGCGTCTTCGATGTGGACGCGCCGGTAAAGGAAAAAAACGCCGCCGCCCGCATCGCCGCCCTGGCGCAGGAGCTGCTGCCGCCCGCGCAGGCCAGGGCCCACAATCAGGCCATGATGGAGCTGGGCGCGCTCGTCTGCGGCCGCAAGGCCCGCTGCGAGATCTGCCCGCTGGCCGACTTCTGCCTGTCCCGCCATCTGGGCATCGTGCATGAGCGTCCCGTGCCCGGCCGCAAGGCCGATACCGTACTGCTGGACGTGGTGACGGGCGTGCTGCGGCACGAGGGACGCATCTTCGTGCAGAAGCGTTGCGACCGCGGGGCCTGGGGCGGCCTCTGGGAATTCCCCGGCGGCCGGGTGGAACCGGGCGAGGAGCCCCGGCAGGCCGTGGTGCGCGAACATCACGAGGAAACGGGCTTTGCCGTCCGGGTGACCGATGACTACGGCATCATCCGGCACGGCTACACCACCTACCGCGTGACCCTGTACTGTTTTGGCGTCAGCCTGGACGGCGGCGCGTGGGCGACGGACGCCGAGGGACTGCCCGTCCCCCCCGTCCTGACCGCCGCCAGCGCTTACCGCTGGGCAAGCCCGCAGGAATTGCAGAGTCTGGCCATGCCCGCCGCACACCGCAAGCTGGCGGACCGGCTCTTTGCCGCCGCGCCCGGCCCGGCGCAGGCCAGCCTCATCTGACGGACGCCGGCAGGCGGCCCGTCTTGCCGCCTGCCCTGTCTTGCGTTATCGTGTGACAAAAAGGACAGCCTTTTGCGCCCGGCCGCTCTTCCGCAGAGATGCCGGGCCGCTTTCCCCTGCGGCGCGGGGCACAAGGCGCGCCGCTCCTCCAACGCCCTCTGGAGCACAGCATGGAAACGGCAAAACGCATCTATCTTTTGGACGATGACGTGGAGATCTGCGAGCTGTTGCAGGAATACCTTTCCGACAACGGCTTTCAGGTACGCACGGCCCATAATGCGACGGACTTCTTTGCGCTCTGGAACGACAGTCCGGCCGATCTCGTGGTGCTGGACATCATGCTGCCGGGGGATGACGGCTTTGCCGTCCTCAGGCGGCTGCGGGAGGCCTCCCGCGTGCCGACCATCTTCCTCTCCGCGCTGGACGGCAGCACGGACCGCATCGTCGGCCTGGAGCTGGGAGCGGACGACTACCTCGGCAAGCCCTTTGAGCCGCGCGAGCTGCTGGCCCGCATCCGTACCGTGCTGCGCCGCAGCGGCGAAAGCGAGCCCTCCGCACCGCAGGGCGGCATACTGCGCTTCGCCTCCTGGCGGCTGGACACCACGGCCCGCCACCTGCTGACCGCCGACGACGTCATCATGCCCCTGAGCGGCGCGGAATACCGCCTGTTGACCATCTTTCTCCAGCATCCCCGGCAGGTGCTCAGCCGGGACACCCTGCTGGAACAGACGCAGGGCCGCAACGCCCAGCCCTACGACCGCAGCATCGACGTGCTCATCAGCCGCCTGCGCAACCGCCTGCAGGATGACGGCCGCTACGGCACGCTCATCAAGACCGTGCGCGGCGAAGGCTACGTGCTGGCCACGGACGTGACCCGCGAAGAGGCCGCCCCCCAGGACCGTGCATGAGCACGCCCCCGCACGCCGCACGGGATCGTGCCACGCCGTTGCGCTCCCTGCTTGCCCGCATGGGCCTGCGGACCCGGCTCTGGCTCCTGCTGGGCCTGACCTTCCTGCTCCTGCACAGCCTCACGGCCCTGCTGGCCCACCGTCTGGATGACGAGCAGGCCGCCCGCATGGTGCTGGCGGATCATGCCTCCAGCCTCACCCTCTGCCTGCTCATGCTCGATCCCCTGCACGAGGGCGGCGCGCCCCTGCCGGAGCTCATCCTGCGCCTGCGCCGTCTGGATGCCGTCAATGCCCGCATCCTGCGGCCATCCTCGCAGCCTGTCCAGTTCCGCGACGCGGCCTCCCTCTTCCTGCGGCAGCGCATCAGCGACAGCCTCAAGGGCTTCGTCTCCCCCCTCCCGCCCGAGGACGCCCCAGGGAGCCTCTCCCCCGAACCGAGCGCGTCCGAGCTGCTGCCCTGGAGCAAGGAGATGGTGTCCCGCCGTCCCGACGAGAGCCAGCCCTCCCGCGTGGATACCGCCGCGCCGCCGCACTTCCCCCCCAGCGAATCCTTCTGGGCGGACGAAGGGACGCAGCTCACGGACCTGAAGGAAGTGGCACCCAATACCGCCGTGCCGCCGTGGGTCTTCGTGACCAGGGTCACCCGGCAGGGCCCCACAGGGCTGGCCCGCCTGCTCATGCTGCCCGGCACCAATCAGGTGGACGTCTACATCAGCCGCCTCTTCGTCCGGCTGGACAATGAGACCTGGCTGGACATCCACCGCATCAGCCGCCTTGCGCCTTCCTGGCCCCTCATGCTGGTGCTGCTGGGCCTGGAAGCGCTGGTCATGCTGATCCTGACCGTCCTGGTGGTCCACCGGCTCATCGCGCCCCTGCGGCAGCTGGTACAGGCCAGCGATACGCTGGGCAAGGACCGCCGCACGCCGCCTCTGCCCGAAAACGGCCCGCCGGAAGTGGCCGAGGCCGCCCGCGCCTTCAACCGCATGAGCCGCCGCATCCAGGCCGCGCTGGAGCAGCATCAGCGCATGCTGGCCGCCGTGGCCCACGACCTGCGCACCCCGCTCACCCGCCTGCGCCTGCGCGTGGAGCAGACGCCCGACGATGCGCTGCGTCGCAAACTCCAGGCCGACGTCAACACGCTTTCGGCCATCATGCGCAGCAGCGAGGAGCTGGGCCAGGCCCAGATCCCGCAGGAAAGCCTGCGCCGCACGGATCTGGCGGCCTTTTTGGAGAGCCTGGTGGACGACCGGCTGGCCTCCCTCCTTTCCGGCGAGGAAAACGCGGCCGCCTGCGCGCCCGCCGGAGCCGGCGTGGACGAACGCCTCCGCTTCCTGGACGATACCAAGGGCGCAAGCTGCATCCTGCCCATTCGCGGCCACGCCCTGCGCCGCTGTCTGGACAACCTCGTGGACAATGCCCTGCGCTATGCCGCGCACATCGTGGTGCGCCTGCATCGCTGCCCTACGAGCGGGGCATGGCTCGTGGATGTGGAGGACGACGGCCCCGGCATCCCGCCCGAAAATCGGGAGCAGGTCTTCGAGCCCTTCTTCCGGCTCGACCCGGCCCGCGGCCGGCACGAGGGCGGCAGCGGCCTGGGCCTGTCCATCGCGCGCAGCATGGCACGCCAGAACAATGCCGACCTGCATCTGCTGGAGCGCCCCGGCGGCGGCCTCATCGCCCGGCTGACCTTCGGGACCGGGAACTAGGGTCTGTTAACACTATTCACTGATTGTTGGGGGGAAGGGGAACCCCTCGCTCTGCTGTCGATGCCCGTAAGGCTCCTGCGTCGCCTAACGGGCACGGCCTGCGGCCGCCTTTCGGTCGCCGCCGGCGCGAGAGGGCCCAGCCTTTTCACAGCGAAGCGAGAAAAGGCGTTCTCGTCATCCTTCCCCCCAAGCCCCCATCCTTTCCCCAGCGCGCTTTTACCGGGGAAGAGTCAGGGACACGAGGTCCTCCCAAAGACAAACGGAGCGTGTACAGTTTATTTATTTTATCTTTTTGAAATTCTTTTAAAAAAGATGTTTACATAGGCCCCAAACGTGCCGAGAGGCATGGCTGCCGCTACAGGGCGGACAGCGCCAGCCGCAGCCCGAAACAGAGGAAGAAGACGCCGGTGCAGCGGTAGAGCCAGAGCTGTACGCGCGGACGCAGGAAAAGCGCGCGCACCGTCTGCAGCAAGTTGGCCAGCGTGACGAACCAGAGCAGGACGAGCAGGCCGAGGATGCCGCCCAACACCAGGAATTGCGGGGCCAGCGGCGCATCCGGCTGCATGAACTGCGGCAGGAAAGTCAAAAAGTAGACGATGGCCTTGGGGTTGAGCACATTGGTGAGGAAGCCCTGCCCGAAGCTCCGGCGCAGGGACATGGCGGACGTTGCGGCCTGGGGCCCCTCCCCGCAGCGCAAGACCGCCTGCGCCGCCGTGGATGCGCCGCGCAACGACTGGAAGCCCATCCAGCAGAGGAACGCGCCGCCGCCGTATTCCAGCAGGCTGAACAGCAGGCGGGAATGGGCGATGGCCGCGGATATGCCGAGCATGGCCAGCGCCGTGTGCAGACCGATGCCCAGGGCCACGCCGCAGGCGGCCAGCGTGCCCGCCACCCGCCCCTGAGCGAGCGACACGCGCGTCACCAGCGCGAAGTCCGGTCCCGGCATGATGACCATCAGGGCGGACATGGGCACATAGAGCAGCAGATTTTCCCAGAGCACGGCGGCCTCCTTGCCATTGCTTGCGGGTCGTGCCCGCACGACGTATTTTCCGTCTTGTGGCAGAAGGCAAGGGGCGATGCAAGCGCTTTTGCCCACTGCGGCAGCACAGCGCCGCCCGGCCGAAACCACGCGGAAAAACCGCGTTTTTCCGCGAAACGCCAGGCCGTAGGGTTTGGAACGCAAAGCGTTTCAAGCGGAAAATGCTCTGGAACGAGAACATCATGGAGGAGATCCATGCCCACAGCCCTCATCACCGGCGGCGCACGCGGCATCGGCCGCTGTCTCTGCGAGGGCTTCGCCGCGCAGGGCTACGACGTGCTGGCCTGCGACACGGACGAAGCCCGCTTCTCCCACCCCAACATCCTGCCCGTGCGCATGGATCTTAGGGAGGAAGCTTCCATTCAGGCGGCCTTTGCCCTGGCCCGGCAGCGCTTCGGCCCGCTGCACCTGCTCATCAACAACGGCGCGGTCAGCCATTTCTGCAACCCCCTGCCGGATCTTTCCGCCGCGGAATGGGACAATGTGCTGGACACCAACCTGCGCGGCGCGTTCCTTTGCTGCCGGGCCTTCCAGACGGCCAATGCGGGGGCGGGCTACGGCCGGATCATCAATATCGCCTCCACGCGCGGCTTGCAGAACGAGGCCCACTGGGAAGCCTACGGCGCGTCCAAGGGCGGGCTCACGGCGCTGACGGTCTCGCTCTGCGTCTCCCTGCGCGGCAGCGGCATCACGGTCAACGCCATCAGCCCCGGTTGGATCGAGACCGGCGATCACGCCGCCCTGCGCCCGGAAGACCATGCCCAGCATCCCTCCGGGCGTGTGGGACGGCCGGACGACATCCTGCGCGCCGCCCTCTTCCTGGCCGCCCCGGACAATGATTTCGTCAACGGCATCAACCTCATCGTGGACGGCGGCATGACGCGCCGCATGATCTATCTGGAATGATCCCCGCCTCCGCCCGCCGCCTCCGCACCGCCGAAGGGGACCTCCCGGCCGCCAGCCCGCTCATCGTTTCCGCCAGCCGGGCCACGGACCTCCCGGCCTTCCATGCGGACTGGTTCATGGAGCGGCTGCGGGCGGGCTACTGTCTGCGGCGCAATCCCTGCAACAGCCGGCAAGTCAGCGCCATCGCCCTGGACACGGCGCGGGTCTTCGTCTTCTGGAGCAAGGATCCCCGCCCCCTGCTGCCGCATCTGTCGGAGATCGCCGGCCGCGGCCATGCCTTCTTCTTCCAGTTCACCCTCAACGACTACGCCGCCGAAGGGCTGGAGCCGCATGTGCCGCCGCTGGCGGAGCGCATCGACACGTTTTGCCGTCTGGCGGACAGCATCGGGCCGGAGCGCGTGGTCTGGCGTTTCGATCCCCTCATCCTGGGCGGCGGCCTCAGCGTGCCGCGCCTACTCGACCGCATCGACGCGCTGGGCCGCAGGCTTGCCCCGTACACCGAAAAACTGGTCTTCAGCTTTCTGGACATGTACCGCAAGACGGCAAATGCCCTGCGCCGCCACGATCCCTCGCTGCGGGCCCCCACTCCCGACGAACAGCGGGAGCTGGCCGCGGGCCTGCGGCAGCTGGCGGACGGCTGGCCGCGACGCCTGCAACCGGCAAGCTGCGCCGAGACCATCGACCTGCGCGCTCTGGGCATCGCGCACAATGCCTGCGTGGACGGCGAACTCATCCGGCGGCTCTGCCCGCGGGATGCGGAGGTGCAACGCCTGTGCGGGCCGCCCTCCGCGCCGGTGCAGGGCTCGCTTCTGCCCCTGACGGGCACGAACGCCCCGCAAGGCGCTTCGCCGCCGCGTGACGGCTCCCAGCGCACGGCCTGCCGCTGCCTGCCCAGCCGGGACATCGGGGCGTATTCCACCTGCCTGCACGGCTGCCTCTACTGCTACGCCAATGATTCCCCCGCCGTGGTGCGGGCCCGGCTGGCCCACCTTGCGCCGGGCCGCGAACTGCTCGCCTGAAAAAGGCCTTTCGCGCCCGCCGTCTGCCGCCCCTCTTGCATCCCGCTCCGCCTGCGGCTACCCTGCCGCCATGAAGAATCCCACCTATACCCTGCTGCATACCGACGGCGCGGCCCGCGCGGGCATCGTCCACACCGCGCACGGGGACATCCCCACGCCCATCTTCATGCCCGTGGGCACCGTCGGCTCGGTGAAGGCCGTGGCCCCTGACGATCTGGCCGCCATGAACGCGCCCATCATCCTGGGCAACACCTACCATCTCTATCTGCGCCCCGGCCACAAGCTGGTGGAGCGCCACGGCGGCCTGCACGGCTTCGCCTCCTGGCCCGGCGCCATCCTCACCGACAGCGGCGGCTTCCAGATCTTCAGCCTGAACTCCCTGCGCAAGCTGCGGGAAGAGGGCGCGGAGTTCCGTTCCCATCTGGACGGCTCCAAACATCTGTTCACCCCGGAAAACGTGGTGGACATCCAGCGCAGCCTCAATTCGGACATCATGATGGTGCTGGACGAATGCGTCCCCCACGGCGCGGATTACGCCTATACCGACAAATCCACGGCCCTCACCACCCGCTGGGCCCTGCGCGCCCGGCAGCACTATCCGGCGGGCACGGCGCACAATCTGCTGTTCGCCATCACGCAGGGCGGTTTCTTCAAGGACCTGCGCCGCCGCTCCATCGAGGAGCTCTGCGCCCACGACTTTGACGGCTTTGCCATCGGCGGCCTTTCCGTGGGCGAGCCCAAGCCCGTCATGTACGACTTCATGTACGACATCGCGCCGCAGCTGCCCGCCGATAAGCCCCGCTACCTCATGGGCGTGGGCACCCCGCTGGACATCGCCAACGGCATCGCCGCGGGCATCGACATGTTCGACTGCGTGCTGCCCACGCGCAACGCCCGCAACGGCACCCTGTACACCTCGCAGGGCAAGATCAACATCAAGCGCAAGGAATACGCCGAGGACGACGGCCCCCTGGACCCGCAATGCGGCTGCTACACCTGCCGCACCTTCTCGCGTGCCTATCTGCGCCATCTCTACGTCAGCAAGGAACTGCTCTCCTTCCGCCTCAACTCCCTGCACAACCTGACGTACTTCCTCGACCTCGTGCGCCGGGCCCGACAGGCCATCCTGGAAGACCGCTATGCGGACTTCCTGGCCGGAGTGGCTGCCATCTACCCCGAAGAAGCCGCCCAGGCCGCAGGACTGTAACGCGAAGAAGGGGGCCGTGCGCTCCACAGGCGCAGGCCCCCGCGGGCGCGGCACGGCAAGTCTAGACTTTTTCTTGTCTATCCGGCCGCATGTTGCTATGATAGGGACTCGCCTTGCCGCATCACGGCGGGCGTTTTCCCGTTCCGGCTGGAGCCACGCGCATGACCTGCATCTTTACCCCGTCCGCCTGCCATATCGACCTGCCCGCCCTGCAACGCAACTTTGCCCGCCTCGGCGCGCCGGAGACCATCCTGCCGGTCATCAAGTCCGACGCGTACGGGCACGGCCTGCTGCCGGTGGCGCGGGCGCTGGACCGGGCCGGAGCGCGTCAGTTCGCCGTCGGCACCGTCAGCGAGGGCATCTCCCTGCGAGACGAAGGCTACCGCCAGCGGGTGGTGACGCTCATGGGCGCGCTCTGCCCCAACGAGTGGGCGCAGGCCGCCGACGCCCGCCTCACGCCGGTGCTGGCCTGCTTCGAAGACCTGCAGAACGCCGCCGAAGGTCTGAGCGGCCGCAGCGACACGCTGGATATCGCCCTCAAGCTGGATACCGGCATGGGGCGGCTGGGCTTCGACGCCGCGGACATCCCCGCCCTGCTCAACGCCCTTGACCGCATGCCGCAGGTAAAGCCGGTCATGGCCCTTTCGCACATGCCCAGTGCGGACATGCCCGAAGATGAAGCCTTTTCGCGCGAACAGATCGAACGTTTCCGCAGCCTCTGCGAGCCCCTGCGGCAGCGCTGGCCCGGTCTGGCGCGCTCGCTGGCCAATACGGCCGGCACGCTCGGCCTGCCGCAGGCCCGTTTCGAGCTCTGCCGCCCCGGACTGGCCCTGTACGGCGGCAATCCCTTTGCGGGCGGCCCCTGGGAAGAGCGCGGCGCGGGCCTGGAATGGGTCATGAGCCTCAGCGCTCCGGTCATGCAGGTACGTCAACTGCGGGCCGGACAAAGCCTTTCCTACGGCCGTACCTTCACCGCCCCCCGCGACATGACCATCGCCGTCATCGCCTGCGGCTACGCCACGGCTTACCCGCGCGCCCTCTCCAACAAGGCCGCCGTGCTCCTGCACGGTCGCCGCGCGCCCGTGGTGGGACGCGTCTGCATGAGCATGATGATGGCCGACGTGAGCCACCTGCCCGACGTCAGCCGGGGAGACACCGCCTGGCTCATGGGCGGCGAACCCGCCCCGGGCGAACGCCCCGTCACGGTCTGCGAACTGGCCCGGCTGGCCGATGTGCTGCCCTATGAGCTCCTCTGCCTCATGGGCGAAGTGAACCCCCGGCAATATATCATTTGAGCATTTTCAGTTTGAAACGCTTTGCGTTTCAAACCATACGGCCTGGCGTTTCGCGGAAAAAACGCGGTTTTTCCGCTCACTTTGGGCCGGGCGGCGTTGTGTCGCCGCCTCGCGTTTCATCTTTTTCAAAGATAAAACGCTCTAGCGCCTGCTGACGGTGTGCTGAACATGCTTTTTGGGGGGAAGGGGAACCCCTCTCTGCTGTCGATACCTGTACGGCTCCTCCGTCGTCCAAAGGCTATTCGCACGAATTTTACAAAACAATCATATCCCCCCACTTACCGTTGGGGACGGGCTACCTCGCTTGTCCCTGTCTCTTCCCCTAGTAAAAGCGCGCTGGGGAGGGGATGGGGGGCCT
>DWYJ01000024.1 GCA_019118745.1 Candidatus Desulfovibrio gallistercoris | reverse complement strand
ATGAAGCAAATCAAAAGGAGGTCACAATGGGTGACAACAAAAGTTTAGCGCATACCAAATGGAACTGCAAATATCATGTAGTCTTTGCTCCCAAATATCGCCGCCAAGTTTTCTATGGAGAGAAAAAGCGAGCAATCGGTGAAATTTTGCGTAAGCTGTGCGAATGGAAGGGAGTTAATATCATTGAGGCTGAATGTTGTCCTGACCATATCCACATGTTGCTTGAAATTCCGCCGAAAATGAGTGTCTCTGGATTCATGGGATATTTGAAGGGGAAAAGTAGCTTAATGATATATGAACAATTCGGAGATCTGAAGTTCAAGTATCGCAATCGTGAGTTTTGGTGCCGTGGGTATTATGTGGATACAGTTGGTAAAAATGCGACAAAAATCCGTGAATATATCCGCAAGCAACTAGAAGAAGACAAGCTGGGGACACAGCTCAGTCTTCCGTATGCGGGTAGCCCGTTTACGGGCCGCAAGTAACAAATATGCAGATGTCAGACCGTTATGCGCCTGTTAGGGCGCAGCTGGTAAAAAAGCCTTATAGGCGCATATGAAGAACCACTGGCTTTGCCGGTGGGTCCCTTTTGTCCTCTCCCCGCAACAGATCTCCATGCCATGCCTGCCGCAGCGGACTTGCCCCGGCGGAGGGGCAGGGAGGGAGAGAGGGGACTCGTTTCCTTTTTTTCTTTTCTCTCGCGGGATTGCGGATGCTGCCCGTCGTTCGGGAGGGGCCGTCTACGCGGCGGACGAGCAACATCCGTCATCCAGTGCAAGATGAAAAAAGAAAAAAATGAGACGACCGGCCCGCAAGGAAAAGGCAAAGAGAAAGCCGCCCCGGTGACGGAGGCGGCCTCTCATGGTCCGCTAGAGCATTTTCAGCTTGAAACGCTTCGCGTCCAAATCATACGGCCTGGCGTTTCGCGGGAAAAACATATTCATTCCGCTTGGTTTCGGCCGGGCGGCGCTGTTCCGCCGCCCCGGCTTTTGCCTTTGCAAACGGCAAAGCGCTCTAGCGCGAGACCTGATTGTGCGACCCGGCGATCTGTATCGCCTGATTGCCTGAACCGTGTTGCGTGATGGTCTGGGATATGTTTTCCTGCCGGGCGTTTTTCAGGATATCCTCGATCTGTTGCGCCAGTTCGGGATTTTGTTCAAGCAGCTTGGCAAGCTGCAGATTCAGGTCTTTTTTTTCCGTGGTCGTCACCTCGTCGGGGGTCTGGACAAAGCGTGCAAAAAGGCGCGCATATGCCGCTTCCAGCCAGGGACTTACCAGATTTTGAATCTTTTCCATAATGCCCTTGCCAAGCTGGGTGGCTCCTCCCCGAACCATTGCGGGGACGACTATATCCACCAGTGCGTTGACGTCCATCATACCATCTCCTTCAGGATATGCGATTTTTCTTGCGGACATCTTCCAGGCTCCGCAATTCCCTCGCGATGTCGCTGTCATCCTGGTCAACCGCGCGCAGACAACGGGAAAGCGTCCGCAAGATGACTGCAAAACGGGACTGCGGTACGAAAACGCCCTCACAGTCCAGCGTGCGGAAAATATATACCGCCTGCTGTGCGGCCTCGAGGGCCTCCCGATGCTGGCCGAGGGTGCTCAATCTGTTGGCGAGATTGTTCAGGGAGCTGGCAAGCGCGGGCCGGAAGGCGTCCGAATCGTTCGCGCATAGTTCTTGTCGAATGTCGACCGCCTCCTGTGCGGCTTTTAGTGCTTCTTGATGTCGCTCAAGGTTAGCCAAGACACTGGCGAGATTGTACAGGGACATGGCAAGATTGGGCCGGAAGGCGGTCGGAAGGTTCGCAGCCAGCTCGCGGTACATCGAGATCGCTTCCTGTGCGGCCTTGAGAGCTTCCTGATGCTGCCCGACGTCGTTCAGCAAGCAGGCAAGATTATTCAGGGTGCCTGCAAGTTCGGGGCGGAATGCTGCTGGGTTTTCCGCATCCAATTCGCGATATATTGTGACGGCCTCCTGTGTGGCTTCCAGCGTCTCGCGAGGCTGGCCAACTTCATTCAATACGTTTGCAAGATTGTTCAGGGATAGGGCTAGGTCGGGGCGAAAAGCTGCTGGACTTTTCGCATCCAACTCGCGATATATTGTGACAGCCTCCCGAGAGGCCGCCAGCGCCTCCTGATGCTGACCAAGGGAATTCAATCTGTTGGCGAGATTGTTCAGGGTGCTTCCAAGCGCTGGCCGGAAGGCGTCCGGGTCATCCGCGAACAGTTTGCGGCGAATGTCGACCGCTTCTCGCGCGGCCTCCAGCGCTTTCTGAAGCTGGCCAACATCGCTCAAGCCGTTGGCAAGATTGCTCAGTGAGGTTGCGAACAAAGGGCGGAAGACGTCGGGATTATTTACAGCCAGCTCACGGAACAATTTGACCGCCTCCTGTGCGGCCTCGAGGGCCTCCTGATGTCGGCCCATGTTGTGCAGCGCCAGCGCATGGTTCCCTTGCATGGCGGCGTATGTCGCGCGGGACGTCTGTCCGGCGGCTGCGGACGCCAGCCATTTTTCCGTCACCTTCAGGGCAAGATCACGCAAGGAAAGGCTGGGAGAGGGCATCCGTGCGTACAGATCGGCCACACTTTCCGGCGTGTCGCACGTTTCTAGCACGGCCTCAAGCCACTGCCGGGGTTTCGTGTGGGCATTGCCGAAATCATGGCCCAGCCGCAGCAGGGTGTCGAGCGCGGCCGGGCCGAATTCCTTCAGGCAGTCAAGGAGCAGCTCCGTTCTGTGTTGGAGGGCGCGCAGCACAAAGGCTTCACCGATGATGTCGGGCCGCAGGGGGGGCAGCCGGTCTTCCTCGGCCCCCGGCTGATGGGGCAAAACTTCTGGCAGAGCATCCACATAGCTTCGCCAACGGCCGCTCATCCCTTCGTCGGCATGGATTTTTTTTGCCCAGACGCCAAACTCTTCCTTTGTGACGCCCTGCGCGAGGGTGACGCAGGCCGCCAGTTCCACGAGAAAGCCGCCGTCAAGCCCGCGGGCGGACGCTTGCCCCCTGATGCGCTCCATTTCCTTTCCGGCAAATTCCTCGGCCAGCTTTTCCCGTGTCCATGTCGTGGTGCGATCGCCACGGTAGAGCACGGTATAGGCCGCCAGCATGAGGTACAGGGGGTTCCCGCCCCAGGCGGCGTCCAGCCGCCGCACAAGGTCCTCATCCCATTGCCCTACGTCGTTCGGGCGATCGTGCTTCGTCAGGAAATCCCGCGCCAGCGCAAGGAGGGTCTCGCGTCCGGTCAGCGGGGACAGGGCATAGGGGGAGTTGCCGTACTGGAGGCGGCGCACGGCATGGCTCCGTTCCCCGCCATCACCGAGCAGCATTGAGAGCCAGCCCGCGTCGTCCTTGGCCGTACGTTCCAGCAGGAGGAAACGCAGACGGCGGCCGGAGCCTGGCTGATTGCTCAGCGCGCGCAGCACGTCACGGAGCTGTTGCGCCCGACTGCCCGCGTAATCCACCACGATCAGCGTGTCCCTGTCGCCGTGCCATCCGGTACCGGCGTCAGCACAGGCAAGTTCCCGCGAGCTGATGAATCCGGCTTCCCAGCCCAGTTTACGCCGCGCAAGGCATAGTTCCAGAGCCAGACGGGTCTTGCCGCTCCCGCCATCGCCGGTCAACACCAGAAAGGACAGGGGAGCCTCGGCATCCAGAAAGGCGTCGAGCATCTTCCATTCCCGCTCCCGCCCGATGAACGTCGTGCTTTGGGAACCGGGGTAGAACTTGCTGAGCGTGTCGGACTGCGCCTCCGACCGGGCGACGCCTCCGGGCAGGGTGAGAGAAAGCCGCCGACCGCCGAGCACCACATGGTTCCCGTTCCCGTTGATCTGCACCACGGTGTTGTGCTCGCCGCCGACTTCCGCCTGCTGCGTCATTGGTCCCCCTCTTCGATGCCGCGCGCGGTCGGCACGCTGGTATGTGCGTCATTCGGCAAAAAAATATCCACAAACAGGTAGAGGGTCAATGCCGGACGCGCTTGTCGCGCCGCCCCCGACGCGCCATGTCCGGGAGACTGCAAGGGCGCGGCGACCTGAAAGGCTTCCCTTCGCCTGCCGGTCCTTCCCGGTGAGAGCAAACAGAGCGCACGGCCCCTGAGTCTCCGCCGGGGGAGGCCCTTCAGCCACAAGAAATGTTCACGCCGCGCGGGCAACAGTGCTGCCGCCGCTGCCTCTCGTTGCCGCTGCGGATACGGTCCGATGGGGAGGGGGGCCCCTTCTCCGCAGACAGGCGGCGAATGGCGTCAACAAACCCTGCTAGAGGGTTTTGTGCAAGAAGATGGGATAGGGAACGGACGATCTCACCTCATGGCGGTGATTGCTGGACGCAAAAATCATTTTTGCGAAATTGCGTTGCGTGGATCAAGGCAAAGCGGTTTCGAGTCATGGCTCGCTTTATGTTTTTTGTAATTTCCTATGAGTTTTGCTACCTGTGAAAAGGTATCCGGATCGTAAATGTCCTTCCAGTATGATGTGAAAATGTCGGCAGTGTAGTCATCTTCTGATCGAGAGATCCAGATGCCTTCCTTGGCGACGACCACACAATAGGCTGCACCAAGCTGTTTTGCATAGCTTCTGGCTTGCTTTTTGGCCGCCTTCAATTTTTTTTCAGAAGGGATGGAAAGTTTTGCCTCAAGCAAGATGTATGCTGAATGATGTTCAGACGTTACTTTGGGGAGGATGGCAAAGTCGGGGATCAACGCAAAATTGTGATTACCGATCTCAATATAAAGCTGTTGCCGATAATCTTCCTCGGCATACCCAAGTCGCGCAAGAAAAGGCTTGACAAGCTTTTGCTCCACATCCCTTTCCACTGCATAGAGCTCATCGGCATTTTCCTGAGCATATTCAATTCGTTGAAGGTCGCATACCGCCAAATCCAATAAGTGATTATAAACTGATGGAAGTATTTCCACGCCGTTTATTCCCTGCATATTCTTTTTGACGATGGGAAGCTTTTGAAAAACTGTATCATTACGGAGTTTATTTAATGATATCCGTGTAATGCTTTTGATTTTTTCTATGTATGCACATCTGTAGTAATAGAAAAATGGATCGTTGAAGCCGGTTGAGACGATTTTCCATATGGAATCCATTGCACTGATGGGGCTGCGCAGATACATTATCGCCATATCTCCCGCCAGAGCTTCCGAATTGCATTGCCAGCATATGATATCGGATTTTTTGTTTTTCAGAAAAAAATCATTTTCAGAACCGCCAATGCAAAAGAATCCTTTGGGTTCGGGAAGATTTTCAATGATAAAGCTCTTGCTCCCTCCCAAATAGTTTGGGGCAAAATCATAGAGGAACGCGCATAGCTCATACGGAGAAAGGCCGTACATCTCTCTGAATCCGTGCAGTGAACGGCAAATATCCGCATAGTAGAAAAATCTTTTGCGATACTCTTTTTTATATGGAATTTGGCTTATTCGTATGCCGAATTCATGAGCTATCTTCTCAAATATGTTAAAGTTATATTTAAAATAATAAGGTATGAATATCTCAGGAGATGAAATGGAAAGGGAAGTGCTAAAATAGTCAATACTTCCTGAAAAACAGGAAAAAATATGGTTTTCGGATAGATTCTCCCCTGCATCTATCTCATTATAAAGAGATTCCAGCGCTGATCCTTGCGTACATGTTTTTCCCCGGCGTATGAGAGTAGGATCCTCAGCCATATCGTGGGCAAGATCGTGCAATTGCTGTGCGGCTTCCTCAATAACGTTACGGTCAGGACAATATACGCTGCGTAATTTTTTTATCGTCTCAACGTATCGCTCGGTAATACCCTTTGTCAGGCTCTCGGCAAAGATGTGGACGATATGCTTCCCACCGGCATCAAGATAGTTGTTCCAGATATAGCGATTGAACATGGCATACTCATGCAAATGAGGGAGGTCTTGCAGTTCCGGGGAGAGTGTCCGTCATACGTTTTTTCTTAGAGCATTTTCAGTTTGAAACGCTTTGCGTTCCAAACCATACGGTCTGTCGTTTTGCGGAAAAAACGCGGTTTTTCCGCTCACTTTGGGCCGGGCGACGCTGCGCTGCCGCCTTGCCTTTTTCAAAGGCAAAACGCTTTAGCCGTTATTCAAGCAAATTTTCAGGCAAAAGAAAAGGCAGGTCTGTTCGTTCTCAAGTTGCGTGACGGCTCACAGGGGAAAAAATCCGAAGGATATGCCGAAGGGGTGGACACCATGTGGGCACCGCCAAACTTTTTTCGGCACAAAAATAAAAAAGGACGTGACATGCAAAAGCATGTAACGTCCTGAAAATATGTGGTGCGCCCGGCAGGAATCGAACCTGCGGCCTACAGCTTAGGAGGCTATCGCTCTATCCAACTGAGCTACGAGCGCGCGGAGTAAAATAGTAGGTAAATGTCGGTGTCCTGTCAAGAAGAGGGGCGGGCAGGCGCTGCGTCTGCCCGTCGTGGCGCGGGTCACAGGCTGTATTCGAGCATCAGCGTCACGGCGGCAAGGCACAGGCTCGCCAGCAGCACGCCGTAGGCCCTGCGGACGCGGAGCGAAAGCACCGCGCCGAGCATGGCGGCGACGTACATCATGGGCCAGTTGATATTGCGCAGGAGCGGGCCGCGGCGCTGCGAATCCAGCCCGTCAAAGACGAGGGCCAGCCCGGCGAAGCAGACCAGATAGAGGGCGAACTGCCAGCAGGCGCGCAGGCTGATGCCCAGCAGCAGGGCGTGCCCGGGCGCGCATCCGTGGCCTGTACGGCAATAGCTTTCCACGGCGGGCATGATGCGATTGAGCAGCACACGCTGACTGCGTTCGGCAAAGGCGGCCGCATAGGCGGCAAAAACGGCAAGCAGCAACGGCAGCAGCAGAGCGCCCGGTGCTGACCAGCCGTAGAGCCGCGCCAGCGGGAACATGAGCATGAAGCTCAGCACGCCTTGCGGCGGAACGACGCTGCCCAGCGGCACCACATCCAGCCAGAGCAGTTCCAGCGTGATGCCCAGCGGCAGGGCCAGCAGCCAGTCCCCGGTCAGCAGGCCCATGAGCAGGGCCGCAAACAGCGGCCGGTCAGCGAGACGAAAGATCAGCGTGTGCCGGAAGACGCCAAGCAGGACAAAAAAAAAGCGTAGGGGATCCCCCGCAAAGCCATATCAAAGAAGCTGTTCAATGGAATCCCTCACCTTCTCGGACGGTACGCAGCGGAAATCCAGCTGGATGCAGCGGCCCAGCAGGGTACGCAAGTCTTCGCTGTCCTGTTCGGAGACAGCGACATGCGGCAAGAGCTGTTTTTTGCCGGGGCCGTAATGGAGATTGCCGATATTGAGACTTTTCATGGGGATGCCGGCATCACTGGCCTGTCGGGCATCCTTGCAGTCCTCAAAGAGCACCAGGGCGTCGTCGCCGCAGGCTTGCAGGGTCGCGGGCAAGGCCTCCAGCATGACGAAATGCGTTTCCACGTTCTGCGGCACGGCGAGCAGGGTGATCTGCTGCCGCAGGTCGTCCTGCGCCATAGCGTCGTTGGCCACCACCAGATGCCGGGCAGCCACATAGGGGAGCCAGCCCTCGATGACCTGGCCGTGTACCAGACGGTTGTCCACCCGAAACCATGTCATGCCTGGGCGCCCGCCTTATCCGCCTTTTCAGACTTGTCTGTCTTGTCCGCCTTGTCGCGCGTCTTGTTGCGCAGCATCTTGCCGGCCACCACGATGCCCCGGGTGCCCGCCTCGCCTGCCAGTTCGGCCAGTTCTTCCAGGCTCTTGGTACGGCTGCTGAAGACCTTGAGCAGCATGGGCAGGTTGACGCCGGTCACCACTTCCACATGATGATTGCCCAGCAGCGAGAGCGCCAGATTGGTGGGGGTCCCGCCGAACATGTCGGTCAGGATGATGACGCCGGCCCCCTTGTCGAGGCGCTGGGCGGCATCGTCCAGGCGTCTGACGGTCTCCGGCACTTCCTGCGCGATGTCGACGCTGATGGAGGTGCAGTCGCTCAAGGTCCCGAGAATGAACTCCGCCGTGCGCAGCATGGCCGAACCGTAATCGGCATGGGCCACCACAATGATGCCGACCTGCGCGGGGCTGCTCTGATCTTCTGCCATGATTCACCTTGCCCTTCTGACTGTTGGGGAAATTTCTCTAGAGCATGTTCAGTTTGAAACGCTTCGCGTTCCCAACCATACGGCCTGTCGTTTCGCGGAAAAAGCGCGGTTTTTCCGCTCACTTTGGGCCGGGCGGCGCTGTGCCGCCGCCTCGCATTTTGCCTTTTTCAAAGGCAAGATGCTCTACACAGCGTGCCAGCTTTTTCAGCCAAGTTCAAGATGCCGGTGTTCCACCGTGGCCGTATAGTCGGCCTGTCGCAGGGCCTGCGTCAGCTCCTCGGCCACGGCGACCGAGCGGTGGCGCCCGCCGGTGCAGCCGATGGCGATGCTGACGCGGTAGCGTCCCTCGGATTCCATGAGCGGCAGCATGAAAAACAGCAGATCCCGCAATTTCTGGAAGAATTCCTGCGCGCCCGGCGAGTGCAGCACATAGTCCGCCACGGCCTTGTCCTTGCCGGAGAGGGGGCGCAGGGCGGCGTCGAAATAGGGATTGGGCAGAAAGCGCATGTCAAAGACGAGGTCCGCTTCCCGGGGGACGCCGTACTTGTAGCCGAAGGAAAGGACATTGACGCGGATGGCGCGCAATTTTTCCTTGGCGCGCCAGCGCTTCTGGATGGCGCGGCGCAAGTCGTGGATGGAGAAGCGGCTGGTGTCCACCACGAGATCCGCGGACTCGCGCAAGGGGGCCAGCCGTTCGCGCTCGGCGGCCAGGGCCTCCTCAAGGCCGAGACCTTCCCGCTCCAGCGGATGCGGGCGGCGCGTGGTGGCGTAACGGCGCATGAGCTCATGCGGCGTGGCCTCAAGGAAGAGGAGCATGGGCCGGTAACCGTCGCCCGTCATCTGCGACAGCGCCATATTGATGTCTTCCAGAAAGGCGCTCTGCCGGATGTCCATACCCAGCGCCATGCCCTTGTAGCGGCTCATGGAAGGGCGCGCCATGAGGGCGGCCATATCCGGCGCAAGGGCGGCGGGCAGGCCGTCCACCGTGAAGTAGCCCAGATCTTCAAAAACGCCGAGCGCCGTACTCTTGCCCGCCCCGGACAGGCCGGTGACGATGCAGACGGAGCTGGACACGCGGGACTCGGTGCTGTTGTCGGCGGGGGGCGTATTCATGGGAGAGCTCGCAAGGAGAAAAGGCCCCCTTGCGGGGGCCTGTGCGCTGCTAGAGGACAGGGTCGATGAGGGCAAAGCCGCTGGTGCGCCGCCGGTAGACCACATTGACGCGCGTGGTCTCGGCGTTGATGAAGACGAGGAAGTCGCCGCCCACGTTCTCAAGCTGCATGAGCGCCTCGTCCAGATGGAGGGGCTTGGGAGCAAAGCGATCCGTGCCCACCACCTCGGCCTGCGCCTCTTCATCGGGCTGGGCCTCGAGGTTGTAGGTGAAGACGTCCACGTCCGCATTGCGGGCCTTGCGGCGCTGTTCCTTGACGCGGGAGACCTGCTTCTTGATCTGCGCTTCCACCTTGTCGGTCACAAGGTCGATGGCGGCGTACATGTCGGAGGTCTGTTCCGAGGCATTGATGTGCAGACCTTCGCCGGAGACGGTCACTTCGCAGCGGTGACGGAACTTGTCCACGGTCAGCACCACGGCCACTTCCAGACCGGAGGACTTGCCGAAGAAACGTCCCAGCTTTTCCATACGGCGGCGGGCATACTTCTTGAGATGGTCGGACGCATCGAAGTTCTTGAAGGCAAAGGAAATGTTCATATGGCCTCCGCTATGAGGGTTAGAAGTGCTCCCTGCGCTTCGAGGACGAGGGAATATCCAGAGCCGTGCGGTATTTGGCGACGGTGCGCCGCGCGATGGTCACCTTGAGATGATCCTTGAGCATCTCGCCGAGGCGCTCGTCGCTGAGGGGGGCACGCGGGTCCTCTTCCGAAATGAATTTCTTGATGAGCGCCTTCACGCTTTCGGAACCGACCTGACTTCCGTCATCCAGTTCCAGCCCGCTGTTGAAAAAGAACTTCAGCTCGAAGATGCCGTGCGGCGTGGCGGCATACTTGCTGGTGGTGATGCGGCTGACCGTGGATTCGTGCATGCCGATGTCGTCGGCGATGTCCTTGAGGATGAGCGGCGCAAGATGGGTGACGCCGTATTCGAAAAAAGGCCGCTGGTGGCGCACGATGCTCTCCATGACCTTGTAGAGCGTGCGCTGCCGCTGATAGAGGCTCTTGATGAGCCAGGAGGCCGAGCGGATCTTGTCGGCGCAGTATTCCTTTTCCGCGCTGTTCTCGCAGTCGATGTCCAGCTTGGCCAGTTCGGACATCTGGAGCTGCGGCAGGCCGTCCTCATTGAGGAGGATGACGAAGTCGTCCCCCACTTTGTAGACGTAGACGTCCGGGCTCACATAGGTGGGCTCGCCGCCGCCGAAGCTCGCGCCCGGCAGAGGGTCGAGGCTCTGGATGATGTCCAGATATTCGCCCAGCGTGTCCATGTCCAGACGGAACTTGCGCAGGAGGGGCTTGTAGCGGTGCGCCTCCAGATCTTCCAGATGGTATTCCACCAGTTCCTTGAGGATGGGGTCCCGGTCATAATTCAGATTGCGGAGCTGGATGAGCAGGCATTCCCGCGCATCCCGGGCGGCGACGCCCACGGGATCGAAAAAATGGATGCGGTCGAGGACGGTCTCCACTTCCGCGGGAGTGGCGTTGGTCAGTTCCGCCACATCCTGCACGCTGGCCTGGAGATAGCCGGACGAGGAGAGGTTGCCGATGATGGCCTCGCCGATCTCCTTCTGGCGGTCATCCAGCGTGGAGAGGCGCAGCTGCCACATGAGGTGGCTCTCCAGCGAGGGCTTGGCGGCATAGCGGGCCTCCAGCGGGGAGAGCTCCTCCGGGAGCTCGTGCTCGCGGGGCTGGACGAGGCGGGGCGTGCTGGCGAATTCGCCGAGGTAGTCTTCCCAGTCGGCATTGCGGGACAGGTCCGCATCATAGGCCGTGTCGTCCTCGCGGGAAGAGCGGGTCTCCTCCGGGGCCTGACCGTCCGACAGCGGGATATTTTCGCTCTCTTCCAGAAAGGGATTTTCCATCAGTTCCTGCTGGACGGTCTCCAGCAGTTCCACACGGGAAAGTTGCAGCAGCTTGATGGCCTGCTGCAGTTGCGGCGTCATGCGCAGTTGCTGCGAAAGCTTGAGCTGCTGACGAAGTTCCAATGCCATAGGAGAGCCGGTATCCCTTTTAGAGCATTTTCCGTTTGGAACGCTTTGCGTTCCCCACCATGCGGCCTGTCGTTATGCGGAAAAACGCGGTCTTTCCGCTCACTTCCGGCCGGACGGCGCTATGCCGCCGTCTCGCGCCTTGTCCCTTCCAGGGACAAAACGCTCTAATGCCTGATTTTCGTTACAAATATCATGCCATAGGTCATAAAAACTTGCAACAGGCCCGCGTTGCCGGACGTACGTTCATGCGGCCGAAGTCCAGCGCCGGGACGTGGCCGGGCGGCGCCGTGCCGCCGTCCCCCTGAGAAACGCGCGCCGGGGGAAGGGAGGGTGGCTGGAGGGAGGGAAGCCCCTCCCCCCAATGACCATGAATAGTGCGAGAGCATTTTCAATCCGGCCTTGGGTCCCGCGGAAAAGGCGCGGTTTTCCGCTCGCTTTCGGCCGGGCGGCGCTGTGCCGCCGCCTCGCGTTTTGCCTTGTTCAAAGGCAAAACGCGCCAACAAGCCCTAACCGGCCGCCTGCTTTTTGGCCGCGCCGATGAAATCCCGGAAGAGGGGATGGGCATGCATGGGACGGGACTTGAACTCGGGATGGAACTGGCAGCCCACGAACCACGGATGATCCGGCAGCTCCACGATCTCCACCAGGGAGTCGTCCGGGGCAAGGCCGCTGAAGACCATGCCCTTCTGGGCGAGGATGTCCCGGAAGGCGTTGTTGAATTCGTAGCGGTGGCGGTGGCGTTCTTCCACCATGTCCTTGCCGTAGGCTTCGGCGGCATGGGTGCCGGGCAGGATCTTGCAGGGATAGGCTCCCAGGCGCATGGTGCCGCCCTTGTCGCTGCCGGTATCGCGCTTTTCCAGATGCTTGGTGCGGAAGTCGAACCATTCGGTCATGAGGTAGATGACCTTATGGTCGGAAAGCGGATTGAATTCCTCGGAGTTGGCGTCTTCCAGTCCGGCCTTGTGCCGGGCGAACTCGATGACGGCGCACTGCATGCCCAGGCAGATGCCGAAGAAGGGGACATTGTTTTCCCGCGCGTAGCGGATGGCCTCGATCTTGCCTTCCACGCCGCGGTAGCCGAAGCCGCCGGGCACAAGGATGCCGTCGCAGCCTTCAAAGGTGGCGCGGGTGTTGGCGGCGTCCACGTTCTCGGAATTGACGTAGCGCAGTTCCACGGCCACCCGGTTGGCGATGCCCGCGTGGATGAGGGCCTCGTGCAGGCTCTTGTAGGCTTCCTTGAGGTCCACGTATTTGCCCACGATGGCGATGGTGACCTTGCCCTGCGGGTGGGCGCAGTCGTAGACGAGCTTTTTCCAGCTTTCCAGATTGGCGTTGCGCGCGGGCAGGCGCAGCATGATGGCCACCTTCTGGTCGAAGCCTTCTTCATAGAAGCGCAGGGGCACTTCATAGATGTTGTCCACATCCACCGAGCAGAACACGGCATCCTGATCCACATTGCAGAACAGGGCGATCTTGCGGCGCATCTCCGCCGGGATGCTCTGCTCGCAGCGGCAGAGGATGATGTCCGGCTGGATGCCGATGGAGAGCAGCTCCTTCACGCTGTGCTGGGTGGGTTTGGTCTTGTGTTCGCCCGCCGCCTTCAGATAGGGCACGAGGGTCAGGTGGATGTTCAGGCAGTTGTCCCGGCCCAGTTCCGTGCGCAGCTGGCGGATGGCCTCAAGGAAGGGGAGCCCTTCGATGTCGCCCACCGTGCCGCCGATCTCGATGATGGCCACGTCCGGCGCCTGATCTCCTTCGGCAAGGGAGAGGATCTTGTGCTTGATCTCGTCGGTGATGTGGGGGATGACCTGCACGGTGCCGCCCAGATAGTCCCCGCGCCGTTCCTTGGCGATGACGTTGTTGTAGATGGCCCCGGACGTGGTGTTGTTCTTGCGGGACATGGGCACGTTGAGGTAGCGCTCGTAGTGGCCGAGGTCGAGGTCGGTCTCGGCCCCGTCGTCGGTCACGAAGACCTCGCCGTGCTGGAAGGGGTTCATGGTGCCGGGGTCCACGTTGATGTAGGGGTCAAGCTTCTGGATGGTGACGGTCAGGCCGCGCGTCTGGAGCAGCGCGCCCAGAGAGGCCGCCGCCAGTCCCTTGCCCAGCGAGGAAAGCACACCGCCCGTCACAAAGATGTATTTCGTTTTCATAATCTCCTCCGGGGCAATGGCTGCGGGCTGTGCGGCCCAGGGTGCGCGCCCCACGCACATGTTCATCCCGACAGCATATAACCAAAGTCGGGCACGCTGGCTAGCATTGACTATGCGGCACACAAAACGTAATGTGAATTCCCTTTCACCACAGGAAATTTGTCCCTTTGAGGAGGCTAGGCCGCATGGGCGCTGTCAATACCTTGGTCATTACGGGCTACGGCACCAATTCCCATCTTGAAACGGCGCACGCCGCGCGCCTTGCCGGAGCGGACAGGGCGGACGTGGTGCATTTTTCGGATATCGTGACGGCCCGGGTACGTCTGGACGACTACCATTTCCTGATCTTTCCCGGCGGCTTCCTGGACGGCGACGACCTCGGCGCGGCGCAGACGGCCAGCCTGCGCTGGCGCTATCTTGTGGACGAGGCGGGGACGCCCCTGATCGAGAGCCTGACCCGTTTTCTGGACGACGGCAAGCTTGTGCTCGGCATCTGCAACGGCTTCCAGCTGCTGGTCAAGCTCGGCGTGCTGCCCTCGCTGGACGGGGCGCGCTTCGAGCGGCAGGTCTCGCTCAGCCATAACGATTCCGCCCGCTACGAGGACCGCTGGGTCAGCCTGCGCCCCAATGAAAAAAGCCCCTGCGTGTTCACGCGCGGCCTCGGCATGCTGGCCATGCCGGTGCGGCACGGCGAGGGCAAGCTCGTGACACGCGATGCGGCCACGCTCCAGCGCCTGCAGGACGAGAACCTCATCGCCCTGCAATATGCCGACCCCGCCACCGGGCAGCCCACGCAGGAATATCCTCTCAATCCCAACGGCTCCCCGCTGGGCATCGCCGGGCTGACCGACCCCAGCGGCCGGGTGCTGGGCCTCATGCCGCACCCCGAAGCCTTCCACCACGTCACCAATCATCCGGCCTGGACGCGCGGCGAGGTGGACGCGCCCGGCACCATGCTCTTCGTCAATGCCGTGAACTACTTGCGTGACCTTTGATGACCGGGTAAGGGCGGTCCGCCGCCATCCGGCCAGCGCATTTTGGGTTTGAAACGCTTCGCGTTCCAAACCATCCGACCCGGCGTTTTGTGGAAAAAAACGTGGTTTTCCGCATATTTTCGGCCGGGCGGCGACACAGCACTGAATCGTTTTTTTGCAGCCTTTGCGGCCCGTGGACCTCGTGTCTGCGGGCCGTTTGCTTTTGGCGCGCGGATGCGCAGCCGGAGCGGCCTTTCCCGACCGTGCCGCTGCGGCTGTGCGGATCGTTCCGGGGGGCGGGAGAAGTTTTCGCGCTGGGGCACATGGTATAGATCTATGCTGTTTTCTGTCGTGTAAATCAGCGTAAAACGACATAAAAATATCGTTCCCGGCTTGACAGGCCATAGGCTTCAAAATACATAACATCATTAAAACCATCACCAAGGCTCTGCAAAGGCTCCAGAGCAGAGCATGCGTCACGGGGCGGCTTGCCGCAGAGGATATTTGCGACCATAAGGAGGGATACGCATGACTTCACTGACCGAACAGCAGATCGCCGCCCTGGCGCCCAATGATAAGGCATTGAGCAACGGGCGCAGCATTTCCCGGAGCGGGGATTTCAGCCAGTTGGGAAGATCGGCGGACGGCACGTTCTATCAGGGCGAATGCCGCGGCAGCGGGAGCAAGCCCTACATCACGTCCGCGGATTTTTCGGAAGGGGCGACGCCGGTGCTGCGCTGCACCTGCCCCAGCCGTCAGCTCCCCTGCAAGCATTGTCTGGCGCTGCTGTTCGAGATACTGGAGGGCAAGCCCTTTGCGGAAATGGAGATCCCGCAGGACATCCTGAAAAAGCGCGCCCGCCGCGGAGGCAAGGCGGACGAAACGGCGGATGAGGCCGGCGACGGCAAGGAAGCGAAGAAGACCGCCGCCAAAAAGAGCAGTAAAAAATCGTCGGCCCCGAGCGCCGCGCAGGCAAAGAAGATGCAGACCCAGCTTGAAGGGCTGGGGAAGGTCGAAACGCTGGTGCAGAGCATCATGGATGGCGGCCTGGGCAGCCTGAACGGGGCGGTGCTGGAGACCTGCCGCAATCTGGCGAAAGAGCTTGAAAACCACTATCTGCCCGGTCCTCGCCGTCTCATACGCCGTCTGGTGCTGGATGCCGAAGCGCGGGAGGCCCAGGGGGACGACCAGGCCAATGCCCGCATGCTGGATACGCTGGAGAAGCTCTGGGCGCTGATCCGCAAATCCCGCCAGTATCTGGAAGAAAAACTGGCGGGCGGCGTTGCGCTGCGGGATGCCAGCCCGCTTTTCGAAGAACTGGGCGGCGTCTGGAAGTTCAGCGAGCTGGAGGCGCTTGGGCAGACCCGCGAAAACGTGCGCCTTGTCCAGCTGGCTTTCTGGGTACGTCAGGACGATGCCCGCGAGGAATTCGTGGATACGGCCTGCTGGGCCGATCTGGACAAGGGCGGCATCGTCATGACCTACGGCTACCGCCCCTTTGCCATCAAGAAGCGTCTCAAGGAAGAGGACAGCACGTTCGGCGTGGCGCATGCGCCGAAGATCGTTTGCTATCCCGGCGAGGGCAATCCGCGTGTGCGCTGGGAAAGCGCGGACATCCAGCCCGTCAGCGAGGCGGACAGGCAGCGCCTGCGCGAGCTGGCCGCCCCGGCCCTTGCCCCGGAGATCAAGGCCGCCAAGGATCTGCTCAAGAATCCCCTGTTCGAGCCGCCGCTTTTCTGTCTGCTGCGCTTTGCCCGCATCGGCAAGGTGGGCGAGGCCTTCGTCCTCGTCGATCCGCAGGGCGACACCATCCTCCTGGAGGACATGCCCGGCCTGGAAGGCAACATCAGCAGCGAGCTTGCCGGCAGTACGGCCTGGCTGCCGCTGCTCCCCGATCCTTCTCTGCTGGAGGACCAGAGCCTGCTGGGGGCCATCTGGCATGATGCCGCTGCCGGCCGCATGAAGATGCAGCCGCTCAGCATCGTGACGGATACGGCCATTGCCCGCCTGCTGTACTGATTTGACGCGAGCATGGAGGAACAGCATGGATATCTCCCCTTTGTTCGTTTTGCGGCAGCGTCTGCATGCCGCCGCGCTGGCCGGTGCCGCTTCCTGCCTCGGCGATGTCCGGCTGGCGCAGGCCTGTGAGGCCCTTGCCCCGCTGGAGGCGGCCGCGCCGGTCTTCCGCAAGCTGGGCGATCTCGTCCGCAGGCTCCGCGTGCCGGAGGGCGAGGGACGGGCGGCCGTCCTGCTGGAGGCCCTGACCCTGGCCGATGCGCTGGCCTGCACGCAGGCGACCGTGGCCGTGCCGGGTGAGGTGGGGCCGGTGGAGCCCGCCGGGCAGGGCGGAGAGGTGGCGGACGTGCCGTACTCCGTGGTGGCGTCTTTTCGGAAAGACCTGCTCTCATCTCGCAAGAGTTCCCCGGAACGCCTGTGGGCGTCCCCGGAGCTGCGTCCGGAGCTTTTCCGCGACTACCGCCTTTACGGTTTCCTGCGGCGGGAACTGGCGGCGGGAGTGCCTCGCGCAAAGGATGTGGTGGAATGGCTGGGCAAGTGGGACGAGGACATCCTGCCGCTGCTGGCGGAGGGCTTCGATCCCCACGGCGGGAGAGAAATGGTCTGGCGCGTCAATACGCTGGCATGGGCGCGGGGGGCGGCGGCCAATGACTTTTACCGCGCGCAACTGGACAGGGGCGGGAGTGCGGCCGTCCGTGCGGAACTGATCCATGCCCTGCGGCACGACAGGGGCAATACGGCCCGACTTCTGGAACTGTGCCGCACGGAAAAGGGCAAGCTTGCCGCCATAGCGCGTTGGGTGCTGGCACGCATGGACGATCCCGCCGCCTGGGCCTATTTTCGTACGTTGTTGCCGAAGCGGCCGCGGCAGGTCATGGCCGCGCTGGAATTTGCCTGCGGCGGTCAGGAAGCCGGTGCGCTGGTGGCCGAAGAGCTGGAGCGCCTGCTTGCGCCCCTTGTGGCGGATGCCGCCCGCATCCCTGACGCGAAGGAAAAAACGGCCATCCAGGAAGCCTTCTATGCCCTGCCCGGCAAGACCGGCCCGGCGGTCTGTGAGGCGTACCGCCGCATGGCCGTACTGGGGGAGGCGCTGGATGACCGGCTCCGCCTGCGGCACAAATATCTTGATACGGGGCCGGATCGCGGGGGCTTTGTGTTCCGTATCGCGGTGGCCCTCACGCTGCGGGAGGCCATCCTGCGGCAGCCGGACGAAGGCTTGCTGGCCCTGGCCGAAGAGTTGATGCAAACGGTCTCCTCCCTTTTCATCATCCCCTATCTGACGGGCATGCTGCTCCTGCGTCCGGCGGCCGAAGCCTACGAAGCGGCGGAGCGCCTGCTTGCCCCGGAAGGTTTTGCGCGCGGCACGCTGACGGATAAGGGCACTTTTTTTCTGCAGCGAATTTTTTCCGCTGAAGATATCGACGTGAGTTATGCCCGCTACTATCTGTCGTACGGTGAATTTTATGAACCGGAGTGGGCCGAAGGCATCGAGAAATGCGGCTGCCGCGGTTACAGGCCACGCTGGCGCAGCGATTTCCTGAAGCGCAGGTTGAGGATATCCCGCCCCTTTGCCGAACCGCTGGATGTGCGCTGGCTGGAGGCCATGATGTCGCCGGATACCGATGCGGAGACGTGCCGTCTGATGTTCCGGCTGGCTGATTTGGGAAATGCCGCATGCTGTGCCCGGCTGGGACGGTTCTTTCATGACTGGATGCTGGGCGAGGGGGTCAGCCGTTTCACCGCCGTGTCGAGCACGCCTGAACTGATGCGGGGAAGCGTGAATTTTGACGCCCTTCCGGCCGTTGTCTGGATGTACTACTGCGGCTGGACGGATTTCAGGGGGCTGCTGGAATCCTGGTTCCGGCGTTACGGTATGTGCGCCGGCATCATCGGCAGCTTTACCCAAATGATGATACATATCGCGCCGCAGGCATTTCTTGACGAAATGGAACGCTGTCTGGAACTGCTGCGCCGGGGAGAACTGCAACCGGACTGCGATGAAAGAGAAAAGGTGTGCAGACGGGCGGAACAATGTATCGACAGCGTCCGGCGACACATGGCCGCCCGTTCCCGCAAGGCGGCATCCGACCGGGGATGATGCGAAGGAGAGGAACGCATGGACATTTCCCCCTTGTTCGTTCTGCGGCAGCGCTTGCATGCCGCCGCGCTGGCCGGGGCCGCGTCCTGCCCCGGCGATGCCCGGCTGGCGCAGGCCTGTGAGGCCCTTGCCCCGCTGGAGGCGGCCGCGCCGGTCTTCCGCAAGCTGGGCGATCTCGTCCGCAGGCTCCGCGGGCCGGAGGGCGAGGGGCGGGCGGCCGTCCTGCTGGAGGCCCTGACCCTGGCCGATGCGCTGGCCTGTACGCAGGCGGCCGTGGCCGTGCCGGGCGAGGCGGAGCCGGTGGTGCCCGCCGGGCAGGGGGGAGCGATGGCGGACGTGCCCTACTCCGTGCTGGCGTCTTTTCGGAAAGACCTGCTCTCATCCCGCAAGAGTTCCCCGGAACGCCTGTGGGCGTCCCCGGAGCTGCGGCCGGAGTTTTTCCACGAGTACCGCCTTTACGGCTTCCTGCGGCAGGGGCTGGCGGCGCAGGGAGGCTACGCGAAAGACATCGTGGAATGGCTGGGAGCCAGGGACGAGGACATCCTGCCGCTGCTGGAGGAGGGCTTCGATCCCGACGGCGGGAAGGAGATGGTCTGGCGCGTCAAGGTGCTGGAGTGGGCGCGAGGCGCGGCCGCCAATGACTTTTACTGCGCGCAGCTGGACAGGGGCGGGAGCGCGGCCGTCCGCAGGGAGCTGATCTATGCCTTGCAGCACGACAAGAGCAATACGGCCCGTCTGCTGGAGCTGTGCCGCACGGAAAAGGGCAAGCTGGCGGCTATGGCGCGCTGGGCGCTGGCGCGCATGGACGATCCCGCCGCCTGGGCCTATTTCCGTGCGTTGCTGCCGAAGCAGCCGCGGCAGGTCATGACGGCACTGGAATTTGCCTGCGGCGGTCAGGAAGCCGGTGAACTGGTGGCCGGAGAGCTGGAACGCCTGCTTGCACCCCTTGTGGCGGATGACGCCTACACCCCCAGCGAGAAGGAAGAACGGGCCATCCAGGAAGCCTTCTATGCCCTGCCCGGCAAGACCGGCCCGGCTGTCTGCGATGCGTATCGCCGCATGGCCGCGCTGGGGGCGACGCTGGATGAGCGGCTCTGGCTGAGGCACAAGTTCCTCATGTACGGCAGGGATCGCAGGGGGCACGAGTTCCAGGTCGCGGTGGCCCTCACGCTGCGGGAGGCCATCCTGCGGCAGCCGGACGAGGGCTTGCTGGCCCTGGCCGAAGAACTGATGCGGACGGCTTCTTCCCTTTTCGTCATCCCTTATCTGACGGGCATGCTGCTCCTGCGCCCGGCGGTCGAAGCCTACGAAGCGGCAAAGCGCCTGCTTGCCCCGCAAGGCTTTGCCCGCGGCTCGCTGACGGATACGGGCTGTTTTTTCCTGCAACGAATTTTTGATATTGCGGATATCGACATGAGCCGTACCCGCCACGGCCTGTCGTGCGGGTGGTTCAACTCCTGGGCTGCCCGCTACGATATGAGCACCGTCTACGACATGTATCGCTATGATCCGGGATGGGCTACCGGGGAGATAGAGAAGCGCGGCTGCCGCGGCTACACGGCATGGTGGTGGAGCGAGTCGCTGAACCGCGGGCTGATGGTCTTCAGACCCTTTGCCGAACCGCTGGATGTTCGCTGGCTGGAGGGCATGATGTCGCCGGACACCGATGCGGGGACGTGCCGGCTGATGTTCCGGCTGGCCGATCTGGGAGATGCCTCCTGCTGCGCCCGGCTGGGACGGTTCTTTCATGACTGGATGCTGGGCAAGGGGGTCAGCCGTTTCACCGCCGTGTCGAATACGCCTCGAGTGATGCGGGGAAACGTGAATTTTGGCGCCCTGTCGGCCCCTGTCTGGATGTACTGCTGCGGCTGGACGGATTTCAGGGGGCTTATGGAATCCTGGTTCCGGCGTTACGGTATGAACTACATTACTATGGGCGACTTTGCCAGCATGATGGAGCATATCGCACCGCAGACATTCATCGAGGAGATGGAATACTGTCTGGAACTGCTGCGCCGGGGGGAACTGCAACCAGAGTTCGATACGAGCGAAGAACTGTGCAGAAAGGCGAAACAACATATCGACAGCGTCCGGCGACACATGGCTGCCCGTTCCCGCAAGGCGGCGTCCGACCGGGCATGATGCGAAGGAGAGGAACGCATGGATATTTCCCCTTTGTTCGTTTTGCGGCAGCGTCTGCATGCCGCCGCGCTGGCCGGTGCCGCGTCCTGCCCCGGCGATGCCCGGCTGGCCCAGGCCTGTGAGGCCTTTGCCCAGCTGGAGGCGGCCGCGCCGGTCTTCCGCAAATTGGGCGATCTCGTCCGCAGGCTCCGCGCGCCGGAGGGCGAGGGGCGGGCGGCCGTCCTGCTGGAGGCCCTGACCCTTGCCGATGCGCTGGCCTGCACGCAGGCGGCCGTGGCCGTGCCGGGCGAGGCGGAGCCGGTGGAGCCCGCCGGGCAGGGGGGAACGATGGCGGACGTGCCGTATTCCGTGCTGGCGTCTTTTCGGAAAGACCTGCTCTCATCCCGCAAGAGTTCCCCGGAACGCCTGTGGGCGTTCCCGGAGCTGCGGCCGGAGTTTTTCCACGAGTACCGCCTGTCCGGCTTCCTGCGGCAGGGGCTGGCGGCGCAGGGAGGCTACGCGAAAGACATCGTGGAATGGCTGGCCGCCAGGGGCGAGGACATCCTGCCGCTGCTGGAGGATGGCTTCGATCCTGACGGCGGGAAGGAGATGGCCTGGCGCGTCAAGGTGCTGGAGCGGGCGCGAAGCGCGGCCGCCAATGACTTTTACTGCGCGCAGCTGGACAGGGGCGGGAGCGCGGCCGTCCGCAGGGAGCTGATCTATGCCTTGCAGCACGACAAGAGCAATACGGCCCGCCTGCTGGAGCTGTGCCGCACGGAAAAGGGCAAGCTGGCCGCTATGGCGCGCTGGGTGCTGGCACGCATGGATGATCCCGCCGCCTGGGCCTATTTCCGTGCGCTGCTGCCGAAGCAGCCGCGGCAGGTCATGGCGGCACTGGAATTTGCCTGCGGCGGTCAGGAAGCCGGCGAACTGGTGGCCCAGGAGCTGGAGCGCCTGCTTGCGCCCCTTGTAGCGGATGCCGCCTGCACTCCCAGCGAGAAAGAGGTGCAGGACATCCAGCAAGCCTTCTATGCCCTGCCCGGCAAGACCGGTCCGGCTGTCTGCGAGGCGTACCGCCGCATGGCCGCGCTGGGGACGACGCTGGATGACCGGCTCCGCCTGCGGCACAAATTTACCGATAGGGGGCCGGATCGCGAGGGGTCTGTGTTCTGTACCGCGGTGGCCCTCACGCTGCGGGAGGCCATCCTGCGGCAGTCGGACGAGGGCTTGCTCGCCCTGGCCGAAGAGCTGATGCGGACGACTTCTTTCCTTTTCGTCATCCCCTATCTGACGGGCATGCTGCTGCTGCGCCCGGCGGCCGAAGCCTATGAAGCGGCAAAGCGCCTGCTTGCCCCGTACGGCTTTGCGCGCAGCAAGCTGAAGAAGAAAGGCAGCCAGATCCTCCACGATGTCTTCATGGAGATCGAGGTCAGCTACCCTCGTCATGAACTGGCGAACTGTCAGGTGACGCCGCTGTACGGAGAGAAGGGATATTACGATCTTGACGGCGTCTTCCGGCCGATAACGGCGGAAACATGGATCGAGCACCTCGAGCGGCGAGGCTGCCGTGGATTCCGGCCAGCCTGGAGCAGCGACGTCACGAAAAGGCATGTGGTGGGGTTCCGCCCCTTTGCCGAGCCGCTGGACTTTCGCTGGCTGGAGGCTTTGACGGCCTCGGGCAAGTCCCTTCCTGCCGACGGCATGTGGGTTCTTGCCTTTCTGCTGCTTGATCTGGGAGATCCGCAGCACTGCGAACGCATGGCCCGGATCTTTGCGTCGTGGATGGAGCGGACGGATGACTGGCGCATTTCCTATAGAATACCGAGCTGGCTCGCCTGTTGCGGGAAGCGGGATATGCGCGGTCTGCTGGAAAAGGTTTTCCGTCAGCACGGCATCGACGAGAGCAACATAGAGAATATGGCGTGCGGCATGAGATATATCGCGCCTGACATCTTTCTTGAAGAGATGGAGGCCTGTCTTGACCTGCTGCGCCGGGGAGAGCTTCGGCTGAAGTACCGCAGTGAAGAGCAAACCATTTATGCGGATGCGGAGAATGTGCTGGACGAGTTCCGGCGTTTTCTCGCCGCTCGTTCCCGCAAGGCCGCGTCCGACCGGGCATAGAGCCTCTTGCCGTTGAAAAAGGCAAAATGCGAGGCGGCGGCGCAGCGCCGCCCGAGCGAAAGTGAGCGGAAAAACCGCGCTTTTTCCGCGAAACGACAGGCCGTATGGTTTGGAACGCGAAGCGTTTCAAACGGAAAATGCGCTAAGTGAAAAGGAGCAAACGATGCAACAGCATGCCGATGTGCAACGGCTTCCGGCCGAGCAACTGTTTCAGGCCGAGCTGACGGCGCTGGCGGACGCCGAGACCCGGCCCGTGCCCGTGGGCTGGCGCATGTCGCCGTGGTCAGTGCGCACCTACATCTGCGGCGGCAGGGTGGGGGATGTGGAGATCACGCCCAAATACATGGGCAATGAGCGGCTGGTGGAGATAGCCATCGCCACCCTGCTCACGGACAGGGCCCTCCTGCTGGTGGGGGAACCGGGCACGGCCAAGAGCTGGCTGTCCGAACACCTCTGCGCCGCCATCAACGGCGATTCCACACGGGTCATACAGGGGACGGCCGGGACGACGGAAGAGCAGATACGCTATTCCTGGAATTATGCCCTGCTCATCGCCGAGGGGCCGTCCGAACGCGCCATGCTCAAAAGTCCGGTCTACCGGGCTATGGAAGACGGGGCCGTGGCCCGCTTCGAGGAGATCTCCCGCTGCGCCGGCGAAGTGCAGGACGCGCTCATCTCCCTGCTGTCGGAAAAGCGCGTCAGCGTCCCGGAGCTGCATTTGGACGTTCCGGCCCGCAAGGGATTCTCCCTCATCGCCACGGCCAACACGCGGGACAAGGGGGTCAATGACATGTCCTCCGCCCTGAAGCGGCGCTTCAATATCGTGGTGCTGCCCGCTCCGGCCAGTCTGGAAGCGGAGATGCGCATCGTGCAGAGCCGGGTGGCCCAGCTCACCAGCCATCTGGATCTCAATGCCGCGCTGCCCGCCGAGGACATCGTGCGCAAGGTCTGCACCATCTTCCGCGAACTGCGCGCGGGGCGGACGCTGGACGGCAGTCAGAAGCTCAAGCCCACTTCCGGCGTGCTGTCCACGGCCGAGGCCATTTCCCTGCTGGCCGGTTCCATGTCGCTGGCGGGCAGCTTCGGCGACGGCACGGTGGGGGACGTCGATCTGGCGGCCGCCCTGCAGGGGGCCGTGATCAAGGAGGATGACAAGGATACCCTCGCCTGGAAGGAATATCTGGAAAACATCATGAAAAAGCGGGGTGAAGACTGGTTCGGGCTTTACGTCGCCTGCCGGGAACTGCTGTCGTGAGCGAAGGGCCTCTTTTCTTCGGGGTGCGTCATCTTTCCCCGGCCGGCGCTTTCCATCTGCGGCGGCTGCTGGATGAGGTGCGCCCGCAGCTCGTGCTGGTGGAGGCTCCTGCCGACCTGGAGCCCCTGCTGCCGGATATCGTCCGCTCCGGCACGCAGCCGCCCATAGCCATGCTGGCCTATACGCGCGAGCCTCCCGTCCGTTCCCTGCTGTATCCGCTGGCGGAATATTCTCCGGAATATCAGGCCATGCTCTGGGCGCGGGAGCATAACGTGCCCTGCCGCTTCATGGACCTGCCTTCCGACATCTTCCTTGCTCTGTCGGCATGTGACGTCGTGGAGGAGGAAGAAGCGGATGCGGAAGACGACGCGGAGGAAGCGAAAGACGGCGTGGAGGAGCCCGCCGGGGAAGAGGAGACGCCGGACGAGACCGGGCCGGACGGCGAAAGCGGGGCGGGTGCGTCCGGAACGACCGGGGACGGGGCGGACGGCAAGGATGAGCGCGAGGCGCATGAGCTCTTCTGGGAGCGCGTGCTGGAGCACGCCGCCGACGGCGAAGACTACCGGCAGGGCGCGGCGGCCTACGGCAAAGAGCTCCGCCTGCGGGAGGAGACCGAAAACCGGGACGCGCGCCGCGATCTCGCCGAAGGACGCATCCGTGAGGCCTATATGTGCCGGGTCATGGCGCAGGCCGTGGCGGCGGGCGTGCCCGCCGGACGCATGGTGGTGGTGACGGGAGCCTATCATCTGGAAGGACTGCGAAGCGTGCCCCCCATGACGGATGCGGAGCTGGCGGCCCTGCCGCGCCGTCCCGCAGCCTGCACTCTCATGCCCTATACTTCGTACCGCCTTTCCTCCCGCTCCGGCTACGGGGCGGGGACCAAGGCCCCGGCCTATTCGTCCCTGATCTGGCAGGGGCTGCACCGACAGGAACCGCGCTGGCATGCCCGCGCCTATCTGGCGCGGATAGCCCGCTTTCTCCGGCAGGAAGGGCATCCGGTCTCGACGGCCGACGTCATCGAGGCGGTGCGGCTGGCCGATGCGCTGGCCCGGTTGCGGGGCTTCG
Organism: Candidatus Desulfovibrio gallistercoris; assembly: GCA_019118745.1. Classification (GTDB taxonomy): domain Bacteria; phylum Desulfobacterota; class Desulfovibrionia; order Desulfovibrionales; family Desulfovibrionaceae; genus Desulfovibrio; species Desulfovibrio gallistercoris. The sequence goes on along the minus strand of DWYJ01000024.1, from coordinate 53,298 downwards.
ACGTGCCGGCCCTGCCGGATCTGCGCGACGCCGCGATCACCTGTCTGGGCGGCGGGAGCCTTGCCCGCATCAGCCGGGCCGTGGCCGATGCGGAGATCGGCACGCAGGTGGGCTCTCTGCCCGAACGGGTCAGCCGCACCAGCCTGCAGGACGATTTTGACCGTTGCCTCCGGGCCCTGAAGCTGGAGCGCTTCCGCACGCCGGCGCCGCAGGAGCTGTCCCTCGACCTGCGGGAAAACCGCCGGGTCAAGTCTGCGGCCTCCGCCTTCCTGGGCCTGCGGCGTTCCTTTTTCCTGCATCGGCTGCGGGTCCTGGGCATCTCCTTCGCCACGCTGCGGGACGGGAGCTCCGGCCGGGCCGAAGGCTGGAGCCTCTGCTGGACGCCGGAAACGGAGATCGAGCTCGTGGAGCGATCGCTCACGGGCAACAGCATCCAGGAGGCCGTGGCCGCCCAGTTCCGGCAGACGCTGGCCGAGGCCGGTTCCCCGGCCGCTGTGGCCGCGGTCATCGAGGATGCCTTTGCCTGCGGCATGGTCGCGGAGCTGCACCGTGCCGCCGCCGCGCTCCAGGCCCTGAGCACCGAAGCCACGGACTTTGCCGATCTGGCCGGCACGGCGGCCCGTTTGTCTTTCGTGCTGCGTTTCGGCGATGTGCGGCGCATGGATACGCGGCCTCTGGAACCGCTGCTGCAGCAGATATTCCTGCGCTGCTGCCTGCTGCTTTCCGCCGCCTGCGACTGTGACGACAAGTCGGCCGAACCGGTGCTGTCCGCGATGGACAGCCTCGACGGCGTGGCGCGGGCCCATGCCTTCCTGGATGAGGCCTTCTGGCTGCGGATGCTGGAGGACGAGGCGGAACGGGATGAGGGCAACGCCTGCCTGTCCGGTCTCGCCGCAGCCATCCTGCTGGAGCGCGGCAAGATGCCGGACGACCGCCTGCAATGCCTCGTCCGCCGCCGTCTCTCGCCGGGCATGCCGGTGGACAGCGGCGCGGGCTGGTTTGCCGGACTGGCCAGGAAGAACCGCCATGCGCTCATCGGGCGTCTTCCGCTTTGGGAAGATCTCTCGCGGTATATCGACAGTCTGGACGATGAGACCTTCAAGCGGGCCTTGCTGGTGCTGCGGCGGGCCCTGGCCGATTTTTCCGCCGGGGAAAAGAACAGCATCGCGGAAAATCTGGCGGAGATCTGGGGACTTGACGGCGCGCAGGTCAGCGAGGTCCTCAATGCCGCGCTGAGCGGCGAAGCGGAAGAGATGCTGCAGGATATCGAGTCCTTCAACTTTGACGACCTGTAGGCGGGAGGTGGCGCATGGATGACGCGACACGGCTGCTGCGCTGGCGGCTCATTCTGGGACCGGAAAGCCGGCAGAGCTTCGAAGGCATGGGCTGCTGCGCGCTGCAAGGGGAAGCCGACCTCATGGACCAGGCGCTGGACGCCATCTACCAGCGCAGACCTGCTTCCGCCGGCAGTACGAGCGGCGCACGCGGCGCGGGGCGGGGGATGTCCAGCCCAAGGCTCGTCCGCTGGCTGGGGGACATCCGCAGCCTCTTCAGCAGGGACCTCGTTACCATCCTCCAGGAGGATGCCGTGGAACGCTGCGGCCTGAAGCAGCTGCTGCTGGAGCCGGAACTGCTGGACAATCTGGAACCGGACATGGGGCTGGCGAGCACGCTGCTCACCCTCATGGAACAGGTGCCCGAGCACAGCAAGGAGAACGTGCGGAACTTCATCCGCCGCATCGTGGAAGAGATCAACCGCCTGCTTGCGGATGATCTTCGCCGGGCCGTGACGGCAGGCCTGGACAGGCGGCAGCATTCCCCCATCCCTTCGGCGGCGGCGCTGGACTACCGTACCACCATCGCCCGCGGCCTCAAAAATTATCAGCCGGAGCTGGGCGTCATCGTGCCCGAACGCTTTTACTTCTTTGCGCGGAACCATATCGCCGCCCATCGCCGTACCATCATCCTGGATATCGACCAGAGCGGCTCCATGAGCGAGTCCATCATCTACGCCTCGGTGGTGGCGTGCGTGCTGGCAAGCATGGCCGCGCTGAAGACCCATGTGGTGGCCTTCGACACCAGCGTCGTGGACCTCACCGAACGCTGCGAGGACCCGGTGGACCTGCTGTTCGGCTTCCAACTCGGCGGCGGTACGGATATCGAACGTTCGCTGGCCTATTGCGGGCAGCTGGTGGAACAGCCTTCCCGCACGCTGCTTTTCCTCATCTCCGATCTGGACGAGGGCGGCAATCAGGCGGGCATGCTGCGGCGGCTGGAGGAGTTCAGGCGCTCCGGGGTGACGGTCGTCAGTCTGCTGGCGGTGACCAATGGCGGCACCCCCTACTACAATGCCAATATGGCGAAACGGGTGGCCGCCCTGGGCATCCCCTGTCTTGCCTGTCACCCCGAACGCCTGCCGCAGCTGCTGGAGGCCGCCCTGCGGGGGCGGGATCTGTCCGCCCTGGCGGGCGAAAAGATGACGTCGCCCAAACAGGGCTGAGGCGGCGCTCAGGCGCGGGGAAGCAGCTCCTCCGCCGGAGCGAGCCGCAGCAGGCGTCCGGCCACGACCAGAAAAGCCTCCTGCGCGCGGGCGGCCAGCAACTGATTGGCCAGGCCCAGCCCATCGCAGAACTGTCGGGACAGGGCGTTGCCGCCGATGCCGCCCAGGCCCGTCTCCCCGGAGACGATGACCCAGCGGCAGGGCAGGGCGCGGCTCAGGTCGATGAGGGCGGAGATCTCCTCCGTCACCAGGCATTCCAGCGCGCCGGCGTCCTCCTGCTCCGGCAGGGAGAGGAGGAGGTTGGTCACCCAGAGGGTCACGCAGTCCACAAGGATGGTGGCCTGTCTGCCGCCGGGCGCGGCGGAGCGCATCTCCTCCCAGGCGGCCGCCACGGCGGGGGCCAGACGGCGCGGACATTCCAGCAGCGGCCAGGAGTCCGGCCGCCGCAGGCGGTGACGGCGGATGCGTTCGCTCATGGCCGGATCGTCCGGCTGGGGCATGGCCGTGGCCACATAGAGCACAGGCCCGCCGTTGCGCAGGGCGTGCGCCTCGGCCGCGGCGCTCTTGCCGCTGCGCGTGCCGCCCAGATAGAGGGTCAGTTCGGGTTCAGACATGCGGGACTCCGTTCAGCGGGAAAGGGATGCAGGGAGCGTGCGCCTGCGGGGCCGCGACTGGGCAGGGGCCTCAGACCTCCCCCTGCGGCAGGCAGAAGACCACCAGCATGCAGCTTTCCGTAAGCTCGATCAGGCAGCCGAACACGTCCCCGGTCATGCCGCCCAGACGGCGCAGGATCGCCGAGAGCAGCAGGGCCGTTACCGCAAGGGCGGTCAGCAGGGCCGCGAGGCCGCGCCAGCCGGTGCACAGGCAGAAAAAGAGCGTCAGCAGCAGGGCCGCCAGACGGCTGCGGGCCGTGACGCCGTCGTTCATGGCGCTGCCCAGACCGCCGGGCCGGGCGCAGGGCAGCAGCAGGGCCACGAAGACCAGGCTCCGCGCCGTGGCGGCCGCCATGCAGCACATGCCGGCCAGCGTCCAGAAGCCCGCCTCGGCCGTGTCCGCCATGACGCCCAGGGCCGCCGCCTTGCCGCCCAGGACGAAAAAGAGGGCCAGCGCGCCGAAGGTGCCCAGACGGGAATCCTTCATGATCTCCAGCCGCCGGGCCGGGGGGGCCTCCACCAGCAGGCCGTCTCCGCAGTCCGCCACGCCGTCAAGGTGCAGACCGCCTGTGATCCCCACCCAGACGAGACAGCCGATGAGCCCGCACAGCACGGGCGGCAGCAGCTGCATGGCGGCCCACAGCGCGCAGGCCGCCAGCAGGCCGATGATCATCCCGACCGTGGGGAGCCAGGTCATGATGCCGTACAGGCCCGTGCCGGGCGGGAGGGCGCCGACCGGCAGCCGGGTGAAGAAGGCGAGAGCGGCGCGCAGCATCATCTCTGGATGTCCAGTTCCGCCAGGGTCCGCATCTCCGTGAGGATGCGCACGCTGGCGTCGATGATGGGGAAGAGCAGCGCCGCCCCGGTGCCCTCGCCGAGACGCAGACCGAAATTCGTATAGGTCGGGATGCCGAGATGCCGCATGAGCAGGCGATGCCCCGGCTCCACGGAGGCATGGGAGCCCACGAGCAGGGCGCGCGCTTCAGGATGCAGGCCCACGGCTATGGCCGCCGCGGCTCCGGCGATGAAGCCGTCCACCACCACCGGGATGCGCAGCGATGCGCCGCCGAGCATGAGGCCCGCCATAGCGGCCAGCTCCGTGCCGCCCACCTTGGCCAGCACGTCCAGCGGGTCGGACGGGTCGGGCTGGTTGCGGGCGATGCCCTGCCGGATGAGCTCGGTCTTGCGGCGCAGGCTCTCGGACGAGATGCCCGAGCCAAGGCCCGTCACTTCTTCCACCGGCGCGCCCGTCAGCACGGAGGCGATGGCGGAAGAGGGCGAGGTGTTGCCTATGCCCATCTCTCCGGCCGCCAGCAGCTGCGTGCCCCGCGCCGCTTCCTCGCGCGCCATGTCGATGCCCACCTGGAGGCAGGCCAGGGCCTCTTCCCGCGTCATGGCCGGGCCTTCGCTGAAATCGCGGCAGCCGGGCATGACCTTGCGGCGCACCAACCCTTCCGCCCCCTCCAGCGCATCGGCCACGCCCACGTCCACCACCACCAGACGCGCCCCGGCGTTACGACAGAAAGCATTGATGGTGCCGCCCCCGGCAAGGAAGTTGCGCACCTGGATGGCGGTCACTTCCGGGCCCGTGGCGCTGACCCCTTTGGCGGTGATGCCGTGATCCCCGGCAAAGAGCACCACAGCCTTGCGGGCAAAGGACGGGCGCGCGTCATCCGTGATGCCGCCGAGCCGGATGGCCAGCTCTTCCAGCTCGCCAAGGCTGCCCGGTACTTTGGCCAGACTGTCCAGCCGCTGCCGGACGGCGTCGGCCGCCTGTTGGGAAAAGGGAGGAAAGGTCAGATGCCGCATGATCGTCTCCTGCAAAGGTCTGCCGCAAGGGCAGGTTGGGGGAAGAGGCGCGGCTTAGCCGCCCATGACTCCCCATGACACGAGGCTGAGGACAACAGCAGTGAGCGCGACCGTCGCCCGCATGAGGCGGACGGCCAGCAGGATATGACGTTCCGTGGCCTGCGGCGTACCGGCGCCCAGCCACGGATGTTCCACGATCAGGTCGCCGTAGACGGCGGGGCCGCCCAGCCGCAGGCCCAGCGCTCCGGCAAAGGCGGCTTCGCTCCAGGCGGAATTGGGGCTCTCGTGCGCGTGGCGGTCACGCCAGCCGAGCAGAAGAGCCTGGCCCGTCCGCACGCCGGGCACCAGCAGGGCCGCCAGCGCCGTGCAGGGCAGGGACAGGCGCGCCGGAAGGGCGTTGAGCAGATCGTCCAGACGCGCGGCGGCCGTGCCGAAATCTCGGTAGGTGTCGTTGCGCTTGCCCCACATGGCGTCCAGCACATTGGCGGCCCGGTGCAGCGCCGCGCAGGCGGCGGCCCCCGGCAGGCCGAAGAGCAGCAGGCCGCAGGCGGCCCAGAAGAGCGTGGCCAGCACGCCGTCGGTCATGTTCTCCGCCACGCTCTCCACACAGGCGCGGGCCACGCCGTGAGCGTCCAGCGCTTCGGTACGGCGGCCCACCAGCAGGGAGACGGCACGCCGGGCGGCGGGCACGTCCCCGCGCCGCAGCGGCGCGGCCACCCGCAGGGCATGTTCGGCCAGACTGCGCGGCGCAAGGCAGACATAGACCAGCAGCACGGCGGCGAGCCAGTCCAGCCCCATGCCCGGCAGTCCGGCAAGAAAAACGAGGAGGATGGCCGTCAGCAGGCAGGGCAGCACCACCAGCAGGCAGGCCAGCAGGCCGCGCAGGAACATGCCCGGCCCGTTGGGCCCGCGCCGGAGCAGGCCCTCCGCCCACAGAGCAAGCCGTCCCATGCCGCAGACTGGGTGCCATGCGGCGGGGGGCTCGCCCAGCAGGTTGTCCAGCAGCAGGGCGGCAGGCAGGAAGAGCAGGACGGCCGTATCCATCACAGTCCCATATTCCGGTAGATGGCGGACATGTCGACATGCTCGCGCACCACGTCCGCCAGACGGTCCAGCGCCTTTTCCAGATCATAGGCCGCAAGTTGGCGGCCCTGCGGCGCAAGGCCCACGTCCGCCCGCACATGGTCGAGCCAGGCGCGGCGGAAGGCGTCGTCATCAAAGACGCCGTGCAGATAGGTGGCCCAGTTGCGTCCGCTGACATAGCCGCAGACCGCATCCGCCGCAGGACGGCCGTCCGGTCCGCAGCGCAGGAAGAGCGGACGGGCGGACGGGCCGTGGCGGGTGAGGCCGTGGTGGATCTCATACCCGCCGGTGAGCACGCCCAGCGGGCTTTCGGCCCGTTCCACGCGGATGAGGGTCTTGTCCGCCGCAAAGGTGGAATGCAGCTCCATGATGCCCAGGCCGGGCACTTCCGGCGAGGCGGATTCCACTCCGGCGGGGTCAAGGATGCTGCGGCCCATGATCTGGAGGCCGCCGCAGATGCCGAACAGCCATTTTCCCTGCGCGGCGTGGGCCTGGATGCGTTCGGCCAGCCCGTTGCGGCGCAGTTCGGCCAGATCCGGCACCACGCTCTTGGAACCGGGCAGCATGACCACATGCGGGTCGCCCCATTCCTCGACGCGGCGCACAGGCCGCAGGCGCACGTCCGGCTCCATGTCCAGCGGCGCGAAATCGGTGAAGTTGGAGACATGCGGCAGCATGACCACCGCAATGTCCAGCACCCCCGGCGGGACCGGCCCGGCAGGGGCGGCGTCGCTCCAGCAAAAACCGGCCATGTCCTCTTCCGGAAGGTTGAGATCGCGGACATAGGGCACCACGCCCAGCACCGGGACGCCCGTATGCTCCCGCAGATAGTCATGCGCCGGGGCCAGCAGGCTCGCATCCCCCCGGAAGCGGTTGACGAGATAGCCGTGCAGCAGGCGGCGCTCCCCAAGGGTGAAGGTCAGCCAGGTGCCGAGGAAGGAAGCATAGACGCCGCCGCGGTCGATATCCCCCACCAGCAGCACCGAGGCCCCCGCATGGCGGGCCATGCGCATGTTGACCAGATCATGCTGCTTGAGGTTGATCTCGCCGGGGCTGCCCGCGCCTTCCAGCACCATGATCTCGTGTTCCGCGGCCAGACTGTCGTAGGCGGCGGCCACCTGCCGCCAGAGATCGTCCTTGCGGCGGTAGTAGTCGCGCACGCCGAAATACCCCACGGGCTGCCCCAGCAGCACCACCTGCGAGCCAGTGTCGGAATGGGGCTTGAGCAGGATGGGGTTCATGCGGGCTTCCGGGTCCAGCCGGGCGGCCTGGGCCTGCAGGATCTGGGCGCGTCCCATCTCGTCCCCGGCGGCGGTGACGCCGGAATTGAGGGACATGTTCTGCGCCTTGAAGGGGGCGACGTCGTAGCCGTCCTGCCGGAAGATGCGGCAGAAGGCCGCGGCAAGGACGCTCTTGCCCGCATTGGAAGAGGTGCCCTGCAGCATGAGGGCCGGTACGCGGGGCCGGGCTGCCGGACGCGGGGACGCGGGGCGGCCCTGCGCCTCGCTCAGGATGTCCGCCAGCGCGGCGGCAAGCCGTTCATGCTCGTGCGGGAAGCGCACCGCCGCGCGGAACCAGCCGCCGTCCTCCATGCCGTCGTAATTGGAGCAGTCCCGCACGGCCATGCCATAACGGCGCAGGAGACGATCGTTGAGGTCCACCGGGGCCTGCGCGCAGCGGAAAAGCACGTAATTGGCCGCCGAGGGAAAAACCTCCACGCCGGGCAGGGCGGCCAGCGCCGCCGCCAGATGGGCGCGGCGTTGGGCATTGGTCGTACGGGTGTTTTCGGCAAAGTCGGAGGCATCCTCCAGCACGGCCACGGCGGCGGCCAGCGCAAGGCCGTTGACGTTCCAGACCGGCAGTTCCGCCTGGACGGCGGCGGCCAGCGTCGCGGGAGCGGCCAGGAAGCCCAGCCGCAGGCCGGGCAGGGCGTGGAACTTGGTCAGGGAGCGCAGCACCACGGCCTGTTCCGGCAGATCGCCCAACAGGGAGACCTCCGGTTCGGGCCCGGCGTATTCCACAAAGGCCTCGTCCAGCACCCAGAGCAGATCGGGCCGCCGGGCCATGAGGCGGCGCAGGGTCTCCGGCGTACGGAACAGGCCGGAAGGATTGCCGGGATTGGCCAGAAAAATGGGACTGCCCTGCGGCACGGCGGCAAGGGCTTCCGCAAGCGGCGGCACGGCGGAGCCCCCCGGCAGAGGGATGGCCTCCTGATCCCGCAGGCGCAGGATGTGCATCCCGGCCCGTCCACAGGCCAGCGCGTATTCGCTGAAGGCCGGTTCCACCACGCAGGCCGTGTGCATGCCGCGCCGGACAAGGGCGCGGGCCAGCGCATGGATGAGCTCATTGCTGCCGTTGCCGAAAACGAAGCGGGAGGCGGGCAGACCGTAACGGCGTGCGGCTGCCTCGCGGGCCTCCTCCGCCTGCGGGGACGGATAGGCGCTCAGGGCCGCCTCGTTGCGCAGCAGGGCCGCCCGCAGGAAGTCGGGCATGCCTTCAGGACGGACATTGACGCTGAAATCCAGCAGGGAAGCGGCATCCCTGCCCGCTGTCCTGCTCATGGCGTGGCGGTTGCCGCCGTGGGCGTCTGCCTTCATGGATGACCTCGCGGATGTTCGGGGGCGGGCGCGCACGCCCCGTCAGGGAAAAGGAGGGACAGGATGCAGGCGGCGCTGTCCTCGGGCCGGGTGCGGGTGGTGTCCAGCCGGACCTGCGCCGTCAGGGGGGCGTGGATATGCCGGGCCTGCCGGGCGGCATGGGGCCAGTCCGGCGCACGGTCGGTACGGCGGCATTCCCGCTGCCGCAGCTCGTCGGCGTCGCACTCCACCTGCACGGTGAGCACGTCCACGCCCTTAAGGCGGCGGAAAAGATCCTCCACCCAGAGCGCGCGTTCGCCCACCACATGATCCACGATGACCCAGCCCCCGGCCTGCGCGGCCGCGGCCACGGCCGCATGGAAACTTTCGATGAGCGGCAGGCCCGTTGCCTCCAGCGCCGCCAGCACGGATTCCTGCCCGCCGGACGCCGCCTGAAGGAAATCGTCCACGGCAAGCAGAAGGGTGTGGCGGCCGTGATCGCGCAGGAGGGCCGCCTGAAGGGCGCGGGCCAGCGTGGTCTTGCCCGCGCTGGAAGGGCCGTTGAGGAGGATGACCTGTCCGCGAGACGTTTTGCCCGCTGCCGGAGCGTTTTCCGATGCGGCCGCCGGGCCGCCGTCGGGGCCTGCGGGCATGTCGTCCGCGCCGTCCGCGCAGCCCTGCGCAAGGCCCCAGAACAGATGCACATAGCCTGCCCGCACCGCGCCGTGCGCCACGCCCGCCGTGCGTTCTCCCCGGCTGTCCCGCACCGTGTAGAGCGGCGCATAGGGGCGGTGCAGTTCGATGTCCGACCAGTGGAACTCATGGCCGCGCAGGTTGCCGCACGGCAGGCCGAAGGGCGCGTCCGTGAGCAGGGAGACCTCACGATAGCCGAGAGAGCGCAGGCGTCCGCCCATGCGGGCTGTGGCGTCCAGCACGCCGCACATGGGCCGGTGGCGTTCTTCGTTCCCGGCGTCAGTGGTGATCAGCTCGCGGCACAGATACATGTAGCCGCCGCATTCGGCGTAGATCTCGCCGCCGCGCGCGGCAAAGTCCCGGATGGCCTCGCGCATGGCCACATTGTCCGCGAGTTGCGCGGCAAAGACTTCAGGATAGCCGCCGCCCAGATAGAGGGCCTCCGCATCCGGCGGCAGGCTCGTGTCCGCGAGCGGGGAAAAGGGGATCAGCTCCCAGCCGCGTTCCCTGAGGATGCGCTCATTGGCGGCATAGTAGAAACAAAAGGCCTGATCCTTGGCCACGGCCATGCGGCGCGGCGGACAGGCGGCAGCGGACGGCGCGGCGGGCAGGGGAGCGAGCGCGGCAGGACGCGGGCAGCACGTCCGGGCCAGCAGGCCGTCCAGATCGACGGCTTCCGTCGCGGCCGTGGCCAGCGCATCCAGCCAGTCCGCCGAGCAGCCCGCCTCTTCGGCGGGCAGCAGGCCGAGCTGGCGTTCGGGCAGGGTCCAGCGATCATCACGCGGCAGGGCCCCGAGCAGCGGTGGCAGTTGTTCCCGCTCCAGCGCCCGGCGCAGCAGATCGGCATGGCGGGCGCTGCCTACGCCATTGGCGATGACCCCGGCCATGCGGACGCCCCAGCGTGCCGCATGATCCCGGAAGCCCGCCACCAGCGCCGCAAGGGAGGCCGCCATGCCCCGCACGTTGCAGACCAGCACCAGCGGGATGCCCAGACTGCGCGCGCAGTCCAGCGTGCTGCCTTCGAGGCTGTCGGGGCTGCGCCCGTCCAGCAGGCCCATAACGCCTTCACAAATGGCTACGTCCGCATCATACGCCTGCATGTCCCAGAGCAGGCGCACGCCGGAGCGGCCCATCATCCAGGTGTCCACATTGCAGGCCGGACGGCCCGTGGCCAGCGCGTGAAAGGTGGGATCGATGTAGTCCGGGCCGCATTTGAACCCCTGCACGCGCAGACCACGCAGCGTCAGCGCACGCATGAGCGCCGTGCTGAGCGTGGTCTTGCCTTCGCCGGAACGGGGCGCGGCAAGGCAAAAGGCGTGGAATGTCGTCATGCGGCCACCTTTTCCTCTTGGACTGTCATCGCATCATCCATTGCTTGTTTGGGGGGAAGGGGACCCCCTCCGCCTGCGCGGGAGGGGTTCCCCTTCCCCCCAAGCCCCCATCCCTTCCCCAGCGCGCTTTTGTCAGGGGAACGGACGGAATACGAGGCAAACGCTTACCCAAAACCAAGCGAGAGCACGTTTGTAACTGTTTTAGTTGCTTATTGATATATCCCAAGGCCGTACACGGTGCGACGAGGGAAGCCACGGGCATCGACAGCAGAGCGCGACCGAAAGGCGGCCCGGAGGGCCGTGCCCGTTGGCGACGCAGGAGCCTTACGGGCATCGACAGCAGAGCGAGGGGGTTCCCCTCCCCCCTAAAAAACACGCTACCCGCCATGCCCGCCGCGGCATCAGGCTTTGCCGTCCAGATATTTTTCCACATAGCCGCGGGCCTCGTAGAGCACGCCGTCCTCGTAGCGGGTACGGGCGCTGCCCATGAGCACGAGGGTGGACATGTCCACGTCGTCCGCGGGGAAATCGGCCAGCCTACCGACCCAGCGTTCTTCCTGCGGGCGGCCGGCGTTCTTCACCCAGGCGCAGAGCAGGTCCTCCCCGCGTTCCTCACGGAAGATGCGCAGCGCCTCCTCCAGCAGATGGCGGCGCTTGCGGCCCGCGGGATTGTACAGGGTCACCGGCAGGGCGGAGGCGGCCACGGCCCGCAGGTTGCGGCGCACCTCGTCGGCGGGCACCAGCAGATCCGAGAGGCTGACCAGCGAAAAGCCGTTCTGCAGGGGCGCGCCCAGCGAGGCGGCGGCGATATTGGCGGCCGTGATGCCGGGCAGCACCGTTATGGGGATATCGTGGAAGGCCGCCTCGCGGGAACGCAGCTCGAACAGCAGGCCCGCCATGGCCAGGATGCCGGGATCGCCGGAACAGACCATGCAGACCGTATGCCCGGCGGCGGCGCTTTCCAGCGTGCGGCGGCAGCGTTCGACCTCGCCCATCATGCCGTTCTGGATCACTTCGCGGTTGCCGATGCGCTGTCGGATGAAGTCCAGATAGGGGCCGTAACCGGCCAGCACGTCGCTGTCCGCGATGGCCGCGCTGACCTGCGGGGTGATCTGCGCCTCGTCGCCGGAGCCGAGGCCCACCACCAGCACCCGGCCGCGTTCGCGCGAGGGGCCGGCCAGATGGGGCAGACAGGCCAGCGCCAGCGTGACGCCCTCCCCGACGACCTTGGGCTGGAGGAGACGCCCGCCCTTCCCGGCGGAGAGCAGGCAGGCGGCCTCGCTGACCGAGGCGGTGCCCACACGGGCCTGCACCGTGGCCGAAGGCGTGGGCACGGGCACTTCGTCGAGCTTCTCGGCGGGGTAGAGATCCAGCGGCGTTCCCCATTCCCGCGCCAGGGCAAGGATGGCTTCCTCGTCGGCCTTGATGCTGCAGGAGGCCAGCCGGGCGATCTGCCCGGGGGCGATCCCCAGCCGGGCAAGGCAGGCTTCCGCCTCGCGCCGCAGCGTTTCCGGGGCCGTGCCGCGACGGCAGCCCAGGCCCAGCACGAGGGCGCGGCTCGTGATGTCCAGATGTTCCACGCCGGTGGGCACGGAGCCCTCCGCATCCCAGAGCACGGCGCGCGGCGTGCGGATATCCTCGGCCCGCGCCGCAAAGACCACCTGACCGGTGGCGGCGAAATGGGCGTCGTAGATCTCGCGCGGACCGCAGAAGGTGATGCTTTCGCCGGCCAGCAGGGCCGCATTGAGGGGCCGGATGGCATTGCCCGTCAGCACACGGGCATGGAGGCGGGCCGCCACTTCGTCAAAGGCGGGCAGGCCGTTCACGTCCGTCGCCGTGCCGATGACCGCCTGACCGCCGGTGAGGCGGGCGATGCGCCGGGCCAGCCGGTTGGCCCCGCCCAGATGACCGGAGGTGAGGCTGATGATGTGGCTGCCGCTTTCCGGGCAGGCCAGCACCGCCGGGTCCGTGGATTTGTCTTCCAGCAGGGGCGCGATCTTGCGCACGGCGATGCCGGTGGCGCTGATGAAGACATGGGCCGCGAACTGCCGCCACTGGGCCCGCAGGGCGGCGTCGAAGTCCTCGCCCGGCAGGTGGATGATGCCGGCGGCGGTCTCCTCCGCGCTCAGGGGGCGGGTGCAGAAGATGCGCACAGGCAGGTCGAGCCCGGCCGCCATCTCGCGGGCCCGTACGAGACCTTTGGCCGTAAAGGCGTAGACGGCGCAGGGGCCGTCGAAGTGTTCCGCGGGCAGATGATTGCGGTAGCCGTGCGAAAACTGCGCGTCATAAAGGCGGGACGAACTTTCTTGCGGGCGTAGTGCCTCGCCCACGAGGATGAGGGCCTGACGGCCGATGCCCGCCGCTTCCACCTGCGCGGCGATGTCCGCGAGGCTGCCGCGCAGGACGCGTTCATCCGGCCAGGAGGCGCGGTAGACCACCGCCGCGGGCGTCTCGGGCGCAAGGCCGCCTTCCTTCATGAGGCGGGCGGACAGCGCGGCGATGTGGCCCGTACTGAGGAAGAAGGCCAGCGTGGCCCCGGTGCGGGCAAAGGCCGCCGCGTCCTCGGCGGCGGGCATGGGCGTGCGGCCCGGCGTGCGGGTGAGGACCACGCTTTGGCTGCCGTCCGGGCAGGTCAGTTCGCAGCCCAGCGCGGCGGCCGCGGCAAAGACGCTGCTGACGCCCGGCACGATGACGCTTTGGATGCCGCGTTCCGCGAGGCCGCGTATCTGCTCGTTGATGGCGCCGTACATGGCCGGGTCGCCGGTGTGCAGGCGCACGACCTTCCGTCCCGCTTCGGCGGCCTCGCTCAGGCAGTCCACCTGTGCCGCCAGATCCATGCCGGCGCTGTCGAGGCGGCGGCAGGAGGGCTTGCAGCAGGCCAGATGACCGGGGTTGACCAGCGAACCGGCGTAGAGCACGAGGTCCGCCTCTTCCAGCAGACGACGGCCGCGAACAGTGATGAGGTCTTCCGCGCCCGGACCGGCGCCCACGAAGTTGACGATGCTTTTCATGCCTGAGCCTCTTTCTGGAAGGTGAAGATATGGATGGTGTGCTGCGGGCTGAGATGACGGTGCACGCGGGCAAGGGGAGCCTCCACGGCCACATCCAGACGGCAGATGCCCGTGCGCCGCTCCGGCGACCAGTGCAGCAGATCGGCAAAGCTCTGCAGGGTGACGGACGAGGCCGCCAGCAGGCCGCCGGGCCGCAGACGCTCCATGCAGGCCGTCAGCAGCTCGGGCAGCTCCCGGCCCCCGCCGCCGAGAAATATCCTGTCCGGGTCGGGCAGGCCCTCCGGCGCGCCGGCGGGCAGGCGTGCCAGGGCCAGCGCTTCGCCCGTGCGGGCGGCATAGTTGGCCACGCCGAGCCGGCGGGCGTTGCGCTCCATGAGGGCCACGCGTTCGGCCTTGCGTTCCACGCCCACCACGTGCAGGCCGGGGCAGAGGGCCGCGGCTTCCAGCCCTACGGAGCCGCTGCCCGCGCCCATGTCCCACAGGACGCCCCAGTGCGGCAGGCGCAGGCGGGAAAGGATGACCGCCCGCACGTCCGGCGCGGTGATGAGATGGGCCTCATGGGCGTAGGCCGTATCCGGCAGGCCCAGGGCCAGCAGGGGCGGCAGGGCCGTCCGGGCGGGATCGTCCGCCTGCTGTTCCAGCAAAACCAGCAGGGAGGTGGGCCCGCAGGACAGGGCGGCGATGTCGCCCAGCGGGGCCTGCACGAGGCGTTCTTCCGAACTACCCAGACGCTCGGCCATGACGGCGGCCCGTCCGGCGGCTTCGGGATGCGTCTCCAGCACGGCGCGGGCAATGGCGTCCGCCGTGTGGCGGCTGCCCGCGTAGGTGACGGTGAGGGGCCATTGCGCGATCTGCCGGGCCGGGATGTCCTCCCCGGAGTGGACGCAGAAGAGGCGGGCCTCCTGCCAGGGGCGGCCCAGACGATGGAAAAGCGCCTGAAAGGCCGTGGGGCCGGGATGGAAAAGGAGATTGTCGCCCGGCCGGGCCTGAGCGGAGAGGGGGCCCCCGAAACCGTGGTACAGAGCGTCCCCGGAGGCCAGCACCGCGATGCGCTCCCCGCCCCGGCTGCGCCGGAGGATCTCCCCGGCGTCCTGCCGGGCATGGGCCGCGATGACGTGCGTTTCCTTCAGGGGCAGGGAGCAGGCCTCCAGCAGGGCGCGCGAAGCATAGACCGCGTCGGCCTGCGTGAGCAGGCGCTGCGTGGCCTCGTCGCCGGGAAAGCCGATGCCGCAGGAAATGATGTCCACCTGACCGTTGCACTGGTTCTCCGGCCGGAGGAAGTAGTCCGGCCCCACGCTTTCCGGCGGATCGGCCTGCCGCACGGCCCGCTCGTCCGTCTGATGGGCGCTCTGTGCGGGCGTCGTCTCCGGGAGCGCATCGGGCGTGTCCCCGGCGGCGTCCTGTCCGGCCGGGCGGCTTTGCTCCATGAGGAAGCTGCCGTCGAAATCAAAGACCAGCAGCCGCAGGGCGGGGGAGCCAGGACAATGCCGGGCGAACTGCTCCAGCGCCAGATGGGCCAGACGGTGCAGCAGGGCCGTACGCGTGGCGTCGGGCAGGGAGAGCAGGGCCTCGCGCACGGAGACGCTGTGCGCCAGCGCCTCGTGCAGGGCCGTGGCCTCCGGCAGGCAGCGCCGTACCTCGGCGCGCAGCAGTGCCATGTCCTGCTGGTTTTTGGCTGCATGGGTATTGCGGAAACCGGCGGCGTACTTGCAGAGCTTGCCCGCCATGCAGGCCACCACGATCTCCCGCATCTGGAGACGGCAGGCCTGTTCCAGACTTTCGGCGATGAAATCCCCGATGCAGACGAAAGCGCTTTCCGGCAGATCCGGCAGGCGCTTCCCGGCTCCCTTGCGGGTGCGGCCGCCGGTGCAGAAGACCATGCTGCGGCCGCCTTCGCGGGCATGGCCCTCCACGCAGATGCGGATGGTCGCGAGGTAGGCCTCGTGGCTGTAGGGGCGCACCAGCCCCGTGGTGCCGAGCAGAGAGAGGCCGCCCTCGATGCCCAGCTGCGGATTGAGGGTATGGCGCGCCAGTTCGGCGCCTTCGGGGATGCTGATCTCCAGCAGCCAGCAGCCGGAACGCAGTCCGGCCCGGCAAAGATTGTCCGCCAGCATGCGGCGCGGGCCGCTGTTGATGGCCCAGTGCCCCGGTTCGCAGTCCAGCCCGGCCCGCGTGCAGAGGCCTATGCCCGTGCCGCCGCGCAGGATGAGAGTTGCCTCGTCCACCCGCAGGAAGTAGTCTTCCGGGCGGCATTCGTCGGGCGTGGCGGCGCGCAGACGGGCGCAGACGGTGGCCCCGTGGGTGCAGTCGGGATCGTCGCCGCCGTTCTTGCGGATGCAGGCCATGTAGGGAGAGGGGGGCGGCAGCAACGGCAGACGGCGCTGCATGCCGTCGGGGAAATGCAGGCTGACGCTGTCCGCCTGTTCGCCGTCGCGCAGGCGCAACCAGGCCGCCACGGCCGCGGCCGCGGCGCAGGCCCCGGTGGAATAGCCCCAGCGCAAGCGTGTATGTTCCTTGTTCTCCATACGCGAAACAGGCGAGATGCGGTACGAAGGGCGGGAGGCCGGGCCTCAGGCGCTCTCCATGACGGCGTGCAGGGTGGCCACGGCCAGCGCGCTGCCGCCGCGCCGTCCTTCCAGCACGATCTGCGGCACGTCGCAGCGGGCCAGCAGTTCCTTGGATTCCACCACGTTGACGAAACCTACGGGCATGCCGACCACCAGCGCCGGGCGCACGCCCTCCTCAAGGATGTAGCGGGCGATGCGGGCCAGGGCCAGCGGGGCATTGCCGATGAGGACGATGGCCCCCGGCAGCAGGGGCCGGGCCTTCTCCGCGCTGCACAGGGCGCGGGCGCAGCCTTCGGCCCTGGCGCGGGCCGCGACGTCGGGGTCGCTGATGTAGCAGTGCAGATCCCCGGCGGCATAGTCCGGGTGCAGGCGGCGCAAGCGCTCCAGCGAAAGGCCGGAACGCAGCATGCTGGAATCGGTGAAGATGGGGGCATGCGCCCGCAGGGCCCGCAGACCGGCCTGGACGGCATCGTGCCGGAAGACCAGGGTGTCGGCTATGTGCAGGTCGGCGGTGGTGTGGATGAGGCGTCGGGCCACGCGCCACTCTTCCGCGGGCATGTCGCGATGGCGGGGATATTCCGCCTCGATGCAGCGGAAGCTCTCCCGCTCGATCTCCGCGCCGCTGAGGTTCCAGCGAATCTCCATACAGGCTCCCGGCTTACTTCTTTTTGACGAGCATGAGGGAAAGATAGGTCTCCGGGCGCTCCGCTATGGACGGCAGATCCGTCAGGATGCATTCGTCCGGCATGGAGAGGTGTTCGCCGTAGAGGATCTCCACATCCTCCTCGCGGGCCAGACGCTCGAGCAGGGCCTTGCGGCTGCGGTAGGTCTTGAGGAGGACAGTGGTCGAACCGGCGGGGAACTGGAGGCTGTCGGCCATCTCCGCCCGGAAGGAGGGCACGACGCGCAGCTGCTGGCCGTTCTCCACCAGCACGGTCTTGGCCTTGGCGGCGAAGGTCGCAAAGGAGGTGATGCCGGGGACGATCTCCACGTCAAGCTCGGGATGCTGCTGCCGGATGATGCGCAGCACGTAGCCGAACGTGCTGTAGGTCATGGCGTCGCCGAGGGTGGCGAAGGCGCAGTTGCGCCCGGCGCGCAGCTCCTTCAGGATGGCGGCGGCATTCTCCTCCACCTGGGCCTGACGCACAGCGGCGTCACGGGACATGCTGAACACGAGCCGGCGGATCTCTCCACGGGGGGAGAGGGATCCCACCACGCTCTCGGAGGTGCTGTCCTCGGCATTGGCCGAGATGACGGTAAAGATGACGTCGGCCCCGCGCAGCACTTCAGCGGCGCGGAACGTCAGGTATCGGGGGTCTCCGGGGCCGATGCCGACTCCGTACAGGCTACCGAGCTTCATGGACTGTTCCTTCGTGGCAGGGTGAGCACGCAGGCGCTCCCTCTGCGGTATGAATGACATGACGAAGACAGGGCGGCCAACTCCGCCGGGAAGCTGCCGCGGTCTTCCGTCCCTGTGCGGGGCCGCCGGTTCGGACGCCCCCCGTGGATAAGGACTGAAAATGCCGCGTATGTCAATAAAACATCAGCGCTGACCCGCGGCAGACCTGTCGTCGGGATCTGCCATCGGCGCGGCGGGCCGCCCCGCCGCGCCGGAACCACGGCCCCTTGCGGGACGTGTGGCCTAGTAAAGGTTATTGTCGATAAAGCGCTTGTCTTCCTTGCCCTTCCAGAAGTCGGCCACGCCGAGCTCTTCTTCGGCTTCCACGAGGATATCGCGGATGGCCTTGACCTGAGCGGGGCTGAGGGGGTTCTTCTGCTTGTGCGTGGCAAGGATCTCCTTGGCGCGCTCGCGGGCCTGTTCGTACAGGTCCGGCTTGCCGGAACGCACCCACATGTCGTAGTTCTCGCGGTTCATCAGGCGGTAGGTGCTCAGTTCGCCCAGATGTTCCATGGTATCCATTTCGGCAAGATAGGTGCCGAAGGGGCCGACTTCCTTGATCATGTCCGTGCAGAGGGTCGTGGCGTCAACCTTGAAGCCTGCCAGCATGCGCAGCACATAATCAATGACTTCGTCGTCCACAAGCAGGGTCGGGATGTCGAACGTAATGCCCGTCTCAAGCATGCCCTGACCGAAAAGAACACTGGCACCTGCCAGAGCGGTCATCAGGCGGTTGAGCGCGCGTTCGGCGCCGGCCTGCATGTCATTGCACTTGCTATCCGTCTAGCCACCGGCGATGTAGCTGGGGATATTGTAGTATTTGGACATGCGCGCGTGCGCGGCGTTGAGGACGAAGACCTCCGGCGCGCCCACGAGCGAAAGGCCCTTCTTCATGTCCATGACGCAGGCGGAAGAACCGTAGAAGGTGGGATTGCCCTTCCTCACGCACTGCATCAGGGTGTTGAAGGCCAGGAAGTCGGCATTGTGCACCGCCACGCTGCCCGCATAGTGGATGGGGGAGGTGGCCCCCTGCTGCACCATGACGAGGATGTGGTTGGGCAGGCCGGCTTCGGACACGATCATGGCGTTCTCGCACGCTTCCTCGGAGATGCGCAGCGGGCTGATGGTCGTGTGGTTGAAGGCCGTGCGGGGACGCTTTTTCAGCTCTTCCTTGCCGCCGGCGGCGACCTCGGCCATCTGGATCATCTTTTTCGTCTGGAAAGGCGAGCTGGAGACCAGATGCATGGGCTTGCTCGTGTAGCAGAAGGCCACTTCCGCATTGTGCATGGAAGCGGACTCGCTCGGCACGTCCTGCGGGCCGATGGCGCGGTTGTAGATGTGCACGTTGTCGAGCGCATCGACCACGCGCACGATGTCCACCGCGTCCTGCTTGATGGTGGAGCGGCGTTCGCCGGTGTTCATGTCCAGCGTGTAGATGCCTTCACCGAAGTTGGAGGCATACACCTGATCCTGGGCCATGTGGATGTCGTCTTCTTCGGTCCTGCCGTAGTGCACGAATTCCGAAGGCACGGCTTCCAGCATGTCCTCGACCAGATGGCGCGGGAAGTGGGTGCAGCCTTCGCTGTCTTCCCAGCACCCGTTGTCGCGAAGCACTTCACGGGCCTTTTCGCTGCCGAAGGAGACGCCGCGGTCCTTGAGGACTTCAAGGGAGGCTTCATGGATCTTTTCACAGTCCTTTTCCTGCAGGAAGTTCAGCGAAACGCCGACGCCGCCGGTAAGACTGGAATGCGCCCATCTTTTCATACGAGACCTCGCTCAAAAAGAAGGTGGGATGTGCGTTGGGGCGGGATGTCCGCCCGGCCTCTGCCAATGTGTGCAGCACCCGGAGAGCCTGCCGCGGCCTCCTCATGCTGCGGGAAATATCATCTGTTCCACATAGCTTTCCGAAAAGCCGCCGTGGGCGGAAAGCTCGATGTAGCGGGTCTGCCGGATCAGCTCCGCGGCGGCCGCCTGCGCTCCCTTTTCCGACACGTAGCGCAGCGCGCCGAAGCTCGCCGCATTGCCCAGCACGTGGACGCGCTGCTCCAGCCCGGCGGGGATGAGCCCGATGCGGGCGGCGCTGCGCGGCCGCATGGCCGAGCCGAAGCCCCCGGCAAGATAGAGACGCCGGACGTCCTCATGGCGCAGGCCGGCCTCCTGCAGGAGGATCTCCATGCCCGCCCGCACGGCGGCCTTGGCCAGCTGCACTTCGCGGATGTCGCGCTGGGTGAAGCGCACCGTCTCCGTGAGCAGCAGGGCATCGTCGCGGATGCGCCGGCCCAGCGGCGAGTCTCCGGCTTCCAGACGGCCCGTCTCGTCGACGCATCCGGCATCCAGCAGCAGGGCAAGGGCATCCAGCACGCCCGAACCGCAGATGCCCTGCGCCGGAGCGCCGCCTATGGTGCTGAAGCGCAGGCCCTGCGCGGCATCGGCTTCCACGGCGTCGATGGCCCCGTCCTGTCCGGCCATGCCGCAGGAAAGAGTAGCGCCCTCGAAGCAGGGACCGGCGGCAGCGGAGCAGGCCAGCAGCTTGCCGTCAGCATAAAGCACCGTTTCGGCATTGGTGCCCAGATCCACCAGCAGGAAGGGTTCCTGCGGGTGATGGGCGTCCGCCGCCAGCAGCGAGGCGACGATATCCGCCCCGATGTAGGAGGATATGCCGGGCATGAGGAAGCAGCGGCCCGCCGAACGTATGCCCAGTCGTTGCGCGGGCAGGCACATGGGTTCCAGCGTCACGGGGATGAAGGGGGCCTTGCTGATGTGCTCGCCGGGCAGGCCGCAGAGCAGGTGCAGCATGGTCGTGTTGCCGGTCAGGGAGAGCATGTCCACATCCTGGATGCCGCTTTCCGCCAGCAGGCGCTGCAACATGTCGTCGATCTGGCGGCAGATGGCCGCCTGCAGGGGGTTGCTCCCCTGCCGTCCCGCCTTTTCCCATTCCATTTCCCGATGGATGCGGCTGATGACGTCCGCCCCGTACGGAGACTGGGCATTGCGCTCACCGAGCGCGGCCACGATGCGCTGTCCGTCAAGATCCGCCAGCAGGGCGGCTACCGTGGTGGTGCCGATATCCACTATGAGCGCATGGGAAGTCCCTTGCGGGCGGAGCCCCAGGAGCTTTTCGCCGTGCAGCAGGGCCGCAAGCGCTTCGCCGGAACGGAGCTGGGCGGGCAGGGCCGTCAGTTCCTCGAGCGTGAGCTCGTGGCCCCCGGCCTGCGCGGCGGTCAGCAGGCGCTGCACGTCGCTGCGCTGATCTTCCAGCGTGGCCTCGCCCACGGCAAGGGGCACGCGGCGCACAAGCGGCTCCCGGACATAATCCATGTCCGCATACTGCGTGAGCACCTTCAGCGCGCCGGCGTGAGGCACGGTGATCTCCAGCCCGTCCCGCGCCCGCGTATGGCAGGCCAGCCGCAGGCCGGCGGCCAGCCGCCGTTCGCCGAGCAGGCTGCGCTCCTCGTCCGTGGGAGCGGTATCGGCGTAGATGAGGCACTTGCCGCACTTGCCGAGCCCGCAGGGCAGGGGCAGCAGGCCCGCGTCCCGCAGCAGCGGGGCGACAGGCTCGCCCGCCGTGCAGACGAAGTGTCGCGTTCCCTGCTGATGATGTACCGTCATGCGCGCTTCCATGATCTACTCCGCCTTGACGGCCGTGATGTTGCCGTCTCCATCCAGATCGACCGTCTGGCCGGGCAAAAGGGTCAGGAACCGTTCGTCCGTCCCGCCCGCCAGCAGGGCCCGCAGAAAATCCGTCCTGCCCGGGGTGCTGCGGTAGGGCAGGCCGCTGTCCTCCGCCACAAGCCGCGCGTCCCGCTCCACGTCCGCCTGTCTGGGGAAGCCCTCATGGCGGATGAGGCAGGCATTGGTGTAGTTGGCCAGCCACTCCCGTTCCTGGGCCATGAGGAACTCGGCATTCTCGCTGCCGAAGCGCTGGAGGTAGTCGTCGTAGCGCTCCCGGCGGGTGCGGATGAACTCCAGCTGCGAGTAGCGCAGCCAGCCGGCGCTCATCCAGTAGGTGCTGCCGTCCCGCGAGATATGGCCCAGCTCGCTCTGCGGGCAGCCCAGCAGCACGGGGATGCAGTCGTGCACTCGCGGCAGGACCAGCGTGGCCCTGCGGGCCGTGACGCCCGTCATGCCGCGTCCGCAGAGGCCGTACCCGAGGATGATGCGCGTGGCGCCCTCTTCTTCCAGCTCGCCGATAGCCGCGCACAACCGCCGCCGGAGTTCGTCGGGGTGGTCGTGCAGCCCCTGCTCGAGGTAGCGGATGACCGGCGCGTCAGGAAACGCCGGGGCCAGCCATTCGAGTTCGGGGCGGAAGACTTCGCAGCAGAGAAGGTACATGGGGTTCCTCCGGGAGGGGCCGGCGACGGGCCGGGGAAGAGCCCCGGCCCGACAGGCATCAGGCGTGCATGGCCGCGCAGACTTCCACGGCCTTTTCAGCCGCGGTCGAGGCGTCGGGGGTGTAGATGTCGGCCCCGATGGACTCGCGGAAGGCGTCATTGACCGGCGCGCCGCCGATCATGACCTTGACCCGGCCGGCCAGTTCCGGGTCGGCCGCCACGGCGGTGACCACGTCCTTGATGTGCACCATGGTGGTGGTGAGCAGAGCGGAACAGGCGATGATGTCGGCCTTGTGCTTCTTGGCCGCTTCGATGTACTTGGCGGGGGCCACGCTGTTGCCGAGGTCGATGACGTTGAGACCCTTGGACTCCATCATCATGCGCACAAGGTTCTTGCCGATGTCGTGCAGGTCGTCCTTGATGGTGCCGATGACCACGGTGCCCTTCTGTTCCATCTGTTCGCCGACGAGCAGGGGGCGCAGCACGTCGGTGCCGGCCGCCATGGCGCGGGCGGCGATGAGCACTTCGGGGATGAAGATGTCGTTGTTCTTGAAGCGCTCGCCGATGACGTCCATGCCGGGCATGAGACCTTCGTTGAGGATGGTCAGCGGGGCGATGCCTTCATCCAGGGCCTTCTTGGTCAGGTCGGCCACTTCCTTCATCTTGCCCTTTTGCAGCTTTTCGGAAATTTCCTGCAGGATGGCGCTCATGGTATGCTCCTTTGTGCGGGACTAAAGAATGTTCCCGGCTTGTAGGGTGTTGCGTACGCTTTCGGCCGAACCCTGGACACAGATGATGGTCAGGGGCACCGGGGCAGCGGTGTCGGGGCGTTTTTCCATGCCCCGTCCGGTATCCGAAAGAAACCAGATGCCGTCACGTGCGCGGACAAAACCCTTGACCCGCAGCACATGTTCTTCTTTCTGGAGGGCGGCGGCGAGTTCGTCCGCCGTGCAGTCCACATGATCCACGCTGAAGGCGTCCGGCCGCGTCTCCGGCGTATTGAAGCCGAAGCTGAAGGCGCGGGCCGCGCGGCCGGGCAGCCCGGCCAGATCGAGGCGGCCGTGACTGACGGCCACCACGGGCAGATCCGGCTCACGGGAGCTGATGTAGGCGCGCGCCGCGGCAAGCTCCTGCTCCGAGGCCAGATCGCACTTGGTCAGCACGGCCACCGTGGCCGCAGCCAGCTGGCGGGGGATGACTTCCAGCACGTGAGCCAGCTTGAGGCTCTTTACGGGATCGAAAAGACAGATGGTCGAGGTATGGTCAAAATCGCCGTCCAGACCGGAGAGGCGCAGCATCCTGTCCACAGTGGACGGATCGGACATGCCCGACGCCTCGACGATGACCAGGTCCTCGTCCCGCTCGCGCATGTCGCGCAGGGCGGTGACGAAGGATTCGCGCAGGCAGGCGCAGAAGACGGAACCGCCGCCGATCTCCACCACCATGCCGCAGGCAAGGCCGCTCTGGCGGAGGATCTCGCCGTCCACGGGGATCTCGCCGAAATCGTTGAGCAGCACCGCGACCTTGCGCGTGCGGCAGTGCGCAAGCAGATGCCGGAGCAGCGTGGTCTTGCCGCTGCCGAGAAAGCCGCTGAGTATGACGAGTTCCTTGCGCATGACGTGTTCCCGTTCTCTTTTTTTTGCCCGCATGGGCATGCCGTGCCGTTGCCTGTCCTCCCCTTGAGGGGGCTGCCGTCCGCTGGTGGGGGCCGATAAGGACGGCAGCCCCCGGGGTGGGTCTCTATGCTACTTCCGGGCGAGCACTTCCTCGATCTCCTCACGCAGCTTTTCCACGGGAGGGATGAGGGAGACGTGCTTGATCTGGCCCTGGACCAGCAGCGACGGCAGATTGGTGAGGCCGACCTTCTTCATGAAACTCAGGCTCTCAGGGTGCATGATGGAGCGTTCCACCACCTTGACCTTGTCGCCGTAGGCCTTGGCGGCCGCTTCGGCTGCGGCGACCATGTAGCCGCAGGCGGCGCAGGTCTTGGAGTCGATGGTCACGGCTTCCAGCAGGACGTAGTCGAGGTTGTCGTAGTCCGGCATCTCGATCTCGGGCAGATTCTCCACCGCCACATAGCTTTCCAGCGCCTTGCGCACGGTCTGCGGATTGCGGACGGCTTCGCCCACGCCCACGAGGTTGGCTGCCGGAGCGTCAAAGGGCACGTCGCAGCCAGGCGCGAGGATGAAGCGTTGCGTGCCCATCTTGTCCATGAGTTCCAGCGCTTCCTTCTGGTTGTCCTGCTGGGTGCCGAGCAGCATGGTCACCGTCAGCTGCAGGTTGCCGGAGATGGTGATCTCGTGGGCGTCGGTGATCTTCTTGGCGGCGACGATGTCGACGTTCTCGTCGATGGCGATGCAGTCGGGCTTCGTCTTGCACATGGGCTCGATGTTCTTGGTGGCGTCGCCGCAGACGAAGAAGGACGACGGCGTGCCCTGTGCGCGCATGGCCGCGAAGAAGCGGGTATAGGGCTCGCTGAGGAAGGTCTCGAACATGTCGGGCGAGATCTGGGAGACCAGCGGGTCCACAGCGGCGATGATGTCGCAGCCGGCTTCGATGTAGTAGGCGGCTACTTCCCGCACGCGTTCTTCACAGTAGTTCACGAGGGCCTTCACGCCGTCCTCGTTGTCGTACATGTCCATGAAGATGTTGGTGCCGCGCAGATGGGAAGCCAGAGTGAACGGACCGCAGACCAGGCCGTACATGGCGATCTCGGGGCGAGCCTTCTTGAAGCGGCGCATGACGTCCAGGATGAGGGGGATGCGGCCGTCTTCAGGGGAAATGCGCTTTTCGGGGATGACGAGCTCGCCTTCCAGCGGGTGCGTGCAGACCGTGGGCGGGGTATTGTCATACCAGGTGAGATCGCAGCCCAGGATCTCGGCTTCCACCTGCAGGTCGAACATGGGGGTCATGCCGTCCGGCAGGTACTGGGCCTCGGCTTCGAGGCAGCAGGCGTACAGCTTGTCGGCGTCCTTGAACATCTCCTGCGCCGTATAGCCCTTCAGGTTGGCGATCTGTGATCCGGTGTAGGGAACCCACGGGCAGCGTTCCACGGTCTTTCCCTTGAGAACTTCCATAATCAGTGCCTTGCCCTGCATGTTCAGCTCCTTGAAAAACGTTGCGTTGATGGGAGAATCCTTGTGCCGGCCACAAATAGATATATCTCGTGATGTAAAAGTAGCCATTGGGGCTTCTGATGTCCAGCGTTTTTTGAAAGATTGTGAAAAAAATTTTCCGCCGTAAGATTATTTTTAAATTTAATTAGTAAAAACAGTATATTATATAATATATCTTTTGTCTGCGGTCGTAAAAAAGACGGTATGCTCGGCCTGTGTCATGGGAGAAGGAGCGATGGCTTTTAGGGTGTGGTGCGATGGTAATTTTTTATAATATCGCTATATAAAAGGATAAAATTTTTCAAGCAAGGAACATGGGCAGCGTTGCTCCGGCTGGATGGTCGTTCGGGGAAGTGTGCGAGCGGATGAAAAAGATGTTTCATATTTTTTACCTCACTGATATTATTTTATTTTATGATGTAATCCCTTGCCTGTTCCCCGCTGCGGGCGCGTGGGTGTTCTTCTCTTCGCTTGACAAGCGTCAGGGGGAGAAGTGTAGCATAGATATATCTAAAGGTTGTGTGCTGCATTTTTGGGGAAAACGGAGACAAGAGCGTTTTGCCTTTGAAAAAGGCAAGATGCGGGACGGCGGCACGGCGCCGTCCGGTCGAAGGTGGCGGGAAAACGTCTTTTTTCATGAAACGCTAGTCCGTATGGTGTGAAACGCTAGGCGCTTCAAACGGAAAATGCTCGAACAGAACAGGGAGCCGATCCATGAACATCCGTCCGTATATCGATCAACTAGAGACAGAAGCCCTTCGGGGAAGACAGGGAACACGGGAAGACGTGTTGCGGCTGCTGGCGCTGACGCCGGATTCGGACGACGTGCGCTATCTTGGTGAGGCTGCGCGGCGTGTGGCCGCCGTGGCGGCGCACAATACCGGCCGTGTCTGGAGCGCCATCGGCCTGGATAGCCGTCCCTGCCCCAAAAATTGCACCTTTTGCGCCTTTGGCGCCAAGTGGGGGCTCGTGCGCGAGGAGAGGGAGCTCTCCGCGGCGGAAGCCATCGCCATGACCCGTCGTCTGGTGGAGGCGGGGGTCGCCTGGGTCACTTTGCGCACCACGGAATATTACGGCTTCGATCGCCTGTGCAGGCTGGCCCGGCAGATCCGGGACGCCGTACCGGGCGGCTACGGGCTCGTCGTCAATACCGGGCAGATGGGAGACGAAGAGGTGGCCGCCATGCAGGCTGCGGGCATAGGGGTGGTCTATCATTCGCTGCGGCTGGGGGAGGGAAAGTGCACCTGCTTCAGCCCGCAGGAACGGCTTGCCACGCTGCGCGCCGTGGCCGCTTCTCCTCTGCGTCTGGCCCATCTGGTGGAGCCTGTGGGACCGGAACATACTGATGAAGAGCTGGCGCATGTCTTCATGACCGCGCTGGAGAACGGCGCGAGCCTGAGCGGCGTCATGGCCCGCGTCAATGTGCCGGGCACGCCCGGCGCAAGCGACGCGGAGCTGCCGGAGGCCCGGCTTGCCCAGATCGCCGCCATCACCCGGTTGTGCGGCGGGCTGCGCGTTCCCGACATCTGCGTGCACCCCGTGAGCCGTCAGGCCGTGGCCTGGGGAGCCAACGTCGTGGTGGTGGAAGAGGGCGCGGTGCCGCGGAACGAGGATTTTTGTCAGGATGTTTGGCGGGGTTTCGATGTGGCGCAGGCGCAGGCGCTTTTCCGGGAAGCGGGCTACGCGCTTTGGTCAGCGGCAGAGGAGGGCCAGGCAGCGCGGTAGCGGCCTAGGCTGCGGTGCGGCAGCCGGGCAAGGACGGCAGATGATGTTTCAGGGCTGTGCGGCCTGGTGACTGCGCGGCAGTATCTGCCGTCCTTTTTTCGGTAAAATATTTTTTCTGATATATCTTCTGGACAGGGGGAGGCGAGTGGGCTATAGTTTCTTCGACGCCTGAATGAGACGGCGAACGGCAATACGGGGTGTGGATCGTATGGATCGCAGGGACTCTAAACCCCTGTAGCCGGGTGAGACTCCCGGACACCCCGCCAAAAACATCTCTCCCGCCGCCGGGGCATGGCGGGGCTGCCGTACCGCAAGCGCAGGCCGTCAGGAGTCATCCCATGAGCGATATCCCGACGCCCACTCGTCCCGCTCCCAAAAAGCGGACCTACCGCAAAAACCAGCCGCTTTTCGCCCTCATCGGCAAGATGAAGCTCTGGCCGTCGCGGCGCGGCATCCTGCACGGCATACGCAGCATGGAAGTGAACGGCGACCATGCCGTCATCTCCACCCACTGCGGCAAGACCTTCCTTGTGCGCAATGCCCGCACCTCACGAGCCAGCCGCTGGCTGCGCAACAAGATCTACGCCACGCCCTGTCCCATCTGCAGGGTGCCGGACTGGAAGCTGGAAAAGTATCAGGGCACGGCCTTCCGCAAGAAGTCCGGCGCGGTGCTGCGGGAAGGGAGGGCAGACGCATGATCCATTTCACCGAGGAACAACGCCACCGGCTCGCCGAGCTCGGCGCGGAGGCCGCCGGTCTGGAAGCGTCCTTCGAGGACGCCGGGCAGCGCAATCAGGCCTTCCAGCAATGGGAGAGCCGCCTTGTGAGCGAACAGCAGCAACGGTTGGAGCGCTGGTGCGCGGAACAGCACCGCCCCTTCATCTTGGAGCTGGAAGAGCGGCTTGCCGCCGCCCTGCGGGCCGAGGGCTTCCTCCAGATGCATACGCCGCTCATCATCTCCCGCAAGCGTCTGGAAAAGATGGGCGTCTTTTCCGGCTCCATCATGGAGAAGCAGGTCTTCTGGCTGGACGACCGCCGTTGCCTGCGGCCCATGCTGGCCCCCAATCTCTATGAATGCATGCGCGAGCTGGGGCGGCTGCGTCCGCGTCCCCTGCGGCTGTTCGAGATCGGGCCCTGTTTTCGCCGCGAAACGCAAGGCCAGCGGCACGCCAACGAATTCACCATGCTGAACCTTGTGGAGATGGGCGTCCCCGAAGGGGAAGACCTGCGGGAACGCCTGCTGCGCTGGGGACGGCTGGTGCTCGATACGGCGGGCATCACCGGCTGGCGCATGGTCGGGGAGGAATCCTCCGTCTACGGCGAGACGGACGATTTTGTGGACGCCAACGGCATGGAGCTGGCCTCCTCGGCCGTCGGGCCCCACCCGCTGGACGCCCCGTGGGGGATCATGGAAAACTGGGTCGGTATCGGCTTCGGGCTGGAGCGGCTGTGCATGGCCGCCACCGGAGAGAGCAATATGGCGCGGGCCGGGCGCAGTCTGGCCTATGTCAACGGGATCAGGTTGCATCTATGAACGGGACTGTTGCACTGGATCGCCTGCGGGAACTTTTCGCCCGGACGGAGCAGGGCGGGGACGATGCGTTTTTTCGGCAGGCGCGGGAAGCGCGCGCGAACTGCTGGAGCGACTGGGTATTTTTGTACGGCTTCCTCTATCTCAGCACCTTTTGCCGCAATGACTGCGCCTTTTGCCAGTACCGGCGCAGCAATGCGGAGGAGCAGCGTTACCGCAAGTCCCTGCGGGAGCTGCGGGAGGCGGGGCTGCGTCTGGCCGAGGACGGCGTCCACCTGCTGGATCTGACGCTGGGGGAAGACCCGTATTTCGTGGAGGGCGAGGGCTTTTCCCGGCTGGAGGAGATGGTGGCCGTCCTGCATCGGGAAACGGGCCTGCCCATCATGGTCTCCCCCGGCGTCATCACGGCGGAGCAGCTCTCCCGCCTGCGGCAGGCAGGCGCGGACTGGTACGCCTGCTATCAGGAAACGCATGATCAACGGCAGTTCGCCCGGCTGCGTCTCGGGCAGGACTTCGACCGCCGCCGTCAGGCGCGGCTGGATGCCGCCGCCGCGGGCCTGCTGGTGGAAGACGGTCTGCTGACCGGGCTGGGCGAGAGGGCGGACGAGCTGACGGCTTCCCTGCATGCCATGCGGGATGAGCCCCTGTCGCAGGTGCGCGCCATGAGCTATGTGCCGCATGCCTGCACGCTGCCCGTGCCGGACGGCGGCGCGGCGGGCGGACAGCGGCTGCACGAGCTGCGGGCCATCGCCGCCATGCGCCTGCTCATGCCGGACAGGCTCGTGCCCGCCTCGCTGGATGTGGACGGGCTGGAGGGCCTGCGCATGCGTTTGCAGGCCGGGGCCAATGTGGTCACGTCCATCGTGCCGTCCGGTTGCGGCTTTGCCGGGGTGGCTACCCGTGAACTCGATATCGACAATGAGCGGCGCAGTGTGGCCGCCGTCCGGCGCGTGCTCACGGACATGGGCATGGAGATGGCCACGGCGGCGGACTATGCCCGCTGGGTGGAAAGCCGCCGTCAGACCCTGGCCGCCGGCGGCGGACAGCAAGAGGATGCGTCTTCATGCGGGTAGCCGTCATCGGAGGCGGGCTCCAGGGGGTGGAGCTGTGTCTGCTGGCCCGACGGGCCGGCTGGCGCACGCTGCTGGTGGATCGTCGTCCGCTGCCTCCGGCCCGCTATCTTGCGGACGACTTCCTGTGCGCCGACATCACGACGGACGACGGCCCGGACGGCATGCCGTCCCCGTTTGTCCGGGCGCTGGAAGGCGTGGATCTGGTCTTTCCCGCGCTGGAGGACGACCCGGCCCTGGCGGCCCTCGGTACGGCCTGCGCGCGTACCGGCGTACCGCTGGCCTTTGACCCGGCGGCCTATGCCGTCAGCAGCAGCAAACTGCGCAGCCGGGACTTCTTCGAGCGCTGCGGCACGCCCATCCCCTGTCCGGCCCGTCCCGACGCCCCGCCGCGCTATCCCCTCATCGCCAAGCCTTCGGCAGGCAGCGGCAGCAGGGGGGTGCATCTGCTGCACAACGAGGCCGAACTGACCGCCTGTCTGCCGCAGGGCCTGCGGACGCCCGGCTGGATCGTGGAGGCCTATTGCCCCGGACGGCAGTTCTCGCTGGAAGTCTGCGGCACGCCGGGCAACTACCGGACGTTCCAGCTGACCGAGCTCCTGCTCGATGATGTTTACGACTGCCGCGGCGTCCTTGCGCCGGTGGCGGAGGCCGGGCTCGCGGCCGAGGTGGCGGCCGAGCTGCACCGGCTGGCCGGGGGCCTGGCGCTGCACGGGCTCATGGATGTGGAAGTGGTGGCCGGGCCCGACGGCTGGCGCGTGCTGGAGATCGACGCACGTTTCCCCAGTCAGACGCCGCTGACGGTCTGGCTTTCCACGGGCCGCAATCTGGCCGAGGAACTGGCGTCCTGCTTCCTGCCGCTGACGCCCGCCGCCGGGCGCGCCGTCCCTCGTCCGGCCTGTTATCTCCATGTGGCCCGGCGTGGCGGCGAACTGATCCACCCCGGCGAGCATTCCCTGACGCAGGTGGGGCCGCTGCGCTTGCTGGACGGCATTCCCGGCACGGAAGGCATGCTGCTGGGCGGCGATCTGCGGTCGGGAGACTGGGCGGGCGTGCTGCTGCTGGCGGCGGACAGCGAGGCGGAACTTCAGCAACGGCGCGAGACGGCGCTGGAATACGTCGCGGCCGCCGGCTGAGTTTCGTTTTCAGCGCGGCGGACATGAGGACGGCGTGAGGCGGCGGTTTTTCGTGCGCCGCGGCAGGCCGGGAAGCTACGGCCCTGCCACATCCGTACAAGGGGGAGAGCATGACCCGACTTTGTGGAAAGGATCTGGCCGGTCAGGCTGACGGTTGGGAGGCCTATGCCGCGCGCCTGCGGCGGAACGTGGGCTGCGGGCTGGACGAATTGTGCGCGCGGGCGCTGGATCTGCCGCTCGATGCGGTGCGCCGGTCGCTTGCCGCCGTGCGGGTGGGCGTGGTGCCGGTGAGCAGCGGGGAAGGCTGCATACCGGGCTTTGCGGAGCTGCTGGCGGCCACGGCGCGGGCGCTGGGCAGCGCCGCCGAGGTGCTGTCGCCCGATGAGGAAGGCTTTGCGCAGGCGCGGGCCGGGGCCTGCGATATCCTGCTCTGGGCGGATGACGACACCTATCTTGCCGAACATGTCCGCAACGGCGCGTATGCCGAGAACGGCTGGGCCACCGGACGCGGCTTTGCCGCCGCCCTGTGCGGCATGGCGGAACGCTACGCCTGCGAACGCCGGGCGCTGGTGCTGGGTGCGGGGCCGGTGGGCATGTCCGCCGCCGCCTGGCTGGCCGGACACGGC
Organism: Candidatus Desulfovibrio gallistercoris; assembly: GCA_019118745.1. Classification (GTDB taxonomy): domain Bacteria; phylum Desulfobacterota; class Desulfovibrionia; order Desulfovibrionales; family Desulfovibrionaceae; genus Desulfovibrio; species Desulfovibrio gallistercoris. The sequence continues at coordinate 22,141 of DWYJ01000024.1, read as the reverse complement.
TTTGCCGTCACCCTCTGCGATACGGTGCAGGGGCGTGCGCAAGCCTGCGCGGCGCAAATCCCGCAGTGCCGGGGGATCATGCCCGCGGAGCTGGACGGGCTCTCTCCCTTTGCCTGTCTGCTGGATGCCGCGCCCACGGATGTCTGCTTCCCTGTGCGGCATCTGGCCCCCGGAGCCTGCATCAGCGCGCCCTGCGTGCCTTGCCCCTGGGAAGGCTGCGCGCCGCAGCCGGAACGTTTCTGGCACGATCCCCTCCAGCTCGGTACCGCCGTCATGCTGGCGGCCGCAGCCTGCGGCGTCTCCGGCGGCAGCGCGCAAGGGAAGCGGACGTGAGGCCGTTCCGGGCGTGGCGGCATGTGAGGCGGCGGCCCGGTCTTGTCGCGGCGGTCTGCGTCCTTTTCCTGCTGACGGCGGTGGACGCGTGCGCGGAGACCTGGCGGCTGGGCACCTGGAAGACGGCGCAGACCCTACAGCCTTACGCCTATGCCGGAGCGCCGGGCGAGGACGTGGAGATACGCGTCTTCCCCTTCACCAATCCCGCCGACCAGAAGGCCGCCCTGCTGGCGGGCAGTCTGGACATGGCCGGGACCACGCTGGCGCTGGCCATCCAGGCCGCCGCGCGCGGCGAGCCTGTGGTGCTCGTGGCTTCGTTGTGCGGCAAGTGTTCGGCGCTGGTGGTGGGCAGGGACAGCGGCATAACGATGCCGGAGCAGCTGCGCGGAAAACGTATCGCCTATGTGCCGGGCACCATGCATGAGGTGCTGCTGCGGGATCTGCTGCGCCGTCACGGTCTGGATGCCCGGCGGGACGTGCAGCTCCTGCGGGTGGATTTTTTCGACATGAATACGGCGCTGGCCCGCGGCGACGCGGACGCCTACCTGTCCGGCGAGCCGCTGCCCGCGCAGGCCGTGCGGCGGGGCGTGGGCCGCATCCTGGCCTATCCGTATTTCGACGACAGCATCGGGACCATCAACAGCGGCCTGCTGGTGCACAAGGAACTCGTTACCCGTGATCCGGAGCGGGTGCGGCGCATGGTGGCCGCGCACAAGCGGGCCACGGAGCAGCTGTGCGCGGAGCCGCAGGGCTGGCTGGATGCCGCCGCCCGCCTGACCGGGCTGGAACGGGAGCTGCTGGAGCAGGCCGCGTCCAACATGGAACTGACCTGGGACATGGACACGGCGTTCCTCCGGCGGCTGGCCGCGCTGGGGGCGCGCATGAAGGCGCTGGGGCTCATCGCCCGGGAGCCGGACTATGCCGCCCTTGTGGATACGCGGTTCGTGAACGCGCTGCGTACGCCGTCCGCCGGAGATTCGGCCCCGGAGGTGCGCTGAGCCATGCGAAAGGCGGCGATCCGCAAGCTGCTGCCCTGGCTGCCGCCCCTGCTGTTGCTTGCGGTCTGGGCTGGCGTGTGCGGGGCCGGGCTCGCGCCGGACTGGCTGTTGCCGCCGCCCTGGCGCGTGCTGGAGACGCTGGCCGTCTATCTGGGGCTGAGCGCCGTGGCGGACAGCGGCTGGAGCGGCTGTTTCTGGCCGGACGCCGCGGCCAGTCTCGGCAGGGTGGCCTGCGGCTACGCGCTGGCGGTGGTCCCGGCCATCCCGCTGGGCCTGCTGGCCGGACGCTGCGCCTGGGTGGAGCGCCTGCTATCGGTGAGCGTCAACGGCATCCGGGCCGTCCCCGGCATAAGCTGGCTGCCGCTGGTCATCCTCTGGTGCGGCATCGGCTTTGTGGCCACGCTGGCGCTCATCGCGCTGGCCGCCTTTTTCCCCGTCTATTTCAGCGCCGCCGCAGGGGCGGCCTCCGTACCTCCCGCGCTCACGGCGACCGGGCAGATGCTCGGCCTTTCGCGGGCCGCCGTGTTCCGGCGCATCGTGCTGCCCTGGGCCATGCCGCAACTGGCCGCCGGGCTGCGCGTGGCGCTGGGCTTCAGCTTTGCCTACCTTGTGCTGGGCGAGCTGACCGGCGTGCCTGACGGGCTGGGGGCGCGCATCATGGAAGCGCGCATGAACGGGCAGGCGGATCTGCTGCTCTGCGGCATCGGCTGCATAGCCTGCCTCGGCGTCGCCTGCGACAGGGCGCTCGTCCTGCTGCTGCGCCGCCTGCCGGGGATGGTGCGCTGATGTCTCTCCTGGTCTGCCGCTCCCTTTACAAGTCCTTCGACGGGCAGCCGGTGCTGCCGCCGACGGATCTTCACCTTGCGCCGGGCAGCCTGACGGTCCTCATCGGGGAGAGCGGCTGCGGCAAGAGCACGCTGCTGCGTCTGCTGGCGGGCCTGCTGTCGCCGGACGGCGGGACCATCCTGCTGGACGGCCGTCCCTGCGCCGGGCCCGGTCCGGAACGATTGCTGCTTTTTCAGGAAGATACGCTTTTCCCCTGGCTCACGGTGGCGGAAAACGTGGCCTTCGGCCTGCGGGCCTGCGGGCTGCCCGCCGCCGAACGGCGCGAGCGGGTGGCGCGGCTGCTGGACGCCGTGGGCCTTGCCGAAAAGGCGGCGGCCTTGCCGTCGGCCCTGTCCGGCGGCATGCGGCAGCGGACGGCGCTGGCCAGCGCCCTTGCCCTGCGGCCGCGCCTTCTGCTGCTGGATGAACCCTTTGCCGCGCTGGACGCATTGACGCGCGGACGTATGCAGCGCCTGCTGCTGGAGCTGCGCGCGCAAAGCGGGCAGACCATGCTGCTGGTCACCCATGACGTGGACGAGGCCTGCCTGCTGGCGGACGAGGTGCATGTGCTCGCGGCCGGCCGGGGCATCGTCTCTTCCTGCTCCCTACCCTTCCCGCAGCCGCGCGCCCCGGAAGATCCGCAGCTGGCGGCGGCGCGAAGCACCGTACGCCGGCTGCTGGCGGACAGCGTGGAACGCTGACGGCTGCTTCTCTTCCCTCCCTCCCTCCCTCCCTCCCTCTCTCTCCCTCCTTCTCGAATTCCTGTCCGCGCACAAGGTGCGAAAAAAGGGCTTCCCCTGTGTGGGCGCACAGGAGAAGCCCGGCATAAGGAGGGCTTTTTCAGGATGATCAGGCAGTGGGCTTTTCCGCAAAGGCGGCAAGCGCCTTGTTCAGCTCGCTGCCCAGCAGATCGTCCGGGGCGCTCTGGAGGCGCTGCGCGCAGAGGGCGGCCGCCCGCTCCAGGATGTCCGGCCTGCCTTCGGCTTCCCAGGCGTCATAGCTGCTCCAGCAGGCCACGTCCGGCAGCCACTGCTTGCCGCAGGCGGCCAGCGTGCTGTCCCGCATGAGGAAGGACTCGCCGTGCGGGGAATCCAGCAGATCGCTGATGTCGAAGGCGTCCTCGCTGGTGTCGAGGCCGCGCATCATGCGGTCCGTCCTGCGCAGCAGCTCCTCGTCGATGATGTACTTCTCATAAGAGACGGCCATCATGCCATCAAGGATGCCGAGGCATTCATTGATCATGTGGGTCCCGCCCATGAGCAGCAGCACATAATTCTGCATGGTCTCGTAGCCTGCCTGGATGTCGGGGATCTTGGCGTCGGTATTGCCCGCCATGAAGCGGGTGGGCAGGCGGTAGAGCGTCTGCGCCAGTTGCAGGGCCGCCCTGTCCACCAGCTTGGAGTCCGGCGAACCGGTGACGAAGCTGCCGGTGCGCAGGTCCGAAGCATAGGTGCCGATGCCGTAAATGACGGGTATGCCCGGCGTGACGGCCTGCGCCAGCACCAGCCCGGCGAGGATCTCGGCATTCTGCATGACCAGGGCGGCGATGTCGCCGATGGGGGCGCTGACGCCGTTCATGGGCGCGGTAAGCAGGAGGACGGGTTGTCCGGCCCGCGCATAGTCGATGATGGTGTCCGCGGACTCCTGCGCATATTGCAGAGGAGAGAGCGCGCAGACCGAGGCCGTGAGGAAGTAGTTCCGGGCCAGATAGCCTTCGCCCATGACCATCTCCACCATCTGGAAAATATCCTGGGTGTCGCGGTGGCTCATCTGCGGCCAGGAAAGGATGGGCTTGTCCGTATGCCGCAGCAGCTCATGGGTGATGCGCTTGTGCTTGACGGGCGAGTCGTCCAGTTCATGCGGGTCCACCGTACACTGGCCCACGATGCGGGTGACGGCGCTGGTCTGACCCAGCTTGTAGAAATTCACGGCGTCGTCGAGCGTGCCCAGCCGCCGCGTGCCGTCCCGCTCCTGCACGAAGACCGGCCCGTGATCCTGCATGACCAGCACGCCGTCCTGTCCGTCCCCGACCAGCAGGCTCTTGTGGCTGTCGCGCGCCTGCCAGAGGAAACGCGGCAGACATTGCGCCAGGGCGTCATCCACCTGCGACGGGGAAAGGCGGACGCATTCTCCATCCACCCGCGCCCCGTGCGCTTCCAGTATGCCGCGGGCCTCTTCCGAATGGAAAAGGATGCCCTTGCGTTCCAGCACCTCCAGCGTCAGCGCATGCACACGCTGCAGCTGCTGTTCCGTCAAGACCCTGAATTCCCTGTTGAGATACATCATGGAAGCACTCCTCCCGAATGCTGAAGATATCTGAGCCTTCTGTCCGTTTCCCTATCAGGAGCGGCTGCCGCCGGGGAAATCGGCATGCATCATGCGCCAGATGGAAATGATGTAGGCGATCATGACCAGCACGAAGAGCGTACCGCCGGAAATGGCCAGCGACTTGATGGCCGAAAAGCCTCCGGTCACCTGGAAGATGATGCCGGTCATGCCGATGACGCAGCCCCAGAGCACGCGCATGGCAAGGGTGGAATGCTCTTCGCCCGGGGCCACCTGCCGCGCGATGAAGTGCGAGGCGGCGTCCGCCGTGGTGATGGCAAAGCCGCAGAAGCAGATGAAGGCGACGAAGCAGAGCGCTGAACCGAAGGGGAAGGAGCCAAGCAGCATGTACAGCGCCTGTTCAGGCGTTTCCTTCACCACCTGCCACATGGGCTGATAGCCGGAAAGCTGCTCGAAACAGGCGTTGCTGCCCCAGATGGAGAACCAGAGCAGGCACATGACGATGGGGACGATGGCCGTGCCGAAAACGAATTCCCGCATGGTGCGGCCACGCGAGATGCGGGCGATGAAGCCGCCGGTAAAGGGCACATAGGACATGTTCCAAAGGATGTAGAAGATGAACCAGGTGCCCGACCAGGGACGGGGCGTGATCTGGGTGGCGTCCGTCCAGAACATGGTCTGCGGCAGGCGGAACAGGAACTCTCCGGTCACCTGCAGCAGCATGTTCAGCGAGTAGGTGATGGGCGTATTGCCGAGGAAGAGCACCGCCACCAGCAGGAAGAGAGCAAGATAACCGGTGGATTCGCTGAACAGGCGCATGCCCTTGGCGATGCCCGACGCGGAACTGAGGATGTAGATGACGATAAGGCTGAGCATGACGCTGAACTGACCCACAGGGCCGAGCTCGATGCCGAAAAGCAGCTTGAGGGCAAAGGTGATGGAGGCCACGCCAAGCCCGATCATCATGGAAACGCCGCCGATGGTGGCCACGCTGGCCAGCACGTCCACGATCTTGCTGATCAGGGTGTCGTTGCAGCGTTCGCCCAGGATGCCGTAGAGGCCGGTGGAGGTGCGCAGGGGCTTCTTATGCCGGTAGGCGGCGTAACCGATGACCCAGCCCGCCGTGCAGTAGAGAGGCCAGCCCAGCAGTCCCCAGTTGACCACGGCAAGGCGGATGGCCTCCGGCACGGCGCGGGGCGTTCCGGCGGTCCCGGCGTCGATGATGGTCGGGGCGCTGTAGAGGTGATACAGCGGTTCGGCTGCCCCAAAAATGACGAAACCCGTTCCCAGACCGGCGCAGAACAGCATGCTGACCCAGGCGTAGAAGGAGAATTCGGGTTTGCAGTCCTCGCCGCCCAGCTTGATCTGCCCGAAGGGCCTGTTCAGCAGCATCCAGAGTGAGAAGAGGATGGCCGCCGTGCCGACGGCAAGGATCAGCCAGCTGAAATTGGCAAGGACGAAATTCTGTATGGAAGCAAAAAAAGCGCCGCAGGCTTCGGGCGCTGCAAGAGCAAAGATAAGGATGGCGGCAAACAAAACAAGGGAAGGCCAGAACAGCTTATGATCGAATACGCCCAAAATGCCGGATCGCTGGGGATTTGACACAGTATTCATGATTTCTCCTGAAAGATCTGTGGATTGAGGCAGCCGCTTCAGCGGGGCGGAGTATGCGGAGCGAAGCTGGCCGCCCGGCTGGCATGCTCTGGGTTACTGTCCGGATGATGCACCGTATCATCTGGTCCGGCTTGGGATGGGTTGGTGGCTGACCACGTGAACACCTCCTCTGCTTGATATATTTTTAACGTGTCATAGATATATCAATTGCCTGAAATTTGAGCAATAGGGAAAAGGTGTCAATTTTTGTGTATATTCATAACATGTTGATTTTATGTATTCTTTATAAAATATTTTTTTCACACCCCAAATTTGTTGTGAAATTATTTTTATCTTAAATATTTTTTTGTTGCGCAATTTTTCTTTAACATATATCAATGAGGAAAGCGGGGAGCTCCTGCGGAAGCCCCCCGCGATCATGGATCACAGAAAAGGAGGTTCGCATGGCACAGCGCTGGAAACAGGCCGGTAGCCTTGCCAGCGGTGGACTGAGTCTCAACATGTTCACACAGGACGAGATGGACTCCATCCACCGGGCTACCCTTGAGATCCTCGAAACGACAGGCGTGCTCATCGGCTCGCCGGAAGCGCGTGAGCTGCTCGTCAAGGCGGGCGCGAGCGTGTATGACGAGGATCTTGTTCGCATCCCCCAATGGCTGGTGGCCGAAGCCGTGGCCAGCGCGCCCGAAGTGCTGACGCTTCCGGGCCGCACGCCGGACAGGGATGTCATGCTGGACGGGAGGCGGGTGGTCTTCACCAATTTCGGCGAAGCCGTCTACATCGTGGACCCGAATACCGGCGATCTGCGCAATTCCACCAAGAAGGACGTGGAGGATCTGACCCGGCTGGTGGATGCGCTGGACGTCATCCCCGTCTGCGAGCGCATGGCCGGGGCGCAGGATTATCCTGAAGCCGTGGCCGAGCTGCACAACTACGAAGCCCTGCTGATGAACACCACCAAGCACGTCTTCACCGGCGGGGGCAACGGCAAGCTGACGCAGTACATGATCGACATGGCCAAGGCCGCGGTGGGCGAGGAAGATTTCGCCGAACGCTGCCCGGTCACCTTCAACACCTGCCCCATCAGCCCGCTCAAGCTGACGGCCGACGTCTGCGAGGTCATCATGGTGGCGGCCCGCAACGGCGCCATCGTGAACGTGCTGTCCATGGGCATGGCCGGCGGCTCCACGCCGGTCAATCTGGCCGGGGCGCTGGTGGTGCACAACTGCGAGGCGCTGGCTGGGCTCGTGCTGTCGCAGGTCACGCGCAAGGGAGCCAAATTCATCTACGGCAGCTCCTCCACGGCTATGGATCTGCGCTACGGCGCGGCCGTGGTGGGCACGCCGGAACTTGCCATGCTCAACGCCGGCGTCGCCTGCATGGCCCGCTACTACAAGCTGCCCTCCTGGGCAGCGGGTGGCTAGGGGGACAGCAAGTGCGGTGATGTCCAGAGCGGCCATGAAAAGACGCTGACCGGACTGCTGCCGATGCTGGCAGGTGCCAACATCATTTACGGTCTCGGTATGCTGGAGATGGGCATGACCATCAGTTACAGCCAGCTCTTGATGGACGCGGAAATGGCGGAGATGATGCTGTATAGCATGGACGGTATCGTGGTGAATGACGAGACCCTGTCCGTGGACGTGATCAAGGAGGTCGGTCCGCGTGGGGATTTCCTCTCCCACATGAATACCTTCGAGAATATGCACATCCAGTCGAAGCCCAAACTTATCGACCGGTTGACGCGCGACCGCTGGAAGGAGGCGGGATCGCTCGACATGGAGGCGCGCGCGCTGGAAGCGGCAAAGAAGCTGCTGGACGAATGGCAGCCGGAGCCGCTTTCGGAAGAGGCCCGCAAGCGGGTACGCGCGGTCATCAACGCCGCGGAGCGGGATTACGGCGTACCGGAAAGCACCCGCTGACGACACTGTCCTGAGGCCGCCGCAGGCGCGGCCTCAGCAGTGACGCTCTTGCCATACCGGGACGGGGCGGCGGATATGCCGCCCCGTCTGCCGTTTTCCGCAAGGACGAGGAGATCAGCGCGGGCCGGCGGCAGGGCCGGGCGGTCTCGACCTTTGTGTCCAAGTCAGGTAAGATGGAGGAAGAACAGCCGAACCGCGCGGGACCGGCGCAGGCATGTGCGGAGCGCGCGCCTTCTTGCCTTTGGGAGACACGAACATGTCGGACGATCTGGAACGGACGAACCTCCTGAATGCCCGCATCAGGGAAAAGATCCTCCATCATCTGCCCCATCCCCGCATCCTGCCCACGGCCATCGAGGGCTTTCTTCTGGCACGCCGCGAAGCGGGGGGCACGCCGGAAAAGTGTTTTGAAAAACCGCTCGTCGGGCTTGTCGTGCAGGGGACGAAGCATTCCCACATGGGCGGCCGGGAATACGTCTATTCGACGAACCAAAGCATCGTGGCCGCCGTGGACATGCCCATTTCTTCCTACGTGGAGGACCCGACGCCGGAGCGGCCCTTCCTGTTCTGTTACTGCTATCTGGACAAAGCGCTGCTGGCCTCGCTGGCCGCGGAGATGCCGCCGGCGGAAGCGACGGATGCGGACGACGTGACCGGTGTCTCCATCGCGGATACGCCTCCCGATATCCTGGAGATGTTCCTCCGTCTCATCGAATTGCTGGAAAAGCCGGAGCAGATACCGTTTCGTGCGCCCATGATGCTGCGCGAACTGCATTATCTGCTGCTGATCAGCCCGCACGGCAGCATCCTGCGGAAAATGAACACGCCGGGCACGCCCAACCATCAGGCCGTGCAGGCGGTCAACTGGATACGCCAGAATTACAAGTCCACGTTGCGCATCGCGGCCCTGGCGCGTCAGGTCAACATGTCCACGGCCAATCTGCACCGCTGCTTCAAGCTGCTCACGGGCCTGAGCCCCTTGCAGTATCAGAAGCAGTTGCGGCTCTACGAGGCGCAGCGCCTTATGCTGTTTGAGAATGAGCGGGCCTCGGCGGCCGCCTTCAAGGTGGGCTACGAGAGCATCACCCAGTTTAACCGCGAGTACAAGCGGGTGTTCGGGGAGCCGCCGCTGCGGGATATGCACCGACGCCGGGCGCTGGCCGCCGCGCCGCAGCTCCCGCTGTGTGCGTCCTGCGGCGGAAAAGAGCCTGCCGCCATTACGGAAAACGCGTGACGGCGGCAGGGATACGCCCGACGCGGGGCAGCGAGGGGGTTCCCCTTCCCCCCAAACAAGCAATGGGTAGTATTGACAGCTCTTAGATCAGTCCCAACTCCGCCAGCCAGGCTTTTACGGACGGTTCCGCGTCGTCCACACGCGAGCCGCGTACCTCAAAACCTTTCAGCAGGCGGGCCTGCGGGCAGAAACGCCGAAGATCCTGCTCGCTTTTGCCCAGGCGGCTGCCCTCGTGCGTGCAGAAGGGGATGAGCGTCCTGTTCCCCACCGGGAAGCTTTCCAGAAAGGTCGCTACCGGCATGGGGAAGGTCCCCCACCAATTGGGGTAGCCGATGAACAGCGTGTCGTACGCTGTCGGGTCCGGCTGCAGGGGGGCAATGGGCGGCCGGACATTGCGCCGCTGCTCCTGTTTGGCCATCTCCACCACGGCATCATACTCCTGCGGGTAGGGGGTGAGGGGCGTGATTTGCGCCATATCGCCGCCCGTGAGGCGCTGGATGCAGGCGGCAAGCCGGCGGGTATTGCCGGAATGGGAAAAGTAGACGATCAGCATGGGTTTTCCTCCTGTGGTGGCGGCATGGGCCGCATGGCCGCACAGCAGCGGCGCCGCCGCGAAGGCCGTGAGGCCAAGGGCGGCGCTCCGCAGGAACTCACGCCGTGAGCAGCGGCCGTTCCGGCGTGGCGTGGCGGGATGGTCGGTGGTGATGAGGGGGGATGTTTTCGCGGACATGATATCCTCCTTGCGCGAATGCCCGTTCCGCATGGCTCAGGGTCGGATGATGGTCTTCAGCACATTGCCTGTGGGGGAGATTTGTTTTTCAAAGGCCTGCTGCAACTGGGGCAGAGGCAGTATGTCGGTGACATAGCGTGTCACATCGATGGTTCCCGAGGCGATGAGGTCGATGGTCTCCGCAAATTCGGCCCGCGTGCAGGAGACGCTGCCGGTCAGCCGTACTTCATGCAGGACGGCCCTGTTCAGGGCAAAGGGAATGACCGGCGTCATGCTGTTTCCGATAAGGACGATCTCGCCGCCGGGCCGCACGCCGTCCAGACAGGTAGCCAGCGCATCCGCCGATCCGACCGCCTCGAACACCACGTCAAAGCCGCCCGAAGAGAGTTCCTGCATCCGGGCGGCCCGGTCAGGCGCGTTGCCGTCCAGATAGTGGGTGAAATCACCGATCTCCCGTGCCTTTTCCAGCTGGCGATCGTCTATCCGGGACATGGCCAGGCAGGAGGCGCCCGCCCGTCTGGCAAGCCCACCCACGAGCTGGGCGATGATGCCGCTGCCGACCACCAGCACTTTGTCGTGCAGCTTCAGGCCGGACCGTCGGACAGCGTGGTAGGCGACCATGAGCGGGTCGATGAGCCCGGCGGCGATGTCCGACACGCTGTCCGGCAGACGATAGGCGTTGCGAGCCCTGCCTACGAAGTATTCCGCATAGCCGCCGTTGCAGACGAAACCGATATACTGCGTCCCGTTGACTTCCCGGCAAAGGTGTTCCCTGCCGCTGCGGCACATGTCGCAGTGTCCGCAGTAGAGATTGGCCCAGAAGGTGACCCGCTCGCCGGGCTGGAAATCGCTGTCGCCGGGATCGGCCACCACACCGCAGAATTCGTGCCCCATATGAAAGTCGGCAACGGGCTCAGCGTTCCAGCCTTTACCGGCTTTCCACAGATGGATGTCGCTGCCGCAGACGCCGCAGGCCGAGACCCGTATCTTCAGCATGCCCGGCGTCACCGGCGGGACGGGGATCTGCCGGATCTCCACGCGTTGCGGCCCGGTCAGCACGCCGGCCGTCATCATTTCCTGTGCCATTCCGTTCTCCTTGCCTGTTCCCTTGCAAACAGCGCCCGTCAGCGCTGCTGTACCTGCTTCTGCTGATCCGCGGGGTAGCGGTCGCCCACGATGGGCACGGCGGCCAGCTCCGTTTCCAGTTGCCGCCAGTCGGCAGGGCTTGCCGCCAGCTGGACGGCCCGGATGTTCTCTTCCAGATGCGCCAGTTTGGTCGTGCCGGGAATGGGGACGATGTTTTCTCCCTTTTGCAGGAGCCAGCCCAGCGCCACCTGCGCGGCCGTCATGCCACGGGCCCGCCCGAAACGGTGCAATGCTTCCACGAACAACAGGTTCTTGCCCAGGGCCTCCGGCTGGAAGCGGGGCAGGGTATCGCGGTTGTCGTTACCGGAATCAAAACGGGTGTATGCGGTCATGTCCCCGCCCAGGAAGCCACGGTTCAGGGGGCTGTAGGGGACAAAACCGATGCCGAGCTCCGCCAGCAGGGGAAAGAGCTTTTCCGGCTCGCGCCACATGAGGTGATATTCGCTCTGTAGGGCGGTGACGGGTTGTTCGGCATGGGCGCGGCGGATGGTCTCCGGGCCGACCTCGCACAGACCGAAGCGCCTGACTTTGCCTGCGCGGATAAGATCTCCGACGGTCCCGGCCACATCTTCGATGGGCACCTCCGGGTCGAAGCGATGCTGATAAAAAAGGTCGATGGCCTCCACCCGCAGGCGCTTCAGAGAGGCCTCCGCCACGCGGCGAATGTTTTCCGGCCGGCTGTTCAGCTTGCCGGTCTGGTAAACGCCGTTGACGATGCTGTGGCCGAATTTGGTGGAAATGGCGACCCGCCCCTTGTACGGCGCCAAAGCTTCGCCCACTAGTTCCTCATTGGTGAGGGGGCCATAGATCTGGGCCGTGTCGAAGAGGGTGATGCCGTGTTCTGCCGCCTGACGCAGCAGCGCTATGAGGCTTTTCCTGTCCGGGGTGATGCCGCGGTTATAGGTCGCTCCCATAACGCCGAAGCCCAATGCGGAAACTTCCAGGCTATACGCCCCCTTCCCCAGTGTACGTTTCTGGCGCAGCAGGGGCAGATCCAGGGATTTTCCGCCGCCGGACGCGACGGAACTCGTGCTTTCCGCTGCCGTAGCACCGTCCGGGAATGCTCCCAGCAGCACGGGGGCAGCCGCCAGCGCGGCAGCGGCCCGCAGGACAGCGCGCCGGTCGGGCGAATGGCTCTGGTGCTTGGTGTTCGACATGCTTTCAACTCCTTTACTGTGAGGATACCGCATATCGTCTGTCGCGACTGACGTGGATGTACGTCGCGAGACAGGATGCTGTGTCCTATTTTCCGTTATACTGCTCATCCGTGACCGGCTCCATCCACTCGACGACCTTGCCGGGCTCCTTTTCCTCGCAGATGGAGATGTGCGTCATGGCGCTGCCGGGCGCCGCGCCGTGCCAGTGCTTGACGCCCACGGGGCAGATGATGACATCCCCGGCCCGGATCTCCTGGATGGGCTTGCCCCATTCCTGCGTCCTGCCCACGCCGGAAGTGACGATCAGCACCTGTCCTACCGGGTGGATATGCCAGTGGGAGCGGGCGCCGGGCTCAAAGGTCACGCTGCCGCCGCTGGAGCGCATCTCATTATTGGCCGGATAGAGCGGATCGATACGGACGCTGCCCGTGAAATACGTGGGCGAGCCCTTGATGGCGGCCTGTTCGCCGCTGCGGATGATGACCTGTTCCCTGGCGTTTTCCGCGGCGGCGGGCTGGCTCACGGTCATGGCGGCGGCTGCGGAAACGGAAAGCAGGCCGGCGAGTACGGCTTTTTTCATGATGATCCTCCTGGTCGTTGCGATGTTGATGGAGACAGCATACGCCGCAGCCGCCGGAGGGCCATCCACGATACTTGCAACTTTTTGCCTGATACTCGCATGCCCTGCGGCCCGGCAGCCGGTGCCGACAGGGAGACATGGGCGTTTTATCTTTGCACACGGCAAAACGCGAGGCGGCGGCACAGGGTGAGCGGAAAGTCCGTGTTTTTTCGCGGTACATCAATCCGTTCGGCGCAAAGGGCGAGGCGTTTCAAACGGAAAAGGCTCTAACAGGCTCTCTGAAGGCACAGCGGGCAGACGGCATGCCCGCAAGGGAGGAACTGCGTGCCGCAGGATGGGGCATCGTGAGGGGGGAGCGCTCCTGACCGCCGTGGCAGGAGGGGAGCAAAAAAAAACGCCGCTTTCGGCGGACGGCGGCACGAATGGCGGCCGGGAAGCCGGAAAGCGGCGTCTTCATGGCCCGAACGGGCCTGTCAGGCGTTGGAACGGGTCTCGTGGTATTCCTGTTCGGCGTTGATCTTCCAGATGGCGCTTTTTTCACCGTGGCCGCTGATGCAGTCCACCGTCCGCATGGCCGAGAGCATGGAATGGTCCATATTGTTGTAGCGGTGCATGCCGTTGCGGCCCACTGGATAGAGGTTCTCGATGCCGTCAAGGAAGGTCTGGATCTCCCCGACGCGGCCATAACTGCCGAAATAGGCGGGGTATGCCTTGGGCACGCGCAGCAGCACGGTGTCTTCCACGTCTTCGGCCCGCACGAAGCCCAGTTTGACCAGCTCCCTCACGGCAAGCGCCGTAAATTCCTCATCGGGCATGGTCCACAGCTGGTCGCCCTCGCTGGCGAAGTATTCCATGCCCAGCCAGAACTTGCTTTTGTCGGCCACGAGCCACGGGCTCCAGTTATGGAAGAGCTGGATGCGGCCCACGAAGACGTCGGGTTCCTGAACGTAGATCCAGTTATCCTGCAAGGGCTGCCCGTCCCGCGTATTGCCCAGTCGCCTGCACAGCACGCCGACAGTCATGAAGTCCCGGTAGACGAGGCCTTCGGCCACCTGACGTACGGGCTCCGGCACGCCGTCCCCCAGCTGGCGGATCAGGTCACGTAGCGGCATGGAGCTGATGCAGTGGCTGCAGGGCAGCAGGGTCTCCCGGCCCTGCGCATCGCAAACGGACACGCCGCTCACGCGGGCATGGCCGTCCGCATGTTCCCAATGGACGCGGCTGACGCGCTGTCCCATCAGCACTTCGCCGCCCAGGGCGCGCACTTCATCCGCCACGGCTTCCCAGAGCGAGCCCGGCCCGTATTTGGGATACCAGAAACGCTCGATGAGGCTGGTCTCCACATGTTTCTGGTCGATCCCCCCTGAAGAGGGCAGCAGACGCCGGAAAGCGTGCGCCAGCACCCGCGTGATGGAGAGCCCCTTGATGCGCTGTGCCCCCCAGTCGGCGGCGATGTCCTTGCAGGGCACGCCCCAGACCTTTTGCGTGTAATCACGGAAAAAGGTCTCGTAGAGCCGCCGTCCGAAGCGGTTCACGATGAAGTCTTCCAGGCTTTTTTCCGGCTTGATGGGGAAGAGGCAGGCGCGGATATAGGACACCCCGATGGCCAGCATGCGTTTCAGGCCGAGGTTGCGCACCGTTTCCCCGCTCAACGAGATGGGGTAGGAAAAGAACTTCCGCAGGTAGAAGATGCGGGAGAGGCGGTGCCGCAGCAGGATGATGCGGTCCAGCGTTTCCGCTGAGGCGGGCGGGGTGCCTTCGCCTTCCACCGGCAGGATGCCGGCCCACCAGTCCATGACTTCGCCGGATTTGGAAAAAAAGCGGTGACCGCCGATGTCCATACGGTTGCCGTTGTGGGCCACGGTACGCGAAATGCCGCCCACCAGGTCTTCCTGCTCGATGACGGTGACGTGGCCGACGCCGCGCCGCAGGCATTCAAGGGCGGCCGTCAGTCCGGCGGGACCGGCGCCGATGATGACGATCTTGCGTTCTTCAGCAGGCATGAAATCCTCTCCTTTTTTTCCAAAAGGCACGGATGCCTTCATTGAAACTGAAATACTTGTGTCCCAGGAAGGAATAGAAGGTCACCACTCCGATGGACAGGATATGGCAGCCTATCTCAAGGTGGACCGTCAGCAGCTCCGTCAAGGCGGAGGCGGGCAGGACGGGCAGCAGCCAGAGGCCGAGCAAGAGGAAGATCTTGGCGAGCAGCGCGTTGAGCAGCGTGCCCACGCCGGCAACGATGAAAAAAGTGGAGAACTGCCGGATCAGCGTGCGGCCCCGGTAGTGGAAATTGAAATAGTAGTTGCAAAGGAAGTTGACGAGCAGCCCGGAGGCCGACCCGCAAAAGACCGCAAAAAAGTAGGGGATGAGGTCATTGGAATACAGGATGTAACCAATGGCCAGATTCGCCAGGGCCGCCAGGCCGCCGAAAACGAGAAAGCGCAGAAACTCCGGCGACCAGAACGCCCTGCATAGTTTTTTCCACATGCTCGTGCTCATTTCCCGGACATCGGCCATGCCGCCCAGCATCCGGCGATGTGCGGCGCTGGGCTACGGCCTTTCCCGGCCGGCCCTGTCGCGGGGAAGAGGTACAGGAACGTATCCTCAGATTCGTAAACAACAATTGGTTACAATATCCAAACTGTTATTTGCCTGTCAAGGCTGATGCGGATATGCCGCATCCCCTGTCTGCGGCTGCCGCACAGGCTGCTGTCGTGTTTTCTCTGTCCTGCAGGGCGGCGGCCACTGGGGAGCTGCGGAACGACCCTTGAACAACCTCTGAAAGCCGCACCGGGGCCGTCAGGCTGACGAGTCCCCGGGCGCAGGCCACAAGCGGTAAACGATCTGCGGCCGTCACTGGCAAAGGCCGCGCGCAGCGGGGCGCAAGCGCCGTGCGGCTGTCCGTCAGGGCTGCACCGGCGCGGCGTCAAGGCGCTGTTCGGCCCTTTTGACGGCCTGCTCGTCGAAGATCAGGACGATGGTGTCGTTGACGATGCCGACGCTGCCCGGAGCCGGAAAGGCTTTGCGGCCTCTGGCGTACTGGATCGCCGGGGCGAGCAAGGCCGTATTGCCGCTTTCCTCGTTGATGCGCTCGTTGAACTTGAGATAGCGGGAAAGGTGCCAGAGTTCGAAGCCCGGATGCCACGCCTGGGAAACGGTCGTCCGGGCGAGGGGATTGCTCGTGCCCATTCCCGGACTGTTGGCCAGATACGGCAGCGTCCTGCCGAACTGGACGAGGTTATACGCCTTGTCGGGATCGTAGCCGGGTAGGGCCTCGATGCGTCCCACCACACGGTTGAGCACGGCCATGTCATGTTCCACGGAGCGGACATGGCGCACCTGCTGATCCAGAAGGTTCACGGCCATGCAGGGCAACGCCAGCGCGAAGAGCAGTAGGCCCGCATTGCGGGCAAGCACGATGCCTGAACCGAACAACATGACCAGGAAAAAGGCGTACATGTAATTGTCGCCCAAGGCTATGAAGCGGTAGAGGTGCCAATCGCTGGAGCTGCTGACCGCAAACTGCGACTTGGTGGCCACCGGCAGCAGCAGGAAGAACAGCAGCAGGAGGGCCATGCGGACAGCGGGGCGCGCGCAGGGCCGCCCTTGCCGCCAGACCGCGCAGAAAGCCGCGGGCATGGCAAGGAGAAAGATCCCCTTCAGCCAGCCGGACACGAAACCCTGCGGCAGGAAAAGATGCTGCCAGGACTGTTGGACCAGCTCCACAAGACGCCCGGCGAGCCCGGAAGCCGCGTTGGTCTCGAACTGATAGAGGGCAAGGCTGAGCCCCACAAGCGGATACAGGGCAAGGCTGACGGCATACAGCAGGCAGCCGGCACACATGCACAGCACGGGCAGGAACAGGGTCTTCAGCCGGGCGCGCAACTCGTCTCCGCTGCCGTCCCACTGGCTGATCTGTACCAGGACGTAACCGCACATGCAGGTCGTCCACGTCATGACGGCGGATTGATAGGACGCCAGCCCGATGACGGCCAACACGACCGAGGCAAAAATGCGCTGCGGCCGGGCCCCCTCCGGCCCCATGACGCAATGGATGGACAGCAGCAGAAAGAGCGGGGCGGTGGTGAACCCCAGGATCATGTAGTGATAATAGTAAAAATCCGTGACGGCGGGGTGGCAGGACACCACGACGGCCCCGGCAAACAGGGGCATGAATCCGGCGTCCCGTTTCCAGAGCAGGACGGCCGCCATGCCAGAGGCGATGAGCGTCGCCATGCCCAGCAGCGTCGTGTAGACGGGTATCTGCACATGCCCGTCGAGCATGTGCAGGAAGGGGAGAAACCAGCGCCCGGCCCGTCCGCCGCTCAGCAGCGGGATGCCGTCCATGTAGCCGACATCATGATCCCCCAGCGGGAACTGGGCAAGATCGTAAAAGTAGA
Source organism: Candidatus Desulfovibrio gallistercoris (assembly GCA_019118745.1). Classification (GTDB taxonomy): domain Bacteria; phylum Desulfobacterota; class Desulfovibrionia; order Desulfovibrionales; family Desulfovibrionaceae; genus Desulfovibrio; species Desulfovibrio gallistercoris. The sequence continues at coordinate 4,913 of DWYJ01000024.1, read as the reverse complement.
CGACGACATTGACCAGCAGGGCGCAGAAGAAGGCCTTTTTCCAGGGGGAAGGCACAGCCTCCCAGACGTTTTTGAGGGAGCAGAGCAGATCGGTATGCCGGATTGACAGCATGTTAGCCTCACTATGGAGCGTTACGCCATTCCCCGCGGTAGTCCTGCCAGGGCAGACCGAGGGAGGCGGGTCCGGACGCATGACGGAAAGGACCGGCGTGCGGCCGTGTTCCGTGCCGCAGCGGGAAAGACTCAGGCCAGTTCTTTGCCTGCCCCTTCAGGGATAGTCAAGAGGCCGTGTGGACGGCAGCACATGCTCAGGCCTCGGTAAGACAGATATTCTGGCCGTCGCGGCAGGGCGCCTCATGCGGGAGAGAGAAATGAGGATGGATCGAGGGAGGCGCGCCGTACCGTTTACAACGCAGGATTGCCGCATATGCGCTTTTTTGCATGCCATGAAAAGAGCCTGCCGGGCGCGGGAAGTACGCAGACCGGCAGGCGTGGGCGTTCGTGTTTACAGGGAAGCGCCGAGTGTGCGTGCTTCCCGCAAGGCGGGATGCCCGGCCACCGCGCCCGCCTCAAAGACGCCCCCGGCCAGCACCTGTCCGCAGTCACGCCAGTGGAGGAAGCCGAGCAGAGCATGGTAATAGTCCAGCACAGGTTTCCAGTTCTCCGGGCTGTTGCCTTCCGCCGCCATGAGGAGCACGCAGTCCTTGCGCGGATTGGCATAGCCGGGTCGGCATTCGGCCACGGCAAACAAACGGTCAAAGGCGGTCTTGAGCTGGCCGGAAAAGCCCCAGTAATACATGGGCGAGGCCAGCACGACCACATCCGCCGCCGTATAGGCCGGATAGATGGCCGCCATGTCGTCCTGTTGCACGCAGGGATGCGCGGCATCCTTGCCGCCCTTCACGCAGCCGAGGCAGCCGCGAATGTCCATCCGCTGCAGGTCGAAGCGGGTAACGGTGTGTCCGGCCTCAGCAGCGCCTTCTGCGAAGGCATCACAGAGCATGGCCGCATTGCCGTGAAGGCGGGGACTGCCGTTCAGGATGACGATGTGCTTGCTCATGATCTTTCTCCTTTGGAGCATTTTTTGTTTGAGACGCTGCGCGTTTACGCCATGCGGCTGGTGTTTCGCGGTAACACGCAATTTTTCGGCTTGGTTTCGGCCGTCGCTCTGTGTTCCGCCTTTTCCAGCGGTAGAACGCTTCATGCGCGAAAAATATCGGCGCGGCCGCGAGCGGGAAAGTCACCGACGAGGGGGAGAATCCCTGTCGCACCGTGCATGATATTTTTTTAATGACTACTAAAAAAATGTCAATGGCAAAAGAAGGCCGGACGCGGGGCAAATGCGGAGTTCAGCAGTTGGAAGCAGGGCAGGGCGGGGGGAGCAGGCGGACGGCAAGGGCCGCAATGGCGGAAAGTTCGGGCAGGGACAGACCGTCTCGCGCCTGAAGAGAAAGGCCCTCAAGCAAGGTGTTCAGCGCGCCGGCCAGCGGTTCGACAGGCGTCTGCGGGGGGAGCTGCCCCTCCCGGACGGCCCGTTGCAGGCGGTCGGCAAACAGGCTTTCAGTAGCCTGCCGCAGCTCACGCACAGCGGCGATGATCTCCGTCTCGTCCTCGGCGATGTTGACGGCCGCCAGCACCACCATGCAGCCACAGGGCGTGTGGGGAGAAAGCAGGATGCAGGCCGCATCCCGAAAGAAATGCTCCACGGCCACGTACACGTCGGGCTCTTCCTGAAAGCGGCGGGACGGGCCGTCCCAGTAGGTATGCTCATAATGGCGGAGCGCCTCAAGAAAAAGGGTGGCCTTGTTGCCGAATGTGGCGTACAGGCTGGGGGGCTTGATGCGCATGGCCTTGCACAGCTCCGCCACGGAAGCGGGCGCGTAGCCCCGCCGCCAGAAGACCTCTAGTGCGCTATGCAGAGCCTGCGCCCTGTCAAAGGCGCGGGGACGGCCCTTGCCGCGGGTGGGGGAGGACTGAGGGGCGCGAGACTGAGCGGACATGACGTTTCCGGAAGGATTGGAAGGGCGGCGCGGAATGGGTACGAGGTCGTGCGCTGAGCGTTCCAGCGTGACCGTTTTCCCGCGGATGCGCCGTATCCGCACGGCAACGCCTCCCGCCCACCGCGCGGCATGGCCGCGCAAAAACCGATGGTGTCAGTCTATATCGTTTCCGGCAAAAAGGCAAAGCGGGCCGCCTGCCGGGCGTTGCGGCGCGGCGCGGAAAAGCATACGCTGGCCGACGGGAGGCATTCCATGACCGATGACAGACAGGCACGCATCACCGAAGCCAACGCGCGACTGAAAGAGATCCTGCTGCGGCATGTGCCGCGTCCCGCTGTCCTCCCGGGGCCCGTTGACGGCGTGTTCCTCGTCCGGCGGGAAGCCGTCAACTGTTCGGAAAGCTGCTTCACGCGGCCGCTGGCCTCGCTGATCGTGCAGGGCGGCAAGCGGGCCGTGCTCGGGTCGCGGGCATACACGATCCGCGCTGATCAGTGTCTGGTGGCCGCGGTGGACATGCCGAGCCTGTCCCATGCCGTGGACCCCACGCCGGAACGGCCCTTCCTTTCCCTCTTCTTTCATCTGGACAGGCAGATGCTCGGAGAGCTGCTCATGGAGATGACGCCGGAAGAGCGCGCGGCGGGCGTGGACGACAGCGGGGTGTCCGTGGCCGATGCCGACCCGGATCTCATGGAAGGGGTGCTGCGGCTGGCGGAACTGCTGGACAAGCCCCGGCAGATCGCCGTGCGGGCGCCGCTCATCATGCGCGAACTGCACTATCTGCTGCTGGCCGGGCCGCAGGGCGGCATTTTGCGGGGACTGTACGCGCATGGCGCGCGGAACGGCCAGATCCTCCAGGCCATCGCCCTCATGCGGCGGAACATGACCAGGCCCCTGCGCATGGACGCACTGGCCAGACAGGTCTGCATGTCCGTCTCAAGCCTGCACCGGCATTTCAAGAGCATCACCGGTCTGAGCCCCCTGCAGTACCACAAGCAGCTCCGCCTCTACGAGGCGCAGCGCCTGATGCTGGTGGAAAACGAACGCGCGGCCAGCGCGGCCCTCTCGGTGGGCTACGAAAGCGTGACCCAGTTCACCCGCGAATACAAACGCATGTTTGGCGAGTCGCCGCACCGGGACATCAGCAGGCGGCGCTGTCCGGCGTAGGGCCGTCCGCTGCCTCCGCAGCGGTGCATGCTGCGTCATATCTATGCATGTGTGCCGTCCATGGTGTTTTTGTTGTCCATCCTACATAACAGGCAATAAATAGTCACATGTAAAAATATATTTTTGATAGATATATCGGAAAAATTGACTGCTCAGGGATGATTTGATAAATTTAAATGTCATTTTTTATTGAGATATTGGTGCTTTTCAAGTTAAGAGAAGCTTTCTATTTTCTACGGACAACGTATAAAATCCTCCTGACAGCCTGACACGATATCCATGCGAGGGGAGCGTGCATGACATCTTTTCCTGTGATCTCTCTGGGATCTGCGGCGCAGATCGAAACAAAAATATTGTCCGGCGAAGCCGCTTCCGATGACATCTTGTCGTTGTATAAATTTTATTGTGACAGAAAAGATGAAAACAATAAACAACGAGTGTTGGCTATCTTGAAGAACAAGACGCTGGATACCAGGCGCAAGCCCTTGTTCATACACTATGGGACACCGGAGATCAAAATATCCGACATAAAATACGAATGCTTCATTGATAAAAGCGTACTTGAGGGAACGACAAAGTTTGATGTCTTTACGCTCAGCAATTTGCTGAGTCTGCCGTCCGTGACCGAAGTCATTTGCACCAAAAAGGCTGCGGAGAACTGTTCTTCACTCGTGAACACGATCGAAATGCTGTGCAGGGATCTGAAGAAAAGTTTTCAACGGATAGGTGCAGAGAGAAAAAATCTGGATATCCTTGCCGGGGCTGCCCATATTCGGGAAACATCGTTTCAGAAAAAGCTGCTCTTGCCTACGGAGATCGCCCTCCCCACGATCCGGGGAAGGTGCAATATCAGATGCCGTTTTTGTGAGCAGGCTTTTTTGCCCACCCCGTATCGGGAGGCAAGTCAGGAAGTTGTTGACACTATTCGTTGCCTGTTTGGGGGGAAGGGAAACCCCTCGCTCTGCTGTCGATGCCCGTAAGGCTCCTGCGTCGCCAACGGGCACGGCCCTGCGGGCCGCCTTTCGGTCGCCGCCGGCGCGGGAGCGGGTTTCCCTTCCCCAGCGCGCTTTTACCGGGGGAAGAGTCAGAGACACGAGGCACTCTCGTCCCAAAAGCAAGCGGCGTGTATACGGCATTTTTTGCTTATCTATTGAAATTGTTTGTAAAATTTGTGTTGGCAGGCCCTGACTGGATCAGAGGGATTTGAATATTTTTTGCAGGCAGTGTATGGGATCATCCTGAAAGTCTACCGTGAAATCCATGCCGAGGAGGAGTATGCATGACATCTTTTTCTGCGATGTCTCTGGGATCTGCGGCGCAGATCGAAACAAAAATATTATCCGGCGAAGCCGCTTCCGATGACATCTTGTCATTATATAGATTTTATTGTGACAGAAAAGATGAAAACAATAAACAGCGAGTGCTGACCATCTTGAAGAACAAGACGCTGGATACCAGGCGCAAGCCCTTGTTCATACACTACGGGACACCGGATATCAAAGTATCCGACATAAAATATGAATGCTTCATTGATAAAAGCGTACTCGAGGGAACGGCAAAGTTTGATGTCTTTACGCTCTGCAATTTGCTGAGTCTGCCGTCCGTGACCGAAGTCATTTGCACCAAAAAAGCTGCGGAGAACTGTCCTGCACTCGTGGATATCATCGGCGGAGTGTGCAAAGAGCTGAAGAAAGACTTCCGGCAGATAGGCCTAGAGAGAGAGAGAGAGAGAGAGAGAGAGAGAGAGAG